>NZ_JACHMZ010000001.1:6569423-6887115 GCF_014205165.1 Micromonospora carbonacea | reverse complement strand
CGGCTCGACGCGCTCGCCGCGATCAACTCGGCGGTGTTCGCCCGGGTCCGGGCGTTGCCGATGCCCACCGTCGCCGCCGTGGACGGGCCGGCGCTGGGCGGCGGGGCCGAGCTGGCGTACGCGTGCGACCTGCGGGTGTGCACGGCCCGCGCGGTGTTCGGGCAGCCCGAGGTGCGGTTGGGCATCCTGGCCGGCGCGGGCGCGACCCACCGGCTGCCGGCGCTCGTCGGCGAGGCCCTCGCCAAGGAGCTCCTCTTCACCGGCCGCCGGGTGGACGCCGCCGAGGCGCTGCGGATCGGCCTGGTCAACCGGGTGGTCGACGAGCCGGCCGAGCTGCTGCCCACCGCGCACGGGCTGCTCGACGAGATGGCGAAGGGGTCCGCGCTG
The DNA here is from genome assembly GCF_014205165.1 of Micromonospora carbonacea. Lineage (NCBI taxonomy): Bacteria > Bacillati > Actinomycetota > Actinomycetes > Micromonosporales > Micromonosporaceae > Micromonospora > Micromonospora carbonacea. The sequence goes on along the minus strand of NZ_JACHMZ010000001.1, from coordinate 6,886,728 downwards.
GCGCTGCGGCTGACCAAGCTGGCCGTGGACGCGCCCCCGGCCGCCCACCCGCACCTCGACCTGGTCAGCCAGGCGGTGCTGTTCGAGGACGAGGAGAAGCGGCGGCGGATGACCGAGTTCCTGGAGCGCCGCCGGGACCGGTGACCGCCGCTGCGTGACCGGAGCCGCAACCGCGACGGCCGCCCCCGCGATCCTGCGGTGGCGGCCGTCGCGCGAACAGCTCGACCGGGACCGTCAGTGCCGGATCTGCACCCCGGAGTCGGCCAGCGCCCGGATCACCTGCGCGGACTCGCCGAAGCCGATGACCAGCACGGCGTCCGCGCCGTACTCCTTGATCTCGCGGGCCCCGGCGGTGAAGTCCAGCGGCGGGGCCTTCGCGTCGGCCGGCGGCTCGTACGTCAGCAGCTTCACCCGGTCGCCGTCGATGCCGGCCCGCTCCAGCTCGGCGCGGACGTTCTCCTGGAGGCCCTCGCCGTAGGAGTCCTTCCGGGCGACCAGGGCGATCCGGTGCGGCCCGTCGCGCAGGATCACGTCGGCCAGGGCCCGCCCCTGGAGGCTGTCGGGCGGGGCGGTGCGGAAGTAGAGCCCCTTGTCCTCGATCGAGGTCAGCCCGGCATCGGTGTTGGACGGCGAGAAGAGGACCAGGCCGGCGGCCACCACGTCCGGCAGGACGGCCCGGGAGATGCCCGACGCGCCCGCGCCGATGATGACGTGCACGCCGTCGGCGATGTGCTTCTCCACGGTCGCCTTCGCCACGGCCGGGTTCGTGCCGTCGTCCCCGTCGACCCAGCGCACGTCCTCGCCGAGCACGCCGCCCGCGGCGTTGATCTCCTTGAGGGCGAGCTCGGCCCCGGCGGCCAGCGGCGGGTACGCGATGGCCAGGTCGCCGGTGCGCGGCAGCAGACCGCCGAGGACCAGGGGCGCCGAGGGGGCCTTGCCGGTGCGTTGCCGGTGCGGCCGGGGCGGGTTCTTGGTGCTCGCCGCCGACTCGTCGCCTGCGCCGACGAACTCGGTCTTGCCGTCGTCGAGCTTCTCCTCACCGAAGGTGAGTGTGGCGTAGCTGGCGGTGGCCGGCTCGCCTGCGTCGGTGAACCCGGCCCGGTTGAGCGACACCCCCCGGTACTCGATGTCCCGGCCGTCCCGCGCCAGCCGCAGGCAGTCCGCCGCCTTCTCGCACCGCTCGCCGTTGTTGGTGACGCCGACGATCTGCTTGGCGATCGCGGCCGGATCGGTGCTGCCGGCCAGCTGCGCGGCCAGGGCGCTGATGATGACGGCGTCGTACGACTCGGCGGAGTAGAGGTAGTCCGTCAGCTTCGGGTCGACGGCGCGGAGCCGGTTCTTGAAGGCCTCCGGCAACGGCGTGAGCGGGGTCGTGCCCTTCATGCCGTCGAGCAGATCGGCGCGCTCCTTGAATTCGCCAGCGTACGCGTTGGTCATGTTGCCGTCGCTGCCGTAGAGGCGGACCTGTGGGTTGGTGGTCGCCTCCTCGGACTTGTCGGCGCCGCAGCCGGCGCCGACGAGGAGCAGCGCCCCGCACGCCGCCAGGGCGGCGACGCGCGAGCCGGGTGATACGAGCATGGTCGTCCTTCCTCCGGGAAAGGTCCGCTGCGCACATTAGCGTGCCTGGCTGATCGGCGGGACCGTGGAGCAGGGTCAAGCCCCTGCTAGCCCCGGCGACGCACGGACCGTCACGGGGCGCACGCTCTCGGGTGGTCACCGCTTGACCACCGGACGTACAGTTCGGCGGGTGACGGACGTACCGCAGCAGACGCTGGACGACGCGACCGCCGTGCTCCACTCCGCCCTCGCCGGGGACGGCGACGCGGTGGTGGGCACCTTCGACAAGGTGGTCGACCGGGCCGGCCTCGCCGGGGCGTACGGGGTGGCCTGGTGCCTCGCGGCCACCATGGTCGGGGACGTGCACGCCTCCGGCGGCGCGGCGCTGGACTTCCCCGGCATCGACGAGGCCGGCTACGACACCCGCTGGGTGGCGCGCTTCGTCAGCGCGTACGCCAACGCCGACGCCGACACGGGGGAGGCCCTCTTCGGCGCGGCGGTCGCCGACGGCCTGCTGCCGGACTGCCTGCTCACCCTCGCCGGCTCGACGGTGGCGACCCTGCGCAGCCGGGCCGGCTGACGCCCGACACCCGACGACGGGCCGGGCGTCGGGCGTCGTCGGTCAGAACGCGTGGTACGCGACCAGCGGCTCGTACTCGTAGCGCAGGTTCTGGAACCGGACCCGGAAGTTCACCCCGTCGCGGACGTTGGTGGCGATCGTCGTCCACCCCGACTTCGCGGGCAGGTAGGTCAGGTAGTTGCAGTTGTTGGTCTTGTCGACGAAGACCACGCACGCCTGGGTGCCGAAGCTGCTGTCGTTGCGGACGTTGACGTCCGCGCAGCGGCTGGTGGTCCGGTAGGTCCCGGCCTCGCCGCCCCAGCTTCCGGTCTGGAAGTACGAGCGCACGGCGCCGCCGTAGCAGGTGGCGTACGTGCCGGCGAGGTTGCCGGCCACCAGCGGCTGGGCGGGGGCGGCGACGGCGGGCGCGGCGACGGCGAGCGCCGACACGGCCGCGGCCGTCGAGGTGGACAGCAGGCGGACGACCGGGGACGACATGGGTGCCTCCAACGGGTTGTTGACCGTCCGGGTGGGACGGCCGACCGACCGGGACGATGATACTGGTCGATCTTCCCGGCGTCGGCCCGGCCGTGGCGGGGCCGGTGTGATAGCTCTGGTGGCATGTCGCAGGCCATGCTCGCCAAGGTGCGCAAGCTGCTGGCGAAGGCCGAGGACCCGGCCTGCACGCCCCAGGAGTCGGCGGCCTTCACCGCCAAGGCGACCGAGCTGATCGCCCGCTACGGCGTGGACCGGGCCCTGCTGGCGGCCCGCGACCCGACCACCGACCCGGTCGGCGACCGGGTGGTCGAGGTCGTCGCCCCGTACGCCCGGGACAAGGCCGGCCTGCTCGCGGCCGTCGCCGACCCGCTGCGCTGCCGCTGCGTGCGCCGCCGGCACGGCGACGGTTTCGCCATGCACCTCTTCGGTTTCGCCAGCGACCTGGAACGGGTCGACCTGCTCTTCACCTCGCTGCTGGTGCAGGCCGCGCACGGGCTGGCCGCCGCCGGGGTCCCGGCGGGCGAGCACCCGGCCGCGTTCCGGCGGTCCTGGCTCGCCGGGTTCGCCCAGGTGGTCGGCGCGCGACTGGCGGCGGCGGAGGCCGACGCGATCGCCGACTCGGGTGGCCCCTCCGTCGCGCTCGTGCTGGCCGACCGCTCCGACCGGGTCCAGCGGCGGGTCGCCGAGGTCTATCCCCGGCTGCGCACGGCCGCGCCGAGGCGGCTCGCCGGCACCGGCTTCGGCTCGGGCGCGGCGGCGGGCCGCCGCGCCGACCTGGGCGGCCGGGAGGTGACCCCCGCGGCCCGGCCGGCACAGGGCCTCACCCGCTGACCGTCGCGCGGGCCGCCGTGGGGTCGACGCCGTTGTCGCGGGTCGTCAGCTGTCGTGGGGGTGCAGGACGCAAGAAAGGTAGCGGGTCAGCAGCTCGTGCCAGCCGGCCGTGAGCGCCTCCCGGTACCCCTCGGCGGCCGCGCCGTGCCGGTCGAAGTGCCGGTGCTCGACCTGCACCCGGGTCCACTCCGGGCCCTCGGGGAGGAACAGCACCTCCACCTCGCTGGCCCGCGCCGGGTCGGGGACAGGCACCCGGTCCGGCCCGATCTGCCAGACGAACACCAGCCGGCGGGGCGGATCCCAGGTGAGCACCCGGCCCCAGTCGGCGCGGAACCCGTGCGGGCCGATCTCGTAGAGCATGCCGCCGGCGTGGGGCTCGACGCCCAACTCGACCAGCTCGGCCGGCCCGGACCAGGTGTATTCCGGCACCCACCAGTCGGTGAGGGCACCGGTGAAGACCGCGAAGGCCCGTTCGGCGGGGGCGGGAACGAGGAGGCTGCTGCGGAGCGAGTATTGTGCGACGTCCTGCCGGACGGCTGTCGGACCGTCGATCTCCTGTCCCATAGGCCCGGACCATACCGGCTGGTGTCCTCAAGTGCAGCTTGCAAAGTGCCGGCTTGCAGACCCGCTGCGCCCGGATGTCGGACAGTCGCGCCGAGTGGTCGTCGAGCAACGCGCTGCTGCCCCGCGCCGGGGTCACTCATGCTGCTTGCGGCGACTCCCTGGGTAGGGAATCGCCCGGAATCACCCGAGTTTGCCATCCCCGTCCAGAACCGCCCGGCGTGGACTCCGCAAGCTATCCCACGGCTTTGAACAGGCCCAAGGTTGCGCCTGAAACTCCCAACCGGGCAAGCATGCTCTGCACCAATTCGCGGAGGTAGGGGTACATGACTCGGTGGCTGTGCGTCTGCCCCAAGGCCAGCGCGCGCTCGTGGTCGGGCACGAGAGGTGATTCAGCCTTGAACTGAACGACGATGGAAGCCTCCACGATCGCGGCCGCATCGTCCGCGTCCTCGTCGCTGCCACCGATGGCGACCTTGGCGTCGTGCTTGAAGGTGAGACCCTCTGCGTCGAAGCGATGCGCCAACATCAAAGTCACGTGCGTAGGCACATCCTGGCCGCTCGGAATATCGAGCGCCGACCGGTTTCTGATCTCACCAGCGGCCCGGTCGAAGGTGACGCTGACCAGCTCCAGTTGACGAATCAGATCGTCGGCCTGTTGGAGCAGCTCTTCGTCGGACCGAGTTTCGCTCATGGTTCCCTATGCCTTCGTGAAGGATGACGAGGAAGACGTGTAGGTGACACTGGGGGACGCGACCCTGGTCCTGCTCACGGTCAGCATCGCGGATCGTGAGACCGAGCGGTCCGGGCGGAAGGCGCTGTCGCGTAGGCCGGAGAAGCGGCGGACCAGCATCACGTTCAACTCGTCGATCTCCTCACGGGAGAGGAGGTGTTCCTCGTCGTGCCCCGCAATCCCCTCGCGCTTGAGCCACTGGTTCACGCTGGGCCAGTCCCAGACCCGCACGCCGTCGCCGATGACGGTCACCGGCGCGGGAAAGTCCTTCGGCCCGCGCGAGCCCACCACCCAGGCACGCACCGACTCGCGGGGCCGACCCAGGCGGCCGGCTATGTCGCTGATGGAGACGAGGTCCACCTCCACGCGACACACCTTCACGTGGGGGAGCAGTGAATGCGCATGTGTCACGGCGTCGATAACGGCGTCGTAGCTGCTCTCGGCGGACAGCCGGTATGTCAGGGTCGCCTTTCCGGCCACGACGGCCGGATATACCTCGATCTCGCCGGAGACAAGTGCCTCCACGACGTCCTCGTCTGCGAGATCGACCCCGTCTATCGCCAGCGTGAACAGGTACGTCCGGTCGCGGGATGCCCGAATCATCGTTACCACCGCTCCCCTCGCATGGGCTTACGGTACCGGACCGCACTCAGCTGAGTACACATACAGGCTAGACGCGTTTCTCACTCTCGGTTGTCGCGGTGTGGACAGCGCGCCATATTGCGTCGAAGGATCCTGCTCTGCGCGTCGCCTCGCGGCGTGCTGAGCACCCAGACCGGCTGGCAGAGGCCGCCCGGGCACAGGAGCTTGCCGAAGATGTGCGCTCGTCCGCCTGCGGCGGGCTCGAAGCGCCAGCCGAGTTGCTTCGCGTCCTTCAGGACGGCACGCACCGCTGAGTCGGGGTGGCGCTTCGGGGTCATGCAGGCACGATAGATGCTGGTATGCCCTGGTTCCAAGCTGTCCGCCCCGATATTGCCATCGGATCCCTAGGGCACTCCAATCTGTTGAACGACGTGGTCGCCGAGGGGTTACTGGCTCCTGCTCGTCGTGACTGCGCTGGCCAGCGCGGTGTCGAGGGCGGACTGCGGCTGGCGAACCGGTGCGGCCAGCGGCGGGCCTCGGCGCGACCGAAGCGTCAGAGGCGCGAGATCCCACCCGCCCTGCGGTGGCGCGGATCGGGATTGGGCTGACCATGACGGGGCCGACGCTTCCGGGACGGAGTTGCCGAACGGTCGCGGCCCTGGGCCGTGGGGGCGGCGGGCGCGGTGCGCCAAGTGCGGCGAGTCAGCGGTCCAGCAGCCAGGCGGGGAGGGTCTTGGGGCAAGTGAAGGAAGTCGGCTGCCCAGCGGTCAATCCACGGACAGCGTTGATCGCTACGACCCGGGGCCACATAAGCAAGATCCCCACCTGCGTTTCCGCTGGTGGGGACCTCTGTAGCCCGGCGAAAGGCTATGTGGCCAGGGGCGGGGTCGAACCGCCGACCTTCCGATTTTCAGTCGGACGCTCGTACCAACTGAGCTACCTGGCCGTGCTGCTCGGCTCATCGTACCCAAGTGACGGGATCGCCGCCGGCAGGGCACCTGCTCCGATACGCAGAACGCCGCGCATCTTACGCGCGGCGTCAGCGCTTGCGGTCCTGACGGGACTTGAACCCGCGACCTCCGCCTTGACAGGGCGGCGAGCACTCCGACTGCTCCACAGGACCTCGCTGGTGTTACCGGTGTTGCTCCGGCTTGCGCCGGTCGTGCCCCCAACGGGATTCGAACCCGTGCTACCGCCTTGAAAGGGCGGCGTCCTGGGCCGCTAGACGATGAGGGCGGCCCCGCCATCATTGCACACTCGCAACTTCTAGCGGACTTGCTCCCATCCGGCCCCGCCGGAGGCTTCGAAAGCATACGTGACGGTCGGCCCACGAAACAAATCGGTATGGCCGGTGGCACATCCAACCGCAAAGCCGCAGGTCATGGGCGGTCTAGCCGAGCCTGGTGAGCCCGTAGCGCCGCTTCAGGTCGCCGATGAGGTGGGCGCAGGCGGCGACCGTGGCGGCCCGGTTCCCGCCCCCGTCGTGCATGAGCACGATCGAGCCCGGCTTCGTCGCGCCCGTGACCCGTTTCCTGATCGTCGGGGCGGTGGGCTTCGCCCAGTCCTGCGGGTCGACGGCCCAGTGCAGCGATCGCATGCCGAGCTGCTTCGCCACCGTCACCACCTCGGGGGTCCACCGCCCGCCCGGCTGCCGGTAGAGGGTCACCTTGGCGTCGGGCGCCGCCGCCCGGATGGCGCGGTTGGTGCGGGTCAGGTCGGCGCGGATGTCGGCGACGGGTCGCCGGCCGAGGTCGATGTCGTGCCGCCAGCTGTGGTTGCAGAGCTGGTGCCCCTCGCGGGCGATCCGGGCGACCAGCTGCGGGTGCTTGCGCACCTGCGTGCCGACCACGCAGAAGGTGGCCTTCGCCCCGGCTGCCTTGAGCTGGTCGAGGATCTTCGGCGTCCAGGCCGGGTCGGGCCCGTCGTCGAAGGTCAACGCCACGGCCTTGACCCCCGTGGTCCGACGCAACCCGGCCGGGAGCTTGGTGGGGCGCGGGCGCAGCGGGGGCGGGCTGGTGCGGGTGGGCCTGGGGGTGACGGTCGGCTTGGGTGTCGACTCCGGCGGGGGCGCGGTCGGTGCCGCCGGGGAGGCGGCGGCCTCCGGCCGTCGGTCGGTCGTCCGCTCGCCGCAGCCAGCGAGGAACAACGCCAGGCAGAGGCCGAGCGCCAGTGCTCTCCGTACGCTCATCGTCACTCCGAGGGGTCGGGGGCCGTGGGCCACTCGACCGTAGTGGACGAAACGTGAACGGCGGCAGGGCGGTCAGGCCCCCGTCGACTGGTCCAGCGAGTCCCGCACGGCCAGGGCGAGCGAGACCGCCTCGGCGAGGTCGACCGGGCGGACCACGCCGGCCGGCAGCGAGTCGGCCCGCCAGCCGGGGCCGGCGGCCAGCACCAGCAGGGGCCGGCGCGGGCTGGCCAGCAGCGCGCTGAGCTGGGCCGGGTCGGCGGTGGCCCGGATGTGCGACCAGACCACCACGGCCGCCGGGCCGGTGCGGTTGACCGCCTCGAGCAGGGCCGCCGTCGGCACCCGGGCGCCGAGCATCCGGTACGCGACGCCGGCCTCGGCCAGCGCGGCGGCGAGCGCCTCCAGCGGCAGGGTGTGCTGCTCCTCGTCGGCGCAGGAGAGCAGGATGCGGGCCGGGCCGGTGGCCGAGGCGGCGCGGGCGACGGCCGCGAACGCCTCCGAGACGCACCGCGACACCAGGTGCTCCACGTCGATGAGCCCGGCCGTGGCGGCGTGCCGCTCGCCGATGCCGACGAGCACCGGGCGCAGCAGTCCCTCCCAGGTGCCCACGACGCCGTCGGTGGCCAGGGCGTGCGCGATGGCCTCCCCGATCGCCACCGAGTCCAGCCGCATGGCGGCCCGGGCCAGCCCGCGGGCCGCCGGCCCGGCCCGGCCGACCGGGATGGTCTGCCCGCCGCCGTCGCGTCCGCTGCCCGGCCGGATCCGGTTGGCGACGATGCCGGCCGCCGCGTCGCCCGGGGCGGGGGCGGGCACCTGCCGGGCCCAGCGGGCCGCCTCGGCCGGGGTGACCCCCTCGGCGGTGAGCTTGCGCATGATCTCCAGGCGCGCGAGGTCGTCCGGCGTGTACCGCCGGTGGTGGCCCGGCAGGTGCTGGCTGGGGCCCAGGCCGTACCGCTGGTGCCAGGTGCGCAGCGTGGTGACCGCGACACCCAGGCGGCGTGCCACGGCCCCCGCGCTCAACGCCTCATCGCCCACCCGACCGCTCCGCCGCCTCGTTCACCTCGTCGACGCGGGGACCGGCCGGTGCCGCGCCGCGCGCCGGCGGGGACGGGCGCAGCAGGCGGTTCACCACCCCGCCCAGCCAGGGGGCGTACGCCCGGGGGTCGACGTCGAGGTCGGTCTCCAGGGTCGCCGGGTCGACCCAGCGCAGCTCGGCCACCTCGGCCGGGTCCGGCCGCACCGGCAGGTCGGCCGGGACGTCGGCGCGCAGCACGTGGTCGTACTCGAACTCGACCCGCCCGGTGGCCGGGTCCTCGGCGTAGTAGACGTACACGCCGGCCTCGGTCAGCTCGACGGGCCCGACGCCCAGTTCCTCGCCCAGCCGGCGGTTCGCGGCGGTCACCAGCGACTCGCCCGGCGCGGGATGGCCGCAGCAGGAGTTGGCCCAGCGCAGCGGGAACCGGGTCTTCACGGCGGCCCGGCGCTGGAGCAGCACCCGGCCGTCCGGGGCGACGAGCAGCACGGAGAAGGCCCGGTGCAGCCGGCCGGGCGGCTGGTGGGCGGCGGACACCGTCGCCTCGCCCCGCGCCCGGCCATCGTCGTCGACCAGCTCGACCAGGTGTTCCTCGCGCACGCTCATCGCACACCTCCCACTACCCGGGCGCTCACCGGTCGCCGCCCGTCACGCGGGCGGCGGCCAGCTTGCCGGAGATCAGGACCATGGGCACGCCGACGCCGGGCTGGGTGCCGGAGCCGACGAACACCACGTTGCCAAGCGTGCGGTGCAGGTTCGACGGGCGGAAGGGGCCGGTCTGGAAGAGGCTGTGCGCGGACGCGAACGGGGTGCCGGCGGCCATGCCCTGCTCGGCCCACTCGGCCGGGGTGACCGCGCGCAACACCTCGATGCCGGCGCCGAAGCCGACGTACCCGCGTTTCTCCAGCGTGCCGACGAGCTGGTCGGTGTACCGGCGGGTGAGGTCGCCGCGCCACTCGAACGGGGCCCGGTCGAGGTTCGGCACCGGGGCGAGCACGTAGTACGTGTGCCCGCCGGCCGGGGCGACCGCCGGGTCGGTGCGACTGGGGTTGGTGACCAGCAGGGACGGGTCGGTCATCAGCTCCCCCCGCCGGATCACCTCGTCGAACGTGCCCTTCCAGGACCGTCCGAAGTGGATGTTGTGGTGGGCGATTTTCTCATAGCCCTGCCGCGAGCCGACGTGCAGCACCACGCACGACGGCGAGTACGTCAACCGGCGTCGCCGGGTCGGCGGGAGCAGGTCCCGGTAGGCGACCGGCAGGTCCGGGTTGAGCACCACCACGTCGGCTCCGACGAACTCGCCGTCTGCGGTGACCACCCCGGTCGCCCGGCCGTTCGCGGTCTCCACCCGGGCCACCGTGGTGCCGTAGCGGATCTGCACGCCGTGCTTCTCGGCCGCGCCGGCCATCCCCCGGGAGACCGCGTGGATGCCGCCGCGCGGGAAGTAGACCCCGGCCACCGAGTCGAGGTACGCGATGACGGCGTAGATGGCCAGCGCGTCGTGCGGGGCGAGCCCGGCGTACATGGCCTGGAAGGAGAAGATCCGCTGGGTGCGCGGGTCGCGGAAGAACTGCCCGATCTTCGTCTGGAGCCGGCGGAACGCGCCGCCCGCCAGCAGCTTCAGCAGGTTGCCGGTGAGCAGGTCGGTGGGGGCGTCGAGGTTGCGCTCGATGAAGTCGGCCCGCTCCAGCCGCCACAGCTCGCGGGCGTAGTCGACGAAGCGCAGGTAGCCGTCGGCCTCCCGGGGCCCGCAGACCGAGGCGATCTCGGCGGCCATCCGGGTGGTGTCGGTGATGACGTCCAGCGTCGAGCCGTCCGGGTAGTAGGCCCGGTACGCCGGGTCCAGCGGCATCAGCTCGACCCAGTCGCGCAGCTCCTCGCCGACCGCCCCGAGCGCCTCGGCGATCAGGTCGGGCATGGTGAGCACGGTGGGGCCGGTGTCGAACTCGTACCCGTCGACGCCGAGCCGGCCGGCCCGGCCGCCGGGCACCGCCTCGCGTTCGAGCACGGTCACCTGTCGTCCGCTGCCGGCCAGGTGCAGCGCGCAGGCCAGCCCGCCGAGCCCCGCGCCGACGACCACCACCCGGTCCGTACGTCCGGTCACGGTGCGCACGCGACCACCTCCCTCACGAGTTTGCCCATCATGCCCGCCGTGCGGTGGCGGCGGTGGCGAGGCCCGTCAGCGCGGTGCGCGCGGTCTCGTCGATCGACGCGGTGTCGAGCGCGGCCAGCGCGTCGGCGACCCGGTCGGAGATCATCCGTTCGACCTTGGCGACCGCGCCGGTGTCGGCGACCAGCTCGGCGAGCCGGGCCACGTCGCGGGCCGCGGTGACCGTGCCGGCCCGCTCCAGGACCCGGCGCTGGGTCGCGGTGGCGAGCTGCCGGGCGAGCATCAGCAGCGCGGTCGGCTTGCCGGTGCGCAGGTCGTCGCCGGTCGGCTTGCCGGTGGTCGCCGGGTCGCCGTAGACGCCGAGCAGGTCGTCGCGGAGCTGGAACGCCTCGCCGACGGCCAGGCCGTAGCGGGTGTACGCGGCGGTCAGCGGCCCGTCGGCGTCGGCGCCGGCCAGGGCCGCCCCGAACAGCAGCGGACGCTGGACGGTGTAGCTGGCGGTCTTGTAGCGGGCGACCCGCAGGGCCCGGTCCAGCGACCAGTTGGCCGCGTCGTTCTCGCCCAGGATGTCGAGGTACTGCCCGGCGACCGTTTCGACGCGCATCTGGTCGTAGCCGCGCCGGACGTCGAGCAGCCGGGCCGGCGGCACGGTGGCGTGCGCGAGCAGCCGGTCGGCCCACACCAGGCACAGGTCGCCGACGAGCACGGCCACCGCCTCGCCGAACCGGCCCGGGTCGCCGGTGTGGCCGGCGGCGACGTGCCGGGCGGCGGCGGCCCGGTGCGCCGTGGGGCGGCCGCGCCGCGTGTCGGACGCGTCCATCACGTCGTCGTGCACGAGGGCGAACGTGTGCAGCAGCTCTAGGGCGGCGAGGGCCGGCAGCACCGCCGGCAGCGGCTCGTTGCCGCCGGCGACCCCCCGCCAGCCCCAGTACGCGAAGGTGGGGCGGACCCGCTTGCCGCCGGCCAGCACGCAGTCGCGCGCGGTCGCGGCGAATTCGCCCATCGCCGAGTCGATTTCGGCGAGCGTCGAGACCTCGGCGGCGAGGAAGCCGTCGAGAGTCTCGTCGACCCCCTTGACCAGGTCTTTCGTGAACGCGGCCAGTACGCCGCGGACCGGATCGTCCGTCGCTCCCGGCTGTGCCGGCGCGACGCGGAGCGCATTACCCGCAACTGCGTCGTTGGCCATGTCGGCGAGCGTACCCTAGGGTTACGAGTTGCGTCGATTTCTGCGTCGAATTCGAGGGAGGGCCGGTGGACGTCGACCTCACCGCTGCCTATGACCGCTGCCGCGAGCTGCACAGACGTCACGGCCGCACCTACTATCTCGCCACCCGCCTGCTTCCCGCTTGGAAACGGCGACACGTTCACGCGTTGTACGGATTCACCCGGTACGCCGACGAGATCGTCGACCGCACCGAGGACCTGCCGCCTGCCGAGCGGGCCGCCCGGCTCGACGACTGGTCGGCCCGCTTCCTGGCCGGGCTGGCCGGGGCCCCGGTCGACGACCCGCTGCTGCCCGCCGTGCTGCACACCATCGCCGTCTTCGACCTGGACCGGGCCGACTTCGCGTCGTTCCTGCGCAGCATGGCGATGGACCTGACCGTCACCGCGTACCCGACCTACGACGACCTGCTCGACTACATGGAGGGCTCGGCCGCCGTCATCGGCACCATGATGCTGCCGATCCTCGGCAGCTCCGACCCCGCCGCCGCCCGCGAGCCCGCCCGGCAGCTCGGCCTCGCCTTCCAGCTCACCAACTTCATCCGGGACGTCGCCGAGGACCTCGCACGCGGCCGGACGTACCTGCCCGACGAGGACCTCGCCAAGTTCGACGTCACCCGCGAGGACCTGTTCGCCGCCGCCGCCCGGGGCCGGGCCACCCCGAGGATCCGCGACCTCGTCGAGTACGAGGTGAGCCGCGCCCAGACGCACTACGCGGCCGCCGCGCCGGGCGTCACCATGCTCACGCCCGCCTCCCAGGCGTGCATGCGCACCGCGTACGTCCTCTACGGCGGCATCCTCGACGAGGTCGCCGCCCAGGACTACGACGTGTTCACCCGGCGGGCGCTGGTGCCCCGGCGGCGGCGGATGGCGGTGGCCGGGCGGGCCCTGCTCACCCCCGCCGGCACCCCCGTCGTGGTCCCCGGCCCGACCCTGCCGCCCGCCGGCCGATGACGCGTACCGCGATCGTGTTGTTCACCCGCGACCTGCGGGTGCACGACCACCCGGCGCTGGCCGCGGCCTGCTCCGCCTTCGCCCGGGTCGTCCCGCTGTTCGTGCTCGACCCGGCGCTCACCGGCCGCTCGCCCAACCGGACGCGCTTCCTGCACCAGAGCCTCGCCGCCCTACGCGACGCGCTGCGGGACCGCGGCGGCGACCTGGTGATCCGGCACGGCGACCCGGTGGCCGAGACGATCCGGCTGGCCGGCGAGGTGGGCGCCGAGGGGATCGCCTGCTCCGCCGACGTCAGCCGCTACGCCGGCACCCGCGAGCGCCGGCTGCGCGCCGAGTGCGAGCGGCACCGTCTGCACCTGCGCCTCTTCCCCGGCCTCACGATCGTCGACCCCGGCGCGGTGCGTCCGGCCGGCGGCGACCACTACCGGGTCTTCACCCCCTACTTCCGGGCCTGGCAGGGGGCGCTGTGGCGGGAGGAGCTGGCCCCGCCCGACCGGATCCGGCTGCCCGAGCGGCTGAGGCCCGGGTCATCGCCCGACGGGCCGCCGGTCGGCAAGCTGCCCGCACCGCCGCCGGGGGAGTCGCCGCACGCCGCGCCGGGCGGGGAGGCCGCCGCCCGCCGCCGCCTCGCGCAGTGGCTGCCCACCGTCGACCGGTACGGCGACAGCCACGACGACCTGGCCGGCGACGCGACCTCGCGGCTCAGCCCGTACCTGCGGTTCGGCTGCCTGTCGCCGCTGGAGCTGGCGAACCGGGCGGGTGAGCGGGCCGGCGACCCGGGCGGCGCGCGGTTCGGCCCGTTCGTCCGGCAGCTCTGCTGGCGGGACTTCTACCACCAGGTCACCGCCGTCTTCCCCGAGATCGCCACGAAGGCGTACCGGCGGGGGGCCACCGAGGACTGGCGGCACGACCCCGAGGCGCTCGACGCCTGGACGCGGGGGCGCACCGGCCTGCCGATCGTCGACGCGGGGATGCGGCAGCTGCGCGCCGAGGGCTGGATGCACAACCGGGCCCGGCTGATCACGGCCGGCTACCTGACCAAGGTTGTCGGGCTGGACTGGCGCGAGGGGGTCGCCGTCTTCTCCCGCTGGCTGCTCGACGGCGACGTGGCCAACAACGCCGGCAACTGGCAGTGGGTGGCGGGCACCGGCAACGACAGCCGGCCACACCGGGGGTTCAACCCGACCCGCCAGGCGGCCCGCTTCGACCCCGACGGCGCGTACGTCCGCCGCTGGGTGAAAGGAAGGGCCCCTGGTTAACGCATTCTGTTGTACAAGGGACCCCTCCTAACACCCCGGCCCCGGCGTGGGCCGCAGCGCGCGGTCAGAGGCAGGAGTGCAGGGCCTCGACCAGCTCGTCGACGCGGTCGTGGTCGGCCAGCCGCGCGGTCGCGTACGCGAACACGTAGCCCCGGTCCGGGTCGGCCCAGGCGCTGCTGCCGCCGATCCCGCCCATGCCCCAGCTCCCGTCCGGCTCCCGCTGCATGCCCAGCGTCCAGCACGCCCGGCGGTCGAGCACCAGGTCCGGCCCGTCGTACTGGGTCCGGGTCGCCTCGGCGACCAGCTCCGGGCTGAACAGCCGCACCCCGTCCAGGGTGCCGCCGGCCAGCAGCCCGGCATAGCAGCGGGCCAGCCCGGCGGCCGTGGCGTGCAGGTTCACCGCCGGCACCTGCGCGCCCCGCCACAGATCGCTGTTCAGCACCGCCACGTCCAGGCCGCCGGCCGGGTTGCCCAGGGCCGCCGCCCGCAGCGACCCCGGCTCGCCGAGTGTGCGGACCGGCCAGCCCGGATCGGCGTACGACAGGTCGGCGCACCGCCGCCGGTCGGCCGCGCCGAGCCCGAAGCCCAGGTCGAGCCGCCACGGGCCGGCGATCTCCTCGGCCAGGAACCGGCCCACCGACCGCCCGTCCACCCGGCGCACCAGCTCGCCCACGAGGTGCCCGTACGTCCAGGCGTGCTCGCCCGCGACGGTCCCCGGCGTCCATTGCGGCTCGGCGGCGGCCAGGTCGGCGCAGAGCAGGTCCCAGTCGGCGACCGCCTCGGCCGGGCGGGGCACCGGGAACGCCGGCAGCCCGGCCGTGTGGCTGAGCACCTGGCGGACCGTGGCGGGCGCGCGGAACCCCGGCCAGTGGTCGGCGACCGGATCGTCCAGGTCGAGCCGCCCCCGGTCGACGAGCAGGAGCAGGCAGAGCGCGGCCACCGGCTTGCCGACCGAGTAGACGTCCACCAGGGTGTCCGGTCGCCACGGGTCGCCGCCCCCGGCCGGCGGCACCGACCGGCCCGGTGCGACGGCGGCCCGGGAGCCGGCGACGAGGTCGACGACCGGCGTGCCGTCGTACCAGATGGCGAGGCCGGCCCCGGTCTCCCGGCCGGCGGCGAACAGGTCGTGGAAGCAGTCCCGGACGGGGGCGAAGCGTGCGCGCATCCGGCCACGGTAGGGGCCCGGCGAGCCCGGGGCGCGGAAATTCCGGGAGCGGGGCGAGGGGAGGCGGGCGACGGAGGCGAAAGACGGGTGGCCGGCGGTGGCAGCCGGGCCGGGAATTCGCCCGGCGCGGTGGCCGGCGGTCCGTCGGTGCGGAATGCTGGTCCGATGGCGGAACCGGAACTGGTGGACGTGGTCGTGCTCGGGCTCGGCGTCGGCGGCGAGGAGGTCGCCGGCCGGCTCGCCGAGGCGGGCCTGAGCGTCGTCGGCGTCGAGCGGCGGCTGGTCGGCGGCGAGTGCCCGTACTGGGGGTGCATCCCGAGCAAGATGATGATCCGGGCGGCGAACGCGGTCGCCGAGGCCCGGCGGGTCGCCGAGTTCGCGGGCGAGGCCGACGTCCGCCCCGACTGGGCCCCGGTGGCGAAGCGGATCCGCGAGGAGGCCACCGACACCTGGGACGACCGGGTCGCGGTGGAGCGGTTCACCGGCAAGGGCGGCCGGTTCGTGCGGGGCAGCGGGGCGCTCGACGGCCCCGGCCGGGTCCGCGTCGGCGACCGGGTCTTCCAGGCCCGGCACGGCATCGTGCTCGGCACCGGCACCCGGCCCTTCGTGCCGCCGCTGCCCGGGCTGGCCGACACGCCGTACTGGACGAACCAGCAGGCCATCGAGGTCGAGGAGCTGCCGGGCAGCCTGCTGGTGCTCGGCGGCGGCGCGATCGGGCTGGAGCTGGCCCAGGTCTTCGCCCGGTTCGGCGTCGAGGTGACCGTGCTGGAGGCGTCGGGCCGGGTGCTCGCCGTCGAGGAGCCCGAGTCCTCCGAGGTGGCCGCCGCCGCCCTGCGCGCCGACGGGGTGCGGATCGCCACCGACGTACGCGCGGAGCGGGTCGACCACGACGGGCGGGCGTTCACGCTGCGGGCGGCGGGCGGGGCCGAGTTCACCGCCGAGCGGCTGCTCGTGGTCACCGGCCGCCGGGCGCACCTCGACGAGCTGGGCCTCGACACGGTCGGCCTCGACCCGGGCCAGCGGTTCCTCGCCGTGGACGACCGGATGCGCGCCGCCGCCGGGATCTGGGGCGTCGGCGACCTGACCGGGGAGGGCGCGTTCACCCACATCGCCATGTACCAGGCGGCCATCGTGGTCGCCGACGTGCTCGACCACGTCCGGCGGGCGCAGGCCGGCGCGGACGCGAGCGGCAGCGCCAGCGCGGTCGGCGGCGTGGCGCGCACGGAGGGCGCCGGGATCGCCGGCGGGGTGCCGCACGCCGACTACCGGGCGCTGCCCCGGGTCACCTTCACCGACCCCGAGATCGGCGCGGTCGGGCTCACCGAGCGCCAGGCCCGCGAGCGGGGCATCAACGTGCAGGTCGGGATGAGCCGGCTCGACTCGTCCACCCGGGGCTGGATCCACCGGGGCGACGGGTTCGTCAAGCTGGTGGCGGACGCCGACCGGGGGGTGCTGGTCGGGGCCACCTCGGCCGGTCCGGCCGGCGGCGAGGTGCTGTCGGGCCTGGTGGTGGCGGTGCACGCGGAGGTGCCGCTGGCCCGGCTCCGGCACATGATCTACGCGTACCCGACGTTCCACCGCGCCATCGAGACCGCCGTGCGCGACCTGAGGTAGCCGGCCGGCACCCCTCAGGCGGGGGCGCCGTGGCGGCCCGCGCCGGCCGCGAACCGGGCCGCCCCCGCCGTCGCGTCGGCCGCGAGGGACGCCGCGCCGTAGGCCAGCTCCACCGCGAGGGCCTCCGGCTCGGGCAGGTTCGCGCCGGCCAGCACGGCCGCCCGGTCGTTGCGCAGGCACGCCTGCGGGTGCCGGGCGATCTCGGCGGCCAGCCGCTCGGCCTCCGCGCGGGCCGTGCCCGGCGCGACCAGCCGGTTCACCAACCCCATCGCGTACGCCTCCTCGGCCGGCACCGGTCGGCCCGTGAGGATCAGGTCCATCGCCCGGCTCTCGCCGATCAGCCTCGGCAGCCGGACGGTGCCGCCGTCGACCAGCGGCACGCCCCAGCGTCGGCAGAACACCCCGAGCACCGAGTCGGACTCGGCGACCCGCAGGTCGCACCAGAGCGCCAGCTCCAGCCCGCCGGCCACGGCGTAGCCGGAGATCGCGGCGATCACCGGCTTGGACAGCCGCAGCCGGGTCGGTCCCATCGGTCCGTCGCCGTCCGGCTCGACCCGGTTGCCGCTCGGCGTGCCGATCGCCTTGAGGTCCGCCCCGGCGCAGAACGTGCCGCCGGCCCCCCACAGCACGGCCACCGCCGCCGCCGGGTCGGCCTCGAAGGCGCGGAACGCGTCGGCCAGGGCCCGGGCGGTGGGACCGTCGACGGCGTTGCGGGACGCCGGCCGGTCCAGGATCACCGTGGTCACCGCGGCGGCGTGCTCGACCCGTACCCCCATCGGGACAGCATGCCTGCCCGGGCGTCGACGCACCAGCGTGGACGGGAGCCGGGCGGACGGCCGCGGTGTTCGTACTTCGTACATCGACTTCGCGCGGCGGACAGCGCGGTCCGTGGCCACTTCTCTCGTCTGCCGTCGACGGACAGAATGCCCGCTGGAGGGCCACCGACAGTGCTGAAGTGAACTCGCGCCGTGCGCGTCGCGCCCGTGGCCCGGGTGAGGCGAGGGACGCCGGTCGGCGATGCGGGGAGAGGCCGTGGCAGGACGAACCGGGGCGGGACCTTCCGCGACGAAGCGGGTCGACTGTGGAGACGAGTCGACCGCCGACCCGCCCGGGTCGTGGTCGCGGCTCGTCACGGCCGACCCGGACGAGGCGCACCGCTGGCTGCTGGCGGCCTATCCGGAACACCGGCTACGCGCGTTCGACCGTCGCGCGGGGGCTGTCTTCCGGGCTGCCCACGCGCGGTTCGGCTCGGCGAGCGTCGCCCGGGTGCGCTACCCGATGAACGCGGACAACGATGTGTTCACCCGGGACGTTCTTGGGGTGGCGGAGGTGCTCTCCGGCGGCTGGGGGGTCGACGTCGGGGCCGGGGAGGTGATGGCCGGCGCGGGTGACCTGCTGCTGGTGCCGCCCCGGCGGACCAGGACGATCCTGCACCGCGACATGGAGGTCGTCGCCATGGAGATTCCCCTCGCCGACGTGGAGCGGGTGGCGCAGGAGCGGTGCGGACTCGCGCCGGTCGACCTGCGATTCCAGGGACTGGCGCCGGTGTCCCCGTCCGCCGCGCAGCTCTGGCGCACCACCACGCGTTATCTCACCCAGGTGGCGCTGCCGGTTGCCGCGTTCGGGGCGAACGCCCTGGTGCAGGCGGAGGCGACGGGCCTGCTGGTGGCCGTCGCGCTGGCCACGTTCCCCAACACGACGATGACCGAAGCGCCGACGCGCGGCGCAGGGGCCGTCGCGCCGGCCGCGGTCCGTCGCGCGGTCGCCTACATCGAGCAGCACGCGAACCAGGCCCTGACCGTGACCGACGTGGCGGTCGCGGCCGGGCTGGGCGCGCGGGCGCTCCAGCAGGCATTCCGGAAATACCTCGACACCACACCGACGGGCTACCTGCGGCGGGTGCGCCTGGAGCGGGTACACAGCGACCTCCAGGCCGCCGAGCCCGGCGCGGGGCTCACCGTGGCCGCCGTCGCCGCGCGGTGGGGCTTCGTCCACCTCGGCCGGTTCGCCACCGAGTACCGCCGGGCCTACGGGCAGCCGCCCAGCCGGACCCTGCGGGGCTGACGGACGGCGCGGACCCTGGCCCGTCGGCCGCGCCGGTCGCCGGGCGGGGGAGGAACCGCCCCGGCGTGCCGTTGCGCGGCCCGCGCGCGCCGAGTAGCTAGGCTCCCTCGTGACCGAGGGGTGTGAATCAATGACGTACGGTAGTCATGGCCCGCCGGTGCTCACCCGGTTCTCGACCAGCGATCCGGCCGAGGCGGCGCACGTCTTCGAGACCGCGTACGGCCGCAGCGTGCGGCTGGCCGCCGTGCCGACCGGGCTTCCGTTGCGACACGACCGGTGGAACGCCGGCGCGTTCTGCATCGACGACATCAGCATCTCCCTGGACCTGCGGGTGCAGGCGGAACCACTCGGGTACGTCCTGCTCGCCGCCCCCCGCCGGGGGTGCTTCGGGCACCGGTGCGACGGGGTCGACGAGCTGATCGGGCCCGGCGAGGTCGGCGTGCTCTACCAGCCCGACCTGCCCGGCTCCTCGTGGTCCAGCGACCTGGACGTGACCTCCGTCCTGCTGGACCTCTCGCTGTTCGACCAGGTCGCCCGCGTCGACCCGGACCGCCCGCTGACACCCCTGCGGTTCGCCAGCTTCCGGTCGGTCTGCGCCGATGCCCAGTGGCGGTGGCGGCAGACCGTCCGGTACGCGGAGTCCGTCATCGCCGCCGGTGGCGCGCCGGGCGCGTCGCCGCTCGTGCTCGGCGGCCTCGGCCGCCTGCTCGCCGCGGCGACGCTCGCCGCGTTCCCCAGCAACGCCGTCGTGGCGGACCGGCCGTGCGACCGGGCCGACGCCCACGCGGGGACCCTGCGCCGGGCGATCGCCTTCATCGAGTCCGCCGCCGGGACCGACATCGGTCTCGTCGACATCGCCCGCGCCGCCGCCACCACCCCCCGCGCGGTGCAGCTCGCGTTCCGCAGTCAGCTCGGCACGACCCCCCTGGCCTACCTGCGCCGGGTGCGGCTCGATCTGGCCCGTCGGGACCTGACCCGGGCCGTGCCCGGCGACGGCGTCTCGGTGGCCGCGGTCGCCGCCCGCTGGGGATTCGCCGACCCGCGCCGCTTCGCCGCCCGCTATCTCGCCACGTACGGGGAGCTGCCCGGCCGGACGCTGCGCCGCTGACGCGGGTTAGCATCGCCGGCGGCACGATCATGCGAGGTGCCCCGCCTGCGCGGGGAGAATCGGGAAGCCGGTGCGAATCCGGCACGGGCCCGCCGCGGTGACCGGGGAGCCACCGTCCACGCGCGAGGAGCGCAGCCACTGGCCGTGCGGCTGGGAAGGCGGACGGGCAGGCGTCGATCCGGGAGTCCGAAGACCGGCCTCGCGTCGACCGCCCACCCGTCGAGGTGGGCCGAGCGCAGCGGGAGCCTGCCTGTGGAACTCTACGACGCCATCCGCCGCCGCCGGGACGTCCGGGCCCAGTTCACCGGGGAGCCGGTGCCGGCCGACGCCCTGCACCGGATCCTCGTCGCCGCGCACGCCGCGCCCAGCGTCGGCTACTCGCAGCCGTGGGACTTCGTCCTGGTCCGGGATCCCGCCGTCCGCCGCCGGTTCCACCGGCACGTGCAGGTCGAGCGGGCCGCCTTCGCCGCCACCCTGGACGGCGCGGCGGCCGAACGGTTCGCGCGTATCAAGATCGACGGGGTGCTGGAGTCGACGTTGTCGGTCGTCGTCACCTACGACCCGCAGCGCGGCGGCCCGGCCGTGCTCGGTCGGCACGCCATCGCCGATGCCGGCCTCTACTCGGTCTGCCTGGCCATCCAGAACCTCTGGCTCGCCGCCACCGCCGAGGGGCTGGGCGTCGGGTGGGTCTCCTTCTACCGGGAGCCGTTCCTCGCCGAGCTGCTGGGCGTGCCGGCCGGCATCCGGCCGGTGGCCTGGCTCTGCGTCGGGCCGGTGACGCATCTGGAGGCCGTGCCCGACCTGGAGCGGCACGGGTGGCGGCGGGGCCGGCCCCTCGCCGAGGCGGTGCACCACGACCGCTGGGCGCGGCGGGCGGCTGACCGACCGAACAGCTAATTCAGGTACGTCTATGCGGCGGCTAGGCTGACGTCGCCCTGAGTCATCGCTTAGCTACGTCGGGAGGAGTTCCATGCGTACCACCGTCAAGGTCCTGGCCGCATCCGCCCTCGCCACCCTGGGTCTGGCCGCCGCCGCCACCCCGGCGCTCGCCGCCGCCCCGGCGCCCTTCTGCGAGTCCGGCGCGTCGCAGTTCTACTGCGACGCCAGCAGCACCGGCACGACGACGTGGACCGTCACCTGGTACTCCGGCAGCGTCGGCACCTTCACGACCGCCGGGTCGACCCTCTTCGCCACCTGCCCGGCCAGCAACCTCGGCCACCCCGTACGGGCCAGCTACAGCTACTTCGACGGCAGCGCCACCCAGTACAGCGGGACCACCCAGTTCATCTGCCGCAGCGGCCCCTGGCAGTAGCCGGGCCCCGTCCGGCGTACGCGTGGACCCGCGTACGCCGGACAGCCGCCGCGACTGCCCGGTTTGCGACCGCTTCTGCCGGGAAGTCGGACGGAATGCGGGCACTCTTGACGAAACTCGAACAGGCCTCGACGCTGGACCGGACCGGTGACCGGCTGCAACGCGCCGTCCAGGCCACCCTGCGCCCGCAGCGGGTCCGTGACCTGCTGCACGGCGTCTTCATCGGTCATCCGCTGCACCCGGCACTGGTGCAGGTGCCGGTCGGCTCCTGGATCAGCGCGGCCGTGCTCGACCTGATGCCCGGCCAGCGCCGGGCGGCCACCGCCCTGGTCGGGCTGGGCACCGTCAGCGCCCTCCCCGCGGCGATCGCCGGCCTCAACGACTGGGCGGCCCTCTCCCGGGAGCAGCGCCGCGTCGGACTGGTGCACGCCGCCGCCAACGCCGTCGGCCTGACCCTGTACGCGGGTTCGCTGGCGGCCCGGCTGCGCGGGCGGCACGGCACGGGGCGGGCGCTGGCGTACCTCGGGCTGGGCGCGGCGAGCGCGGGGGCGTACCTCGGCGGGCACCTCGCGTACAAGCAGGGGGCGCAGGTCAACCAGAGCATCTCCGAGCTGCACCGGATCGGCGAGGGCTGGCACCCGCTGGCGGACATGGCCAACCTGCCGCAACGGAAGCTGGTCACCCGCGAGGTCGACGACGTCTCGGTGATCCTCTACCGGCACGGCGACGAGGTCACGGTGATGCTGGAGCGCTGCCCGCACCAGAGCGGCCCGCTCGGCGAGGGCGACGTCACCGAGATCGACGGGCACGCCTGCGTCGTCTGCCCGTGGCACGGGAGCGCGTTCCGGCTCAACGGGGGCGAGGTCATGCACGGGCCGTCCGGTAACGACCAGCAGATCCTGCCGACCCGGGTGGTCGACGGGGTCCTGGAGGCCCGGCTGCCCTGAGCCCGGGTTCGGTGGCCCGCGCCGCGCCGCGCCTTGGGCCGCGCCGCGCCGGGCTCCGGGCCGCGCTGCGGGCCGCGCCGCGCCCGGCGGGACCGCCGCCATGTCGGCGACATGGCGGTTTCCCTCGCGCCGGATACCCCCATGTCGGCGACATGAAGTCGATCAAGGATCCCGCCTGGCTCCGCCCGGCTCGGTCCGCCCGGTCCGCGCCGGCCCGCCCGGTCCGCGCCGGCTGGGGTCAGTCCCGGCGGTGCCGTCCGGTGACGAGGGCCCGCGCGCTGTTGGTGGCCCGGACGACCGCCGGCCGGCGGCGCAGCCCGAGAACCGCCCCGATCTGCGCCCCGACGATGCTGGCGACGGCGAGCACCGCCGAGACGGCGAGCGGCCGGTTCACCTGGTCGCCCGCGCCCGCCCGGGACGCTCCGGCGGCCATCGCCGGCTGGGGGCCGGAGGGCGGCTGGGCGACCTGCTGGGTGCCGTGTGACGAGCCGTCCGACGACGAACCGGCGGGCGGCTGGGCGGTGGAGGGGCCGGGGGCGGGGCGGGTGGCCCGTGGCGAGGTGGGCGAGGGCGGGATGGGCGAGGGCTGCGCCGCACCCGGCGCGTCGGCGGCGGGCGGGGTGCCGGGGGCCGACGGCGGCCGGGGGGTGGCCGTACCGCCGGGGGTGGGCGTCGTGGGCCGGACCACCAGCTTCCCGGTGGCGTGCCGGCGGGCCCCGGCGTCGTGGACGCCGTCGGGCAGCGTGATCAGCTGCCCGGGGCGGATGCGGTCCGGGTCGCCCAGCCGGTTGAGCTTCGCCACGTCCCGGTAGCGGTCGAAGTCGTCGAGGTAGCGCTCGGCGACCTCGCCCAGGTAGTCGCCCTTCGCCACCCGGTACACCGCCGGCTCCGCCTCCTGCCGGAGCCCGGCCGCCGCGGCGGCCGGCGGCGTCGCGGCCCGCGCGTCGACCACCGGCAGCGCGGCGACCGGGCGGGCCGCCGGCGCCCCGGCGACGACGGCGGCGGGTGCGGCGGCGGGGTACGGGCCGGACAGCACGGTGGCCGCGCTGGCGGCGGCCGGGCTCGCCGCGATGATCAGGGCCACCGAACCGACCAACGCCGCTGCGGCGCGCTGCTGCCGGCTCATGCCGGGCAGCCGGGGCGCCGGCCGGCGCAGCGTCTGCGCGCCCAGCTCCACGAGCACGGAGAAGGCGAAGGTGATCCAGCCGAACCAGCCGACCAGGGCCAGCGCCCGCAGGAAGAGCTGGCCGTCGTCGCGGCTGGTCAGCGTGGTGCCGACCTCGGCGAGGGTGGGCAGGTGATCGGGCAGCGGGTTCCCGGCGAACGCGATCAGCGCCACCGGCCCCCCGACCAGCACGGCGATCAGCACGACCAGCGCGCCGAACCCGGTGAGTACCTGCCCGACCCGCCGTGCGGCGGAGCGACCCGGTGCGGCCATGGCGTGCCTTCCCTTCCTAGGGGCCCTCGGTGAGGGCGCGTGCGGTGGCCTCGCCGGAGACGGTGACGTCCGCGCCGAAGCCGAAGAAGCCGAGCAGGTAGCGGTCGTAGGTGACGGTGACCTGTACGCGGATGAGCTTCTCCCCGTCGACGACGGGGAACTCGACGCTGTGGTCGGTGGCGCCGGCCGCGGCGAGGTAACTCGTCACCGCCGCCCTGGCCGCCGCCTCGTCGATCTCCTTGCGGCCGCCCTGGATGGCCTTCGCCCGGTCGATGGACTGGCCGCCGGTGCGGGCCGCCTCGGCGGCCAGGTTGTCGGCCAGTTGCCGGGAGCGCAACTGCCCGGCGCCGTCGAAGGCCAGGCCGATGATCGCGAGGACGCCGATCATCGCCGCCGCCAGGAACAGGCTGACCCGGCCGTCGTCGCCGCGCCACCGACGCCCCGCCCCGGCGGCGCGGGTGGAGCCCGCACCCTCGCCCCGGTCTTCGGCTGGGGCGGGGTGCGCGGCCGCACCGGGGACGCGGGCGGTCACGACCGGCTCCGGTAGCGGTCCAGCGGGGAGGTGAAGCTGGCCGAGATCGTCCGGCTGGCCGCCATGTCGGGCAGCAGCGCCAGGTCGATGTCGGTGAAGGAGACGGTGCAGGTGACCTGCACCGTCACGGCGGCCGTCGTGCCGGGGCCGCTGTCGAACGCCTCGGCGAAGCTGGTCGGCGAGCCGCCCACCGAGCCGCGCAGGGTGAGCGAGGGCTGGCCGGCGCAGTTGGCCCGCTGCCAGTCGAGTTGGCTCTGCGCGGCGGTCAGGGCCTGCTCGCGGGCTGTCTCGGCGTCCCGGGAGATGGACGCGGCGCGGGCGGCGTCGTGCGCGGCCGACTGGACCGCCTCCTGCGCGATCGCGGTACGCCCGGCGACGCCGGCCAGCACCATCAGCCCGATGAACGCCGGGGCGAGGACGGCCACCTCGATGGCGACCGAGCCGCGCTCGGCTGCGGGGCGACGGCGGCGGCTCATCCGGTCGTCCACCGTTCGATCGTGCCGTGCGCGGTCTGGCGCACCGGGAAGCTGACGCCGGGGATGACCGACAACGAGTCCCCGCTGACCGTGCAGGTCACCTCGGCGACGCCGGTGACGCAGGCGGGCCCCGGCTGGTCCCAGCCGACCAGCCAGTCCCCGGCGGCGGTGAGGAAGTCGACCGCCCGCGCCTCGCCGGCCCCGGCGGGGGCCTCGTACAGGCGCTGGGCGTTGACCGCGCTCTGCGCGGCGTTGAGCGCGGTGGCGCGGGCGACGAACCAGGCGGCGACCTGGATCGAGGCGAACAGCAGCACGAGGATCGCCGGCATCACCACCGCCAGCTCCACCGGGTTGGCCCCCCGGTCGGCCCCGCCGCCGGCGAGCCGCCGTCGGACCGCCCGGCCGAGCCGTACGCCGTCGGCGAGCCGCCGCGGGGCCCGCCGGTCGAGGCCGGCCCCTGGCCGGGGTGGCCCGTGGCGGCGCAGGCCGGCGGGCCGGTCGGCGGGTGCCGACCGGCTCCGGTCCACGAAGGCGGGACGATGGGTCACTACGGTGCCGTCGGGGCCTGGTGGTCGGGGATGTTGCTCATCCAGTCGTTGGCCTTGGCCAGGGCGAAGCCGGTGACGGCGATCGCCACGGCGACCAGCCCAAAGATGATCACCGCGGTCGGGACAGGGCTGTCGCCCCGCTCGCCGTCGCGGCGCAGCTCGGCCAGCCGTGTCGTCAGCGCGACGTGCAGGTAGGTGATGAGGTGCATGGCGTGCTCCTTCGGAGGGGGAGGGGTTTCACAACCGGGCGAGGAACGGATAGACGGCGAAGCCGAGCAGCACGAAGACCAGCAGGGAGCCCGGAATGTCCAGCCGGCTGGTGACGCCCTCGGCGCGGGCCAGGTTGTCGGTGCGGATCTGGTCGCGCAGGGAGTCGGCCCGGCTGCGCAGCGTCTCGTGCACCTGCGCGCCCTCGCTGCCCGACGAGCGCATGATCGCCCCGACGTCGCCCAGCTCCGGGATGCCGATCCGGTCGGCCAGCTCGCGCAGCTCGTCCCACGGCGAGTGCATCTGCATCTGGGCGATCCGCAGCGACTCCCGGATCCGGTCGAAGACCCAGCCGTCGCAGACCGCCGCGGCCCGCTCCAGCGCCTGCACCGGGCCGTGCGCGGCCGAGAGCTGCAACGCCACCAGGTCCAGGTAGGTGCAGACCGCCTGGCGGAACTCGTCCCGGGCGGCGTCCGCGCGGGTCAGCACGCTGCGGTGCGCGATCAGGGCGGCGACGAACGCCATGCCGAGGCTGCCCAGCAGCGGCACGGCCAGCGGCACGGACACGCCGCCGAGGAAGAGCACCGCGCCGAGGAAGGTCGGGGTGACCAGCCCCACCAGGGCGGAGAGCAGCAGGGACAGGGCGTACTGCTCGGGGGTGCGGTCGAGCAGGGCGAGCTGCCGGTGCGGCGGGCGCAGCCAGCGGGCGAACCCGCCGATCCAGTCGGGCCCGCGCCCCGTGACGGCCCGGCCGGTGCCCGGCGGCTGGTGCAGCCGGCGCAGGGCGGGGCCGAGCGCCGGAGCGGCCGGCAGGGCTTCCCGGACCACCAGGAACAGCCCGAGGCCCACCGCCGCCCCGCCGACGACGGCCAGGGTGAGATGCCAGTTGAGGATCACCCGATCGCCTCCGCCGGGTCGGGGGCGGGCAGGAAACGCGCCGGACGGGGCGGCTGGCTCATCGACCGCACCCAGGCCAGCAGCCCGACGAACGCCGCGCCGAGCACGAACATCACGACCTGCCCGACTGGCGTCCCGTACGGGCGGACGTAGTCGGTGTTGACCAGCCCGTACGCGACGGTCAGCAGGGTCATCCCGGTGAGGAAGCGCACCGCGAAGCGCGGCTGGGTGCGCTTGGCCTCGATCTCCCGCCGGGTGGCGACCTCGGCGGCGGCGGCACCCGCGATCGAGCCGAGCACGTCGCCGAGCCGCTCGCCCCGGTCGGACAGGTGCAGGATCAGCGCCGCGACGACCTGGTCGCACACCGGGTCGCCGATCTCGTCGGCGAACGCGAGCAGCGCGGACTTCGCCAGCCAGCCGGCCTGGAGGCGGGCGGCGAGCAGGCGTACCTCCTCCTGGATCTCCGCCGGGGCGGTGGCCAGCGTGCCGAGGATGGCCTGCTGGAGGCCCTGACCGGTCGACGAGACGTCCTTGAGCCGGCGGGTCCACTCGCCGACGGCCTCGATCCGGGCGATGGCCCGCTGCTCGGCCCGGCCGACGGTGAACAGCCACGGCGCGCCGGGCACCGCCACGGCGACCAGCAGGCCGACCACCGGCAGCCCGGTGAGCAGGAACGCCAGGGCGCCGGCCAGCACCGCCCCGCCGAGCAGGAGCTGGTGGTTGCGCCGTTGCCGGGGTGTGCCGGAGCCCAGCCAGAGCCGGCTCAGCCCACCGCCGGGCCCCGTGCCGGGGGCCGGACCGGCCGGTCGGGTGGTGCCGACCAGCGCCACGACGGCGAGCACCAGGCCGGCCACGCAGGCCGCGCCGGAGACCACCGCGATCAGCTCGATGTTGGCGGTCACCGGGCCACCACCCGCGCACCGAGCCGGGTGTGCCGGGGTCGCCGCCACGCGCCCGTGCCGGCGTCGATCCACCGGCCCAGCAGCCGGGCGTCGTAGCCCACCCGCAGCAACTGGTCGCGGACGCGTTCCGGCAGGTGCCGGGGGACCGCCCGGCCGTCCGGGCCCGGACCGAAGACCGTGGTGGTGGTGATCCGGCTGCCCTCGCCGACGCCGATGACCTCCTCGACGTGGGAGACGAAGCGGTGCTTGCGCCCGCCGATCGCGGTCTCGTCCTCGACGGTGACGTAGACGATCAGGTCGAGGGCGTTGCCGGCCATCCGGCGGGCCTGGTCGACGGTCATCTCCCGGCCGTGGGAGAGCGCCAGCTCGACGATCCGCTCGCCCACCCCGCCCGGCGACCGGGCGTGGATGGTGCACATCGACCCCCGGCTGGTGGTCATGGCCTGGAGCATCGGCACGATCTCCCGGGACCGCACCTCGCCGACGATGATCCGCAGCACGCCCATCCGCAGCGAGACGGGGATCAGGTCGGCGATGCTCACCTCGCCGGCCGGGCGGCCGTCCAGCCCGCGTTCGCCGTGCCCCTCGCGGGCCTCGAAGCTCATCACCGCCCGGTGCTTGTGCCCCCGGCGGGTGGGCAGCAGCTCCCGGCTCTCCTCCAGCAGCACGTACGGCTCGTCGGCCGGGATCTCGTCCATCAGCGCCCGGATGACGGTGGTCTTGCCCGCCCCGGCCAGGCCGGCGACCATGATGTTCAGCCCGGCCCGCATGGATGCCCGGAGGAAGTCGCGCAGCAGCGGGTCGATCATCTCGTCCAGGTCGCCCCGGCCACCGGCGATGTCGTCGAGGCTCACCTCGAGGGTGTTGTGCTTACGGATCACCGCGTACGGGCGGTGGCTGACCAGGAACACCGCGGCGAGGCGGCTGCCGTCGGGCAACTGGAGGTCGAGGGTCGGCTTCGAGGTGGACAGCGACCGCTCGGTCGCCCCGGCCCGGCGGGCCGCCGCCTGGAGGATCTCCACCAGCTCGTCGTCGCTGTCGGCGATCGGGTCGGCCCAGTCGACCCCGCCGCCGTGCCGGGTGATGCGCACCTGGTCGCAGCCGAGGATGTGCACCTCCTCGATGCTGCCGTCGACCAGCAGCGTCTGGAGCCGCCCCAGGCCGACCAGCTCGGCGGTCACCTGGTCGAGCAACAGCCGCTCCTCGCCGGCGGCCATCGGGGTGCCGGCCCGGCGGACCGCGTCCGCGTACTCGGCGACCACCGCGACGGCGAGCCGGGCCCGCTCGACGTCCTCGGCGTCGGCGTCGAACTCCCGACCGCGCTGCCACAGGGTGAGCCGCTCGCTGAGCTCGCGGCGCAGCTCGCGTACCACCGCGAAGTCGACCCGGGGCCGGGGCGGCGCCGGCGCGACGGGCGGTGCCCCCGCCGGCGGCGCGGACTGCGGGTGGTTGCCCGGCGGGGGGGTCGGCTGGCCGCCGGCCGGCGCGGGGGCGAGCGGCGGCGCGATGGAGGTCGCGGCGGGCTGCCGCGCCACCCGGGGGTCGTGCGACACCGGCTCAAACCGCACCCGGCACCCCCTGGGTGACGGGCCAGGCCAGCCGCGCCCGGCGGCGGTCCAGCAGCGCCCGGACCGGCACCTCCAGGGCGCCGGCCGCGCGCATCAACGGCCGTCCGGCCCGCAGGGTCCCGCCGAGGGTCAACACCTCCGCGGTACGCGGGTCGTCCGGCAGCCGCGCGATCACCGGCAGCCGCAGCGCCTTGCTGATCTCGCCCCGACCGTGGCCGTCGCCGACCGGCAGCAGCCGCAGCGTGCCCGGCGGCACCCGGTGCTCGGTGAAGTCCCGCTCGATCGCCCGCACCATGGCCTGCGTGGCGGAGAGGTCGGGCAGCCGCGCCCGGGTGACCAGGAGGACCACGGCGGCGGCGCGCAGGACCGGCCACGGCGGGCCGGCGACCTGGAGCCGACCGCAGTCGACGAGCACGTCGTACGGGGGGTCGCCGCGCTCCAGGTCGAGGAAGAAGTCGGTGAACCGCTGCCAGAGCGGGGCGACGCTGCCGGCCTGGGCCGGGTCGACGACGCCGGGCAGCAGCAGCCGCTCCCGGCGCGGGGCGTCCAGGTCGACCAGTTGCGACCAGAACGCCGTCTCCAGGCTGCCGTCGCGCAGCTCCCCGACGGCCAGCTCGCCGATGCCCCGGGGCCCGTCCAGCGCCCCGCCGAGATAGCCGGCGAGGATCGAGCCGCCGGCCGGGTCGCACTCGGCGAGGATCAGCCGCCGGTGCCAGGTCAGGGCGCAGGCGAGCGCGGACGCGGTGACGCCCGGCGAGCCCTTGGCCGAGACCAGCGCGATGATCGCCATGCTCAGGCCGCCCGGGTCAGCACGACCGCGATCCGGCTCTGGGCGGCGAGCGCCACCACGGCGGGCACGTCGCGGGCGGTGAGCGCGACGTAGACCACGACGCTGCTGGTGCTCGGGGTGGCCGTGTCGATGACGGTCGCCTCGAACCGGGTGCTGGAGGCGGACTGCCCGCCGGAGCTGCGGTCCGGGGTGCTGACCAGCAGCACCCGGTCGCCGGGGTGCAGCCGTTTCGCCGGCACCCGGCCCGGGGCGAGGTCGAGCGCGAGCTGCTGCTGGCCGGGGCCGAGCAGCGGGTCGTCGGTGAGCTGGCCGAGGGTCAGCAGGGTGCCCGGGGTGAGGGCGACGGCCGCCCGCATGCCGACCACGTCGTCGAGCTGGGCGGCCGGCACCGGCCGCAGCCCCTGGCCGCCGGCCACCTGCACGGTGACCAGGTCGTCCGCGTCGAGCGTGCGGCCCACCTCGACGGCGCGGGCGACCGCCAGGTAGCTGCCGGTGGCCCGCACGGAGGTGACCGCGAACGCCGCGCCGAGGCCGCCGAGGGCGATCAGCAGCACGGCGAGGCCGAGCAGGCCGGGCCGGACGCGCCGCTGCCGGACCACCCGGGGCGGTGCGACGGGAGCGTCCACCGGCTGCCCGGTCCCGTTGCGCGTAGCGAGACTCACCGCGTCACCACCTGAAGTTCGTCGATCTGGACCTGGACGATGCCGCTGGTGCGGGTCTGCGGGATCTCGCCCCGCACGCCGTTGGTGGCCGTCCAGTCGACGGTCCAGTGGGTCGTGGCGAAGATCTCGTACGTGTCGGCCTTCGCGTAGCCGGCGTAGCCGCAGTCCGGCGAGGGGCCGCCGGCACCCGGGCCCTGCGGGTCGTACCGGGTGCCGGGGCCGTGGCAGGTGACCTTGTCGTCGTTGCCCATGTCCCACACGATCTTGTCGACCTTCGCGGTGATGTGCACCGTCAGGCCCCGGTCGGAGGCCGAGGCCTCCAGCGTGCCGAAGTAGCTCTCGCCGGGGCTCGCCCACATCCACACCGGCAGGCCGACCAGCCCGGGGCCGATGCTCTTGCGGGGCGCGACGGTCGCCCGGGGCGGCAGCAGCGAGATCGAGGCGAGCGCCCGGCGGGCCAGCTCCTCCGGATCGGGCGGGGTGCCGTAGCCGGGCGGCGGCGCGTCCAGCAGAACCTCGTGCTGGGTGCCGAGGTCGCCACCGTTGCAGGTGGCCGTGTACCACTGCTTGCCCTCGGGCGTGCCCTCCGGCTGCGGCTGCGACAGCTTGTAGTAGCAGCCGTCGCCGTTGTTGAACCAGCCGAGGACGTCGTCGTAGCAGGCGATGACCCTGCCGTTCCACTGGCACGTGCCGCTGCCGCCGCTCGATCCGTCGCCGTCGCCGGGGTTTCCGCCGCCGGGATTGCCGGGGTTGCCCGGGTCGTCGTCCCAGACGTCGCAGTCGTTCTGGCCGATGGGGCACTCGATGCCGCCCTCGCGGGCCGCCGCGACGGTGGCGGTCGGTGGGGCCGCCGCGACGGCGAGCGCGAGGACCACGCCGATCGCGGTCAGCAGCCGTGCGGGGTGGGTCGCGGCGAGCAGCCGCCCGGGGCGGAGCGTGGAGGGCAGCCCGGGGCGGGCGGCGGGCGGTCGTGCCGGGCGGGCGGCGGAATCAGCCACGCGGCGGGCCCACCGGGTCAGCACGGCTGGTCCTCGTGGCCGGCACCGTAGTTGATCAACCACCGGCCGTGGTACCGGGTGGCCGTCGCGGTGGCCAGGTGCCGGCCGCCGCCCGAGCCGGGCACCACCCGTTTGGTCTTGGCGTCGACCAGCCGGTAGCCGGTGGTGTCCAGGCAGTCCTGGATCTCCACGGTGGCGGGGACGGAGTCCAGGCTCACCGAGGTGACGGTGGGGTCGGAAACGAAAGTTCCGGTACGCACGGCACCGTGCTCCTTAGCTTCGCGAATTGCCAGTCGGACCCTGGTCAACAACGGGTCGGCCAGGAATTTGGCCAGTTCAGGGTGGCGCGGATCGCTGCGTCGGCTCGCCGCCCGTGATGCCGCGAGATATCCGGAATAGGCGGCGAGTGCCGCCTCGCGGGCCGCCCGTTCCTCCGCCGCGGAATGGGTCGCGGTGGCGCTCGGCCCTGCCGTCGCATGGGGCCGCGCGGCGGCTTCCGGCTTCGCGCCGCAGGCGGCCACCGGTGCGGCGGTCAGGGCCGTGACCAGTAAGATCATCCATCGGCCGGGGCGCCGTGTTCGCAACGCCGTGCCTCCTCGCTGGCGACCCGGGGCGGGGGGTGCACCGACCGTCTCCGGGGCATGCGGCAGTGCGCCCCGGATCGACTCATCCGGGCCTTTCTGTCCACCGCCGTATTTACCTGTGCTGATCTTCCAAGAGCCGTGCACCGATGTCTTCTGTGGCCTCCGACGCCTCATGCTGGGGTTGCGCCGTACTCAAGGGGCGAGCATAAGCTGGCGTCCGGCAATGCAACAGAGGCAATCTGTTCGAATACTCTGAGTGACGAACGGCGGTGATCGCGGATGGCGGGAGTCGATGTCCTGTGTCGCGCCCCGTTGCTGTACGGTGGCCGCCGTCACAGTGTCGAGGTGTCGACGGCGGCTGGTCCGTTCGGCGCGAATGGCGGACCGCTCCAGGTGGGTAGGCCCGAATTGCCCCCCGGCCGACGGAGGAACGCCGCCAGTTGGGTGTCCCATCTGGACGCCGACCCGGTGGGACGGGCGACCGTCGGATTCCGCACCATCCGCTACACGTCGGCAAGCCGAGAGTTACTCACCGTGTCGCCCCGTCCCGGGGTGTCCCGGCGGTGGAGCCGGGCGTGACCGGGGAACGGCTGCGGCGACCGCCGCTCCCGGCCCGCGCGCCGGGCCGGCTCTCCCGCGTACGCCTGACGGCCACCCTGGCCGGCACGCCGCTGCTCCGCCTCGCGGTCGCCCGGTACGCCGTACCACCGGGGGAGCCGGACCGGACGGCCTGCCCGCGCTGCGGCACGCCGCTCGGCCTGGACAGACCCTGGCCCGCGCTCGGCCCGGCGGCGCGGTGCGGCGGCTGCCGGGCCCGGGTCGGCGCACCGCCCGGGACGGTCGAACTCGCCGCCCTGGCGGCCCTGGCGGTGCTCGTGGCGGTGCCCGGCGCGCCGGTCGAACGGGCGGCCCTCGCCTGGTGGCTCTGCTTCGCGGTGCCCCTGGTCGCAATCGACGTGGCCGTGCACCGGCTGCCCGACCGGCTCACCTGGCCGGCCGCCGCCGGAGTCCTGGCCCTCTACGGCGTGGCTGCCGCGACCTCGGCGGGGGCCGCCCCCTGGCTGCGCGCCGCGGTCGCCGGGGCCGGGCTGGCGCTGGCCTTCGCCGCCACCACCCTGCTGCTGGGACGGCGCGGCTTCGGCCTCGGCGACGCCAAGCTGGCGCTCGGGGTGGGCGCGCTGCTCGGCTGGCACGGCTGGCCCGTGCTCGTCCTCGGCCTGCTGGTGACGTTCACGCTGTCCGCGCTGACCAGCCTGGCGCTGCTGCTGGCCCGCCGGGTCCGCTGGTCCAGCCACCTGCCGTTCGGCCCGTTCCTCGTTCTCGGCACGGTCGCCGCCCTGTTGCTGGCCCGCTGACCGACCCGCCCCGGGCTACGCCTGCTGCCCGCCGCGCCGCCCTGCCACGCCCGCCATGCCGCGCTCGCCGCCGCGCCGCCCTGCCACGCCCGCCCTGCCACGCCCGCCCTGCCGCGCCCGCCGCCGCGCCGCCCTGCCGTCGCGCCCGCTTCGGTCGTGAGAAGGGGACCCTTCTCTACCGTATGCGTTAACAGGGGGCCCCTCCTTTCACCGGGCGGGCCAGGCGGCGCAGGAGTTCGGCCGCCGGCCGGGCCAGCAGCGGTGCGCCGACGCCGGTGACCAGCGCGCCGAGCAGCAGGCCGGCGAGCACGTCGTGCGGGTAGTGCACCCCGACGAAGACGCGGGAGAGCGCGGCGAGCGCGGCCAGCGGGACCGCGTACCAGCCGAGTCGGGGGGAGAGCAGGACGATCGCGGCCGCCAGCGCCCCGGCGATCGTCGAGTGGTTGCTCGGGAAGGACCAGTCGCCCACGGGCGGACACCGTTCGGCGATGATCAACAGATCGGTCGGGACGCGGCAGGGGCGGTCTTGGTCCACGACGGTCTTGAGCAGCTCGCTGCCGCCGTACGCGAGGACCACGGTGACCGGCGCGGCCACGGCGAGGGCCAGGTTGCGTGGCCCGGCGCCCAGCTTGGGCAGGGCGGCCGCCACGAGGAGCAGCCCGAGCAGGACGATCGACCACTCGGTGAAGTGCGCGGCGAACCACTGGACCGGCTCGGGCGTGCCGTCGGCGAAGCGGACGACCTCACGGTACAGACCATCGCTGAAGGGTGGAACAGGTGACAAACCAGCGTTGATCATGACTCAGCCTACCAAAAGTTCATCTGCCGTTTACCGGGCCCCGCGCGAGGAAACTGACCGGACCGCCGCAGCGCCGGATCTGCTGCCGAGCTGCGGCTGACCGGGGCGACGTTCCCCTGGCGCACCCTCGGCGGGGGGGCTTCCCGACCCGGGCCCGGAACCGCCGTCCCTACCCGGCCGCCGCCCCGCCCGGCGGTAAGGAGGGGCCCCTTGTTAACGCATACGGTAGAGAAGGGTCCCCTCCTTACACCTGAGGCGGGGACGCGTACGCCGGGAGTGGGCCTGCTTACGCCGGGGGTGCGGCCGGGCCGGGGACGGGCTGCTGCACCACGCCGGACATCCGCTCGACGACGTCCTCCAGCGCCTCGAAGGCGTACGCCCAGTTGTGGCACTTGAAGCTGCGCAGCCCGTCGATCGGGGTCCGGCAGTCGACGCAGTGCACCCCGGGGATCGCGTCCGGGACCTCGGTGTTGACGTACCGGCGGTCGCCGAGGATCACCCGGGCGATCATCGCGGGGTCGTGCACCCCGTGCAGGGCCGACGAGACGATGTCCAGCCAGGTCATCCGTCGGCCGCACTTCGGGCAGTCCGGCTCGTCGCCGCTGACCCACAGCGGCGCGCCGATGCTGCGCGCGGGCATGCCGAGCAGCTTCTCGATCCGGCGCACGTCGTGTTCGGGGGTGACCCAGCGGTGCCGGCCGGGCAGCGAGGCCGGTGAGTCGTACACGGCGCGGAACAGGACCGGATCGACCTCGACGGTCTCCCGCTGGCGGGTCATGGCGACCTCCTCGACCTTGCGGCGTCGGCCCGGCCGACGTCCGCAGCCCACCGTCGCCCCGGGTGGTCGACGGACACAACCGGATCAACGACACGGCGGGTCCGTGGGCAGCCGCGCGGGGTGCTAGACATTCAGGGCGCGCTCATTGCGGGTCGCCACGCGGCGGGCCCGGACCGCTCCCGTGGAGGACACCGTGACCAGCGAGCCGGCACCGACCGCGACGAGCCCCGGGCCGACGGGCCCACCGCCCGCGGCCCCCTCCGCCGCGGGCGTCGAGAGCAGGCCGAACGTCGCCCGGATGTACGACTACTATCTCGGCGGCTGCCACAACTTCGCCGTCGACCGGGCCGCCGCCCGTCAGGTTCTGGAGATCTTCCCCGACACCGGGGTCGCCGCCCAGACCAACCGCGCGTTCCTGCGCCGCGCCGTGCGGTACGCCGCCGAGCGGGGCGTGCGGCAGTTCCTCGACATCGGCGCGGGGCTGCCCACCCAGGGCAACGTGCACGAGGTGGTGCAGGCGGTGGCCCCCGACTCCCGGGTCGTCTACGTCGACTACGACGAGGTCGCCGTCGCGTACGCCCGGCGGTTGCTCGGGGCTGCGGCCCGCACGGTCGTCGTCGAGGGTGACCTGCGGCGGCCCGACGAGCTGCTCGCCCACCCCGACGTGACGGCGTCGATCGACTTCACCCGGCCGGTCGCGGTCCTGCTGGTGGCGGTGCTGCACTTCGTGCCCGACGCGGAGGAGCCCTACGCGGCCGTCGCCCGGCTGCGCGACGCCACCGCCCCCGGCAGTCAGCTCCTGCTGTCCCACCTGACCCTCGACGGCGCGCCGCCGGTGCCCGCCCAGCAGGGCCGCGCCGTCTACCAGCAGAGCACCGCGCCGCTGGTGCCCCGCACCCGCGCCGACATCCTGCGCTTCTTCGACGGGTACGAGCTGGTGGAGCCGGGCCTGTCCTGGCTTGCCGACTGGCGTCCGGACGGCGAGCCGCGGGCGGGGGTGTCGCACGGCTTCGGCGGGGTGGGCGTCCGCCGCTGAGCCGCCCGGCCGGGCCGGCGGGCTGCCGTCGGGTGGGGCCCGGCTCGTCGGCGGGCCCCACCCGAGCCCCTACAGGTCCCTGGGGCAGGTAGTGCGGTTGATGGTCGAGTAGGCGGTGCGGATGCCGTACTCGAAGTCGTCGAGACAGTTGCCGTAGACGAGCATCCCGACCTCCACGGTCCTGCTGGCGTCGGAGTAGTAGACGATGGTGATGCTCTCGTTGTCCTTCGGGTACGGGAGGGCGTGGGCGGGGCTGGCCACGACCGCGGTGGTGCCGGCGACCGTCAGCAGGGTGGCCACCACGGCGTTCCGCACGAGCTTCTTCACTGAGGCACCTCTCGATCGAACGAGCTGGATGCGTAGATGATAGTCGCCTGTCGATCGATGGCGAAGGTGTGGCGGCGGTGGCTATCGTGCGACCATGCCGACGACGGACGAGCCGTGACCGGGCGGGCCGTGACCGGGCGGGGCGCCGCCGCGGGCCACGGCGGGGCAGTGGCGGACCAGGTGCCATGAGCGACCCAGACGACGGAGCACGCCTGGCCGGGGCCCTGTCCGACCGGCTGGCCGCCCTCACCTTCGTCGACCTCACCACCGAGCGGGTGACCGAGCTGCTCGTCGACACGATCGCCGACTGGGGCGCGACGCAGGGGTGGCGGGTCTACCGCCGGGCGGCCAGCGTCATGCCGCTGCCGCCGCCGATGTCCGGGCAACGGTCGGTCGTGGACGTCGCCTGTGCCCGGCCGGCCGCGCCGCCGGTGGTGATCGAGGTCGACCACACCGACCGGCGTCGTACGGTCGAGAAGCTGCGCGCCGAAGCCGCCGCCGGGCGGGTGCCCATCTGGGTGCGCTGGGGTTCCCGTGGCTTCGCCGCACCGCCGGAGCCGGTGCGGATGGTCACCCTGACCGTCACCGCACGGCGCGCGGAGGCGGGCGTACGCCTGTACTCCCGCCAGCCGGCGAGGCAGCTCCCGCCGCCGGAGCACCACGTCGAGCCGATCACCGCCGGCGCGCCGGATCCCCTCTTCGGCCCCGCGAACGCGGGCTGAGCCGGCCACCTGCCTGAGCCGGCCACCTGCCTGAGCCGGTCGCGTCGCCTGGTCGAGGCTGCCCCTGGTCGGGTCGTGTCCCCCGGTCAGGCCGCGCCTCGGTCGACCATGCTGAACGTCGTGCCGACCGGGGCGTCGCCGAGGACCTCCACGTAGATCTTCTTCTGGCTGGGGCTCCACTGCACCACCCCGTACTTCTCGCTGACGATGGCGTAGGAGGTGCGTCCCTTGTCGTCCTTGCCCTCGCGGGAGATCCCGAACAGGGTGGCGTCGGTCGGCTGGCAGTCGGTGCCCACCAGGGACGCGTACCCCGCCGAGTCGATCTTGACGCCGAGGCACGGCTGGTGCGCGATGTCCGGGTTCAGCGACCGGATCAGGTAGTCGACGCCGACCGGTTCGAGCACGAAGAGGGCGTCCCGGCCGGTGCCGTCCCCGACGTGGACCTTGCCGTCGTACGGCAGCGAGAGGTCACGGTCGATCTCCACGACGTGCAGCAGGATGCGTCGCTGCCCGGCCAGCATGGCCCGGGTGCGGTCGGCCTCGGCGGACGACGGCGACCCGCTCGGCGTGCCCGAGGCGGGTGTCGGCGTGGTGGAGGCCGGGCCGGTCGTCGCCGGCCCGCCGACCGGGGTCGACCCGGTGGGGCCCGGCTCGGACGGACCCAGCAGGCGCTGGCCGAACAGGAAGGCGGGCACCAGCACCGCGCTCACCGCCGCGGTCACGCCCAGCCCGGTGAGCCACCGACGCCGCGTCGAGCCCGTGCGGCCGGTCGGGCCCGGCCCCGACGGCGCGGACCCCTCGCCCCGGTCGCCGCCGGCCGCGTGGGGCGCGCCCGCCGCCGACGCCACGCCCGGGGCGGCCAAGGGCGGCGCGCTCCGGACGCCCGCCCCGACCCCCTGGCCCGCCGCGGTCAGCAACCCGTCGAGCAGTTCCCGGGCGGTGGGCCGGGCGGCGGGGTCCTTCTCCAGCGCCCGGGAGACCAGCTCCCGCAGCGGCCCGTCGAGGCCCGCCAGGTCCGGGGGCTGGGTGAGGATCCGCATCGCGATGGAGGTGGCGGAGTCGCCCCCGAACGGGTTGCGGCCGGTGGCCGCGTGGGCGACCAGGGCGCCCCAGGCGAAGATGTCGGCGGCCGGGCCGGCCGGCTGGCCGGACGAGGTGTCCAACCGCTCCGGGGCCATGTACGACACCGTCCCGACCAGTTGGTTGGTCCGGGTGTGCTGGCTGGTCGCCTCGAACGCGCGGGCGATGCCGAAGTCGATGACCCGGATCCCGCCCGGCGCGACCAGGACGTTGGCCGGCTTCAGGTCGCGGTGGATCACCCCGGCGCCGTGGATCGCGGTGAGCGCCGTGGCCACCCCGACCGCGATGCTGTGCAGTCGCGCCGCGCCCAGCGGCCCGTCCTCCCGGAGCAACTGGGCCAGGCTGGGACCCTCGACGTACTCCACCACCAGGAACGGCGGGTCGTGGTCCGGGTCGGCGTCCAGGACCTCGGCGGTGCAGAACGGCGGGACCTGCCGGGCCCGGTTCACCTCGCTGCGGAACCGGGCCCGGAACTCGTCGTCGTGCGAGAGCTCCGGGCGGACGACCTTGACCGCCACCCGCCGCCCCTGCGGCGAACGGGCGAGGAAGACGCTGCCCATGCCGCCGTCGCCGAGCCGGCCGAGCAGCTCGTACCCACCGAGCCGGGCCGGGTCGCCGGGCCGCAGCCCGTCGTTCACGCCGGATGCCCGCAGGCCGCGACCACTGCGCGAACCATCTTGCCAACCACCCGTTCTCCTCAGGCCGCTCGGACGCCACCCGAAGCCTAGCTGCCGCCCCACCCAGCCCCGTCGATGCCGGCCGGGGCGTCTCCGGCCGCGCCCGTGCTCAGGCCCGGCGGCCGCGGTTGGCCTGCTCGAAGATGTCGAGCAGGTCCAGCAGCGTCCTGCGCTGCTGGTCGGTGAAGGTCGGGTCGCGCCGGACCGCCTCGCGGGCGCTCACCCGGGGCCCGCCGTCCTCGTCGGTGCAGGCGACCGGCGGGGCCGGCGTGCGGCCGGCGAGCCGGTGCGCCTCGGTGAGGTCGATGTCGAGGGCCTCCGCGAGGGCGTTGACGACGCGGGCGGTGGGCGGTCGCCTGCCGGCCTGGAGGCGGTCGACCGTCGTGCGGGCGACGCCGGTCCGGGCGCGTAGCTCCTCGTCCGTCCAACCGCGCGCGCCCTGCTCGGTGCGAACGCGCCACCAGAAGTCGTACGCTACGCCCCTTTCAGGCCCCTGAGTCACGTGCATGTTGTAGCACGAGTGCATGATCCGGACATAGCCCCGGCGGGGGCGGCCCAGTTCAGCGCCGCATCGCGCCACCTGCCTCGTGGCGTTTTGCGGCGGGAGTGTGCGTCGGGTAGCATCGTGTAACGCACGGATGCGCTGCTATTCGATGCAAGGTGGTCTCCGATGGCGGAGCTGGACGCGGACCGTTTCCTGACCGTCCAAGAGGTCGCGGACATCCTCCGGGTCTCCCGGTGGAGCGTCGGGCGCTACATCGGGGCCGGAGCGCTGGAGGCGATCAAGAGCGACGGGCCGAATGGCAGCGTCCGCATTCCGCTCCGGAGTCTCCGCGCCTACATCGAGGCCCACACCATCACAATCGCGGAAGGGGGGCGCGGTGAGTCACCCCGTGCCGGCGAGGGCGCCGATCCGGCGCACCGCCCGGATGCCCCTCACGGCTGACCGCCGTCCCGACCCGCAGTGCAGTGCCGCCCCCGACCGGGCCGGTCGGAGGCGGCACTGCACGATGTGCGATCGGTGGGCGACTATCCTGTGTCCAGTCGGAAGTTTTCGCACTTCAGTGCGTACTTGCAAGAGTGCCGCGTCGTTATTGCACCGTCCTCGTTGGATGCTGAGAATGGTGCGGGACCGGCATACGCCGGCCCCGCACCAGGAACGGCTACCCCTGATCGTTGAGCTTTGCGAGTGCGGCGATCAGGCGTAGCAGATGGGCGGTGGCCCTGGCTGCGTCAGCAGGGCCACCGTTGCCCCGGGCCTCCAGCACTACTGCTGCAAGCTCGGACACGGCGGCCAGCGCCTCCACTGCCCGGACCGTGTCGCCCCGGGGTGCTGGCTGCCTCCCGGGCCGAGCGGGGATTGTTTCGTCGGGGCCGTCAGGCACCATTTCTTCTTCGGACACCGGTGACCCGAAGGAGTCCACGCACTCCCCTCGCGTTCGACTCAACGCTCAGCAGGGGCGGGAGTGACGGACACGGTGGCGGAAACGCGGGCGCGGTCCCCGGAGCGGCCGGTCACCGTGACTATTGCCTCACCGTATTGCCACACGGCCTGTACGTTGACATTCGGGCCGGACTCTGCGTTCCACCACCACAAAACCGCCCGAATTGCGTGTAGCGGACACGCTTGATGAAATGCGGCGGGGAGCTTCTAGCTGGCTGCAATTTGCAGCATGCAAAGTCGTGTGACATTGCCCACGACCGAAGGTGGCGGTAGTCGGGCCCGGGCGATGGCGCACGCGGTGTGCTGCCGTTGACCTGACCACGATCGGTTCCGAGTCGGGATGGTACGTAGGCAGCCCTACATCTGGTCGCGGCGCAGTTGCAGGGCGGGGTGCCGTGGCGGTGCGAATCCGAGGGTGCGGTAGAGGCGTTCGCCGCCCGGGGTGGCGTTGAGGTCCACCACGCTGACCGTGGTGTCGTCGGCGAACCAGCGGAGGAGGGCGTTCAGGCAGTCTCGGGCGTGGCCACGTCCGCGGGCGTGGGGCACGGTGCTGATGTTGAATACGTGACCACGCAGGCCTCCCGGATTGCCGGGACCTGGCGCGTGCCGATCGCAGAGGCCGGAGGCGTTGCTGACGATGCCGTGTTCGGCGTCTTCGATCACGAATGCGGCGAACGTCTGCGGGTCGCTCAGCGAACGGGTGAACCAGTCCAGGGCAGCGGCCCGCCATGGCGCCGTGGCGTCGCCGACGGGTGCCCCCATCGCCTCCAGCATGGTGACGCGAAGTCGTACCAGCGCAGCCGCGTCGCCGGGGACGGCCCTACGTGGTCGTGCCATTTCTCGCCTTACTCCCTCCAGTAGCGAGGCCGCTGCAGATTCCTCGGCATTCGAGGGCGGCGGTGGGGCCGAAGGCCAGGGCCGGGAAGCGTTCACCCGCGCTGCCGGGGTGGCCGACCGA
Organism: Micromonospora carbonacea; assembly: GCF_014205165.1. Lineage (NCBI taxonomy): Bacteria > Bacillati > Actinomycetota > Actinomycetes > Micromonosporales > Micromonosporaceae > Micromonospora > Micromonospora carbonacea. The sequence continues at coordinate 6,845,657 of NZ_JACHMZ010000001.1, read as the reverse complement.
CACCAGGACCCCGCTCTCGGCGAGTTTGCCGTACGCCTGCACGAGAGTGTCGCCGCCCACCACGTCGATGACGCCGTTCACCGCTCGGTCGAGCTGTCCGGGCGTCCGGATCACCTCGTCGGCACCCAGTTCCCGTAGTTCGTCGCCACGGGCGGCGCGCGGCGGGCCAGGGCCGCCTTGTTAGGGATTGGCTTCCAGAAGGGCCGGTCCTGCTACCATGCGATTAATCGCCCTAAAGCCGACACAGGAGTGGTAAGTGATGAAAAACCGCGTTAACCGGCCATCTCCCCGGATCCCGACCGGCCGCGAGTACCAGGCTCCGCGTGTGTGGCGTCTCGGCACCCTCGCGGAACTCACCCAGGGCGGGACGCTGCCCATCGGCGACGGCGTCGGTGGCTCCGGGGCCTCCATCTGAACGATGCCCACCCCGTGCTCAGCCTTCGCGGCGCATCCCGCTGGTTCGGACGGCACCCGGTCTTCACCGGCCTCGATCTGGACGTGCCAGCGGGAACACGACTGCTCGTGACCGGGGGCAATGGTTCCGGGAAGACCACACTGCTGCGCTGCCTCGCGGGCGCGCTGTCGCTGACCGGGGGCGAGGCGACCGTCGGCGGCCAGCCGGCCGGCTCCCGCGCGGCCCGGCGGCTGCTGGCCGCCTGCCTCAGCCCCGAGCAGTGCCTCTACAACAAGCTTTCTGGCCACGACAACCTGCTGTTCGCCGCCCGGCTGCGGCTCGACCGCCCGAGCGCCGCCCGGGCCGTCGGGCAGCTCGAGGACGAGTTCGAGATCGGACCGTACGCCGCGCTGCCGATGGAACGCTGCTCGGCCGGGATGCGGGCCCGGGTGACGGTGGCCCGTGCCCTGCTCGGCGACCCGGCGGCGCTGGTCCTCGACGAGCCCGGCCGCTCCCTCGACGAGCAGGCGAGGGCGCTGCTCTGGGCCGCCCTCGACCGCCGCCCCGGGTTGGCCTGCGTGCTGGTGTCCCACCACCGGGAGGACCAGGAGCGGTGCCAGCGGACCCTCACCTTTCCGGTGCGACGGTGACAGCCGGGCTGGCGGCGGGCGGCGTCGCCCACCCGGCCGACGCCGGGACCGCCGCGGGCAAGCGGGCGAGCGCGTTCGCGGTGCTGTGCGCCTTGGCCGTACGGGACCTCGCCGAGCGCCGCCGCCTGGTCCCGCCGCTGGCGCTCGACCTGGCGTTCGGCATCGTCAACCTGGCAGTCTTCCTGCTGGTCTCCCGGGTGCTCAGTGTTCCCGCCGACGGTGCCCTTGCCGGCTCGCCCAGCTACTTCGACTTCGTGGCGGTCGGCATCACGTTCATGCTCGTGGTGCAGGCGGCCACCAGCCAGGTCACCGCCCGGTTGGGCCAGGAACAGCGGGACGGCACCCTGGAGATGCTGGTGACCCAGCCGGTGCCGAGGTGGCTGCTCGCCCTCGGCATGGCGGGCTACCCGTTCCTGCTCGCGCTGCTGCGCTCCGGCTGCTACCTCGCCCTACTCGGCCTGGTGTTCGGCTTGCACGTCGGCCGAGCGGAGTGGCCCGGGGTGGTGCTGATCCTCGTGGCCTCGGCGGCGGCGATGCTTGCCCTCGGTATCGGGTTGATGGCTTTCACTGTGGCGTTCGGCCGCGGTGACCTGGTGGCCCGCCTCCTGCTCGTTGGGCTCTCGTTCGTCTCCGGCACGTACTTCCCGGTGGCGGTGCTGTCGGGAGTGCCGGACTGGGCGACGGCCGCGCTGCCCAGCCGGATCGCCCTCGACGGCCTGCGACACGCCCTGGCCGGGCAGCCGTGGGCCGGTGACCTGCTCGTCCTGCTCGCCGGCACGGCGGTGCTGCTGCCGGCATCGCTCTGGCTCTTCGACCTGTCGCTGCGCCTGGCCTGCCGCCGGGGCACGCTCAACCGGGACTGAGGTGACCATGCGCTGGCCCACCGCGTACGACCTGGCTACCGGATTGGTGCAGGGGGTGGACCCTGACGCGCCCGCGCCACCCCCGGCTGCCGAATCGACGACGCCGCTGGCCGCCCTGGAGGCGGCGGTGCTGCCCGCGCTGCGCCGTTCGCCCTGTGTGCTCAGCTTCTCCGGCGGACTGGACTCCTCGCTGGTGCTCGCAGTCGCCGCCCGGGTCGCCCGCCGGGAGGGGCTACCCGACCCGGTGCCGGTCACCTGGCGGTTCCGGGGCGCGCCCCGGGCGGACGAGTCGTCCTGGCAGGACGAGGTGATCGGGGCGCTGGGCCTGCGCGGGACCTGGCAGGTGCTGACCGCCGACGATGACCTGGACCTGGTCGGGCCGGTGGCCGGCCGCTTCCTGCACCGCTATGGCCTGCGGCATCCGCTGAACCTGCACCTACACCTGCCGATCGTCGAGCTGGCGGCCGGTGGGTCGCTGCTTACCGGGGTCGGCGGCGACCAGGTGCTCGCCGGGTGGCGGCTGCCCGCCTCGGCATCGGTGCCAGCGTACCTGCGCCGGACGGCTGGGCGGGTTCGCGCGCGGCTGCTGGGGAGCCATCGGCAGGGCGCCGAGGTCTTCCCCTGGCTGCGGCGTGAGGCGGCCAACGAGATCCTGCGGACGCACCGTGCCGAACAGCGCGCCGAGCCGGACCGGCTGGCTGATCGGATCGCCTGGCATCTGCGCCGTCGAGACCTGCGGATTACCATGGCCAGCTTCGATCTGGTCGCCGACGACCACGACGTGGCGGTCGGGCACCCGTTGCTCGACCCGACGTTCGTCGCCGCGCTCGTCGGCTGGGCCGGCCGGCGGAAACGCCCGCCCCGGGCCGAGCTGCTCGCCGGGATCGCCACCGGTGAGCTGCCCGCCGTCGTGATCGCGCCCCGGGCCAAGGCACACTTCCTGGAGGTGTTCCTGCGCGCGCCGACCCGCGAGTTCGTACGCGGCTGGGACGGCGGCGGCGTCGACACCAGCGTGGTCGACCCGGGCCGCCTGCGTGCGGTGTGGGCCCGCTGGCCGGTGCCGGAGTGCACGTCCGGGCTCGTACAGCACCTGTGGTTGAGGCAGAATCCACCGGGGCCGTCGGTGCGTCCGGTGGTCGGCGGCGGCACGGAGGTGCCCTCGTGAGCGCCCAGCAGCCCAGCGTCGTCTAGCGGGTGGTGCCGCAGCGGGCGGCCTGGCGGCAGGGCCGGTGAGAAGGATCGTGGTGCTGGCGCCCGGGAGTCCGTCCACTTCGGTCTGGACCCAGCCGGCGGGCTGCTGGACGGTTACGGCCTGGTCGAGCGGGCCTGACCCGGCTCGCTTGCGTGGGCCCGCCGCCGGGCGCGTCCGGAGCGGGAAGGGTCGGCCCCGGGCTCGTCAGCGTCGGGCAGCCAGCCGGGGTCCGGCGGACGGCGCAGCAGTTCGTTCATTCCCGCCCGGTGCGGGTCGGGGTCGCCGTCGAGCCAGGCGTGGGCGTGGAAGCCGGTGCTGGGCGCGGTCACCCCGATGACCAGGGTGCGCGGGACCCAGTGGGCGGCGTCCCAGCGTTGCAGCACCAGGGACCGCTCCAGGCAGTTCGCGCCGGTGCGGCGCAGCGCCGCGAGCACCACCTCGCGGTCGGCGTCCGGGCCGGGCGGTGGGGCGGGCGGGCGGACGGCGTCGAGGCCGCCGTGGGCGACCTGCCGGCGGACGCGGCGACGGGCCCGGACCGTCCAGGCCGCGACGCGCAGGCCGTGCGGGCCGTGCCGGCGCAGCAGCCGCAGCGGCGGCCCCAGCACCAGGGACAGCCGCCGGGAGAGCGTTGGGCGGTGGCGGTCAGTCACCGGAGGGCCGGCGGGCCAGGCGGGCGGCGCGGCGGTACTCGGGAATCGCCCGGGACACCTGCCAGCCGGCCCGCGCGAAGCGGAGCAGGTAGGCCAGGGCGAGCCCGGACCGGCCCCGGCGGGCGATGGCCCGGCTGTGGCGCATCGCGGCAGGGGAGGGGGCCAGCCGCCGGGCCAGGTAGGCGAGCCGGTCGCGGGTGGCCGGCAGTTCGGCGGCCCGGGCGAGCTGGTACGCCGCCGGCGCGCCCTGCCCGTGGAGGAGGCGGTGCAGCGCCGAGGTGGCCGTCGGCAGGGCCAGCCGCCGGGCCAGCTCGCCTCCGGCGGGGGTCAGGCGCAGCCCGAAGGCGAAGGTCCGGGTCGCGCCGGTCGCCCCGGCGAGGGCGGCGGCGGCCCACCAGGTGCCGGCGTCGAACACCCGTACCGCCAGGTCCAGGTCGGTGCGGGGGCGTGGGGAGCCGCCCGGGTGCGCGGCGTGTAGCGCGACCAGCAGCGCCGCCGCGGCGGCGGACGGCACGGCGACCGTGCGGCCCGCGAGCGGCATCGGCTCGGCGTCCGCCCACAGCGCTGCCCAGAAGGCGGCGGGGTCGCCGACGCCGTGGAAACCCCGGTGCAGGTCGACGGCCAGCCCGCCCGGGCTGGGGGCCCGCCACAGCCGTTCGTGCCAGTGTGCCCAGTCGTCGGGGCGGGCACCAGGGATCTCCACCCGGTAGCCGAGGTCGCCGAGCGCCTCCTCGGCGGTGGTGAAGCGGGCCGGGTCGACCAGCAGGTCGACGTCGCCGTAGGTGCGTTCGACGCCGAGTCGGCGGGCCAGCCCTGCTCCCTTGAGCAGGATGCTGTCGACGCCCCGGTCGCGCAGGGCGGCGTGGGTGGCGGCGGCGGTCTCGTCGAGGGCCAGGCAGTACAGCGCGGCGGGCAGGGTCATGGCGCGACCAGCTCCGGAGCCGTGGTGGTGACGGACTCCAGGAGCCGGCACACGTCGTCGAGGGCGGCCCAGTCGCGGGGGCGGGTGAGGTGCCACGCCGGCAGGGCCGCGAGGGTCAGCAGGGTGGCCGGGTCGGTGGGCAGCTCGCGCCAGGAGCGCCAGGCGGCGAGCCGGGCGAGCAGTTCGGTGGGGGGCACCGGGTCGAGCCGGAGGGCGTCGCCCCAGTGCAGGAAGAACCAGCCGCCCAGCGGCATCCGGTGGGGCACGGGCGGCAGCGGCACGCGGATCCGGGTGCCGTCGCGGGCGCGGCGCAGGGGCAGGGCCGTGCCGGGCACCGGCGCGCGCAGGTCGATGCAGCGCGGCCCGGCGAAGGTGTCGCGGCCGTCGACGGCGAGGACGTCGTCGGCGAGCACCGGCACCGCGCGGTCGGCGAGGGCCGCGAGCAGGCTGCTCTTGCCGGCGGTACGGGGGCCGGCGACCGCCCAGCCCCGGCCGCCGCCGCAGAACCCGCCGGCGTGGAAGGTCTCCCGGCCGGCCCACCGGTTGAACGCGGTGGCGACCGGGGCGAGGTACGGGTGGGCGAGCAGGTCGGCGGTGAGCGGCGGGCCGTGGAAGGTGGCGGTGCGGCGGGCCCGGTCGACGGCGAGGTGCCGGCAGCCGTCGGCCAGCGGCCGGGCGCCGTACCGGTGGTTGAGGGTGACGGGGGCGGGCGGCGGCCCGTCGGTGACCTGCCGGATCCGGACCTGGGGCAGGTCGTCGCCGGGGTGGGCGGGTGGCAGCTCGGGCACCCCGTCGAGCCCGTGCACCCGCAGGCCGTAGGCGAAACGCCCGGACAGCCGCATGTCGTGTTCTCCGCTTCTTCTCGGTCGTGGTCGGGGTGGGCCGGGGGTGCGGGCGGCGCGACGTCGTGCCGCCCGCACCTCCGGTGCCCGTGGCCGGTCAGCGCAGCGTGCCGCTGCGGAAACCGCCCTGGTGGAACGGGCCGGTCATGGGCCCGGCCGGCTTGATCTTCTTCTTCGTGGCACCGGCCACCTTCGCAGCGGTCGACGGCGGGGAGCTGACGAGGGCGTCGACGTCCCAGCCGACCCAGTACGGTCCCGGGGTGTCGGTGGCGAAGGTCAGCGAGACGTAGATCGTCTTGCCGGGGCCGAGGCCACCGAAGGCGATCGGGACCGCCAGCAGGCTGTACAGGCCACCGCCGGGCGGGTAGGTGGACGGCAGGTTCAGCGACAGGTTGTTGACGAGGACGGTCTGGCCGTTGGTCAGCGTGACCTCGGTGGTGGGCGTGGTCGGGTTGATGACCCGTAGGTTGCCGTGTGGCGGTGGCGGGCTCGGGTCGCCCGGCCTCGGCGCGCCGTTGGCCTGGCTGAGCGAGGTGATCCGGATCCGGGCCTGGCTGACGGGTGTGGCACCCCGGTTGGTGAGGGCGAACCGCAGTGTCAGGCGGTTTCCGTTGACCACCCGGTTGGGCGCGGAGGAGATGGGCATGTCCGGATCGAGCGGGGTGGACTGGACGATGTGGTTCTGCTGGTAGGCGCCCAGGGCGTTGCGCGGTGACGGGGCGCCGAGCGCGGACGGCACCCCGTTGATCGGCCCGTAGACGGTGGCCACCAGCTTGAGGTCGACGTTGTTGTCGTCGGTGTCCTGCGGTTGACCGTTGACCCGCAACCGGGACCAGGCGTGCGTGACGAAGGGCGGGCTGGTGAACGCGGGCAGTGGGGTGCCCTCGTAGAAGCCGGGTGCCGAGCCGGCCCTGTCCACCACGGTGCCGGGGACGTCGGAGGCGATCACCCGGAAGCCTCCGCCGGTCCCGAGGGACGGGACGACGAGGTCGGGCTCGATGTCGGGCAGCGAGTAGTCGGGGGCGGCGATCAGGTAGCCGTGTGCCGGCGCCACCGGCCGGGCGCTTCGCGGCACGGTGATCGTGAACCCGCCCGGGGCCTCGATCCGGAAGCCGGCGATGGGCACGTCGATCGACGTCGTGTTGATCACCGCGACGAACTGGTCGGCGGGGCCGTTGACGCCGGACTGGGCGAACTGGCTCAGCATGAGCTGCCCCGGCACGGCCCGCACGTCAACGGTGACCGTGTTGGAGTTGACGACCGCGTTGGTGTTGGTGCTGTCGTACTGGACCCGGAACCGGTTGAGCCCGAACGCGGGCATCTGCACCTGGAACTCGGAGGCGTTGAACACCACCGGGAAGGTGCCGATCGGAGCGTCGGTGCCGTTGGGCAGGACGTCGACCAGGGTGACCGTGCCCTCGGCGACGCCGGGGCCGATCGCCACCTTGAAGGCGACCGGGCTGCCGAAGTTGGCGACGAAGGCTTCGGAGGTCAGCGTCACGATGCTGGCCGCCTGGATGAGGATCCGGAAGCTCTGGGTGTCGGTGAGGCCGAACGCGTCGGTGACCCGGATCGTCACGGGGTAGGCCCCGGCCGCGGTGGGCGTGCCAGAGAGCAGCCCGCTGGCCGGGTCCAGGGTCAGCCCCGGGGGCAGCGTGCCCTCGACCACGGACCAGGCGAAGGGCGCGGTCCCGCCGACGACGAGGAGTTGGTCGGTGTAGACCGCGCCGACCTCGCCGAGCGGCGGTGCCGGGTTCTCCAGTCTGGGGGCCCGGTTGATGGTGAGCACGATCAGCCGGGAGCCGTAGTTGCCGGCCGCGTCGACGACCCGGACCACGAGCGGGTAGGTGCCGGCGGCGGTCGGGATGCCGGAGAGGGTGCCGTCGTGGGGGCGGATGGTCAACCCCGGCGGGAGGCTGCCCGACTGGACAGACCAGACGAACGGCGGGACGCCGCGGGTGACGTCCAGGGCGGCCACGTAGGCGACGCCCACGGCGCCCGGCTCCGGGACGGGGAACGCCAGGGTGGGCGAGACGTTGGTGGTCACCGCCGGGGACAGCGGTGACTCCGGCCCGGTGCCCTCGGCGGTGCGGGCGGCCACGGTGAACCGGTAGGTGACGCTGGGGGTGAGGCCGGTGACGACGCCGGTGGTGGCGGGGCCGAGGGTCTGGGCGGGCTGTCGCACGCCGCCGATGTAGGGGGTGATCACCCAGTTGGTGACCGGGGAGCCGCCGTCGGGGCCCGGGGTCCAGCTCAGCGTCGCGCCGACGCTGTTGGCGAAGACGGCGATGACGGTCGGCGCGGACGGCAGGGCCAGCGGCCCGGCGGCGCGGGAACGCGGGCTCGCCGGCCCGGTCCCGGCCGCGTTGCGCGCGGCGACGGTGAAGGTGTACGTGCCGCCAGAGCGCAGGCCGGTGAGCTGGCGGCTGGTCTTCGACGCGTCGAAGGACTTCGCCGGCTGCGCCTTGCCGTCGCGGTAGGGGGTCACCACGTACCCGGTGAGCTTGCTGCCGTGGTCGTCGGGGGCCTTCCAGGTCACCACGGCCCGGCCGCCCTTGCGGGCGGCATTGGGCTTCGCGGGTGCGGCCGGCTTGACGGGCTTCGCCGCCGGCTTGGCGATCGGTGTGACCGGGGTGGCCGGTTGCGTCGCCGCGGCGGGCGCGGCCCGCTCGCGGACCGGGTCGCGGGCGGAGGCGGGTGCCGTCGCCAGGGCGGACACCACGAGGGCGAGGATGACCGTCGGGGCGGCCAGCCGGCGGAGGCGGTGCGACAGGGACATGGGTGCTCCTAGCTGGACACCGGCCGGGGCGAGCGCGCGACGGCCGGTGCCCGAGGTCTACCGACGGGGACTGGGCGCGCGGGAAGGGAGGCCGACCAGTGGTCACGTCGCTGTGGGGCTGGCCGACGCCGTGGTCACGCGCGCCGTGACGATGCTCGTCCGAACACGACAAATACTCGAATAACATCAATTCGGTGCTATATCTCTATAGCACTATGAGATGGGCGCTTGTCCATATTCCTGGCAGTTATTAAGTGGCGTTCTTAGGGCTCACTAGACAGGCGGGTATTCCTCACTGAAAGGACCCGTTGGCCTTGCTTCAAGCTGAGCTGGCTACCATTCGCCGCAGCGCGTCGCGACCGGTGGGGCCTGCTGCGGGCGTACGCGGCGCGGGTCGGCGGCACGCCCGTCGGACGCCATGTGCGCTGGGAACTGCGGGCCGCGCGGCGGCGTCATGGCTGACTGGAGAGAGCGCGCCGGTCCGCCAACGCAGGTACGCGGGGCACCGGTGCTGCGTGCCGTGGTGATCGGCGTCAGCGCGCCCGACGCCCGCTTCCACGCCGACGCGTGGCTCGACGCGCCCCGGACCCGCACCGGCACGAACTGGCGGAGATCCCGCGCCGGCCTGTCCCAGCGCGCTGGCTGCCGTAGCCCGCCGCCCGGGTCAGATGCGTTCGAGCAGTTCAGCGGCCTCCAGATCGGCCAGGAACGACCGCACGTCGGCCGCCGCTCGATCCCGTTGCACCGCGGCCTGCCCGGCGAGCACCTCGGCCAGTTGCGCGGCGGTTGCCCCCGCCACCAGGTGCGGCCAGAGCGAGGTGGCGCAGCGGTCCAGCGCGAAGTAGACGGACCGCCCGGTGTCCAGCAGCACCGTCTCGTCGCCGCTGATCCGCCACGCGACCCGGTCGCCCCGGACCTTGTACACGATGGACTCGTCGCTGTTCATCTCGGTGCCTCCAGATCGGATTGCCCCGGCGCGGTCGACAGGCCGGCCAGCCACACCTGCTGCACCAGCGCCGCCGTGCGCGAGTCGAACGGCCAGCGGGACCACTCCCGGCGCAGCGCCTCTACGTCGACCAGCGAGCCGTCGACCCCGCCGCCGTCCCAGGCGCACACCAACTCCCGGGTCGTCGTGTGGGTCATGGTCAGGTCACGGCGGCGCAGGTGCCGGACGATCCGGGCGGCCAGCCGGCGCGGCGCGGCGCGCTGCTCGGCGTCGAACGCGCGCCGCGCCTGCCGGGCCAGGCCCAACCCGGCAATGATCTTTGCTTGCCAGGGCGCCTCCCGGGCGCGGGGCGCGTCGGTGAACCGCCAGGTGCCCCGGCGCAGCAGCGCCAGCACGGCCCGCCCGCCGGCCCGCCAGCGCTGCGCCGCGCCACCGGCAGGGTGGTGGACCACAGCCCGGTGCAGGGCCGTCGCCGGCTCGACGCTGCCCATGCGCGCCTCCTCCGCTCGCGGCCGTACCCCGTACCGTGGTCCCGTGTCCCGCCGATGCGGACCGGCCGATCAAGGGTTCGCATCGGCGCCTGGCCCGACCGGCCGGCCGTCTTCGCCTCGTCGGGGACAGTGGCTCGGACATCGCAGACGTTAGGTCGGAGCTGGAGCTTGGCACCCCACAGCCACAAAGTCAGCTATCCGACAGTTCGGCTTGCAGGGTTCATGTCACCACAACGTCGAATTCCGGTCCCCTGCCGGGCCTGACTGAGATAGTCCACGCCGGAGGAATCAGACTGTGACGAACCAGCGAACAGCACTCCAGCCCGACCTGCAACCCGGGCTCGTGAGGTGGACAGCGCGTTGCGGAAAACGGATCCCATGCTTCCGTCGGCGTGTCGCGTCGTCCACGTTCTCGGCGACTGGCCATTGCCGACCGGCAAGCTAGCCGTTCAACCAGACAAAGGAAACGAGGAAGCCCGGATCGGCTCACGAGAGGTGAGACGTGAGCGAGAATCGAACGAAACGTTCCACCGGGCCGGAGCCAGTCACCCACACCCTTGTAGAGACAATCGACCCTGAACGCGCGCACGACCTGATAGCACGCAACTTCGGCGATCACCGTGCCCAGATCTCCGGGCCTCGCCGTCGCTTCTACTACCGTCGACGCACCCTGCTCGCAGACGAGCTGGCGATGGACACGATGCGGTACACGCTTAGCGCGCAGGCCGAGACTCCGCCCTATCCCGGCTTCGCCGCGGTAGCCCTGACTCGCGGCCGATGCGCGATCGTCGGCCGGCAGGAGGAGTTACGCCTGAGCCCCGGCACGGTAGGGCGCTATCCCGAGTCGCCTTCCACCCTAGTCGCCGAGGATGTGGCGGCCCGCATCGTCCGGTTGCCCCTGCCCCGCATCGCCGCAGTCGCCGCGCTCCGCACCGGGCTGCCCTCCGCTGATTTCCGCTTCATCACCATGACGCCCGTCTCCCCCGCCATGGCAGCCCTGTGGCAGTCGGTCACCGCATTCGTGCACCGAGAACTCACCGAGGACGACGCCGCGATCCACAGCCCTCTCGTGCGAGCCGGCCTCGTCAGCCTCATCGCCGCCACCGCCGTGGCCGTCTTTCCGAACACCACCATGACCGTGCCCTACCTCCCGAGCCCGCGGAGTATCCGCTCCGCGGTGGTTCGCCGCGCCACCGACTTCATCGAGGCGCACGCCGCCGAGCCCTTGACCGTCGTCCAGATCGCCGCAGCCTGCGACGTCGGTCCGCGCGCGTTGCAGGTCGCCTTTCAGCGGCACCATGGGCAGAGCCCGATGGGGCTTCTGCGTGCCGTCCGGCTACGTCGGGCGCACCACGACCTGGAGAACGCCATGCCAGGACAGACCGTCACGGAGATGGCCCGCCGCTGGGGCTTTGCCCATACCGGACGGTTCGCTCAGGCATACCGCAAGGAATACGGCTGCCTTCCCCACGACACGCTGCGGCAGACGGCCCTGTAGAGCGACCTGAGTTTCCCCCGCCTTGATGGAGCTGGGCAAGGTCTGCCTGGTGCACATGTCCGGCGGCGAGCCGTTCATGTATCCCGGCTTCGTCGAGTTGTGCCGGGGCCTGGTCGGCAACCACTTCATCAGCATCAACACCAACCTCGCCTCCGACGACGTGGCGGCCTTCGCCGAGCGTGTCCCGGCGGACCGGGTGGCGAAGATCGTCGCCGCGATCCACCAGCCCGAGCGCGAGCTGCGCGGGCTGGAACTCGACGCCTACGCCCGCAACTACCTGATCCTTCGGCGCGCGGGTTTCGACGTGACCGCCCTGTACGTGCTCTACCCGCCGCTGCTCCGGGTCGTGCTCGGTCGCTCCACCGCCGACCTGGACCGGCTGCGCGAGCTGGGTGTGGACCACGTTCGCGCCAAGGTGTTCAAGGGCGTGCACGAGGACGTCCGTTACCCGGAGGGCTGCACGGTTGGCCGAATCGGGCCGCAGGGCTGCCCGCAGGCGGACCCGAACCGGGGGAGGCATTCGGGTAATCTGTGGCTCAGCGGGCCGTTAGCTCAATGGCAGAGCTGAGGACTTTTAATCCACAGCAATCTCTGTCGGCACTCCCACGGTCCTCTACTGGCCTGCAGGAATACGGCACCAGCGATCCACAATGGAGCCCGGATGCTCGTGGGCTGCTCGCGCGTTCGTTCGTTTCTGCTGATTCAATAGTCTCGCTCAACGGTCCGCCGCAGTCGACGGACGATGAGGCTGCGCTCCGTGGGCAACCGCCGGACCGTGGCCGGCAACGCGGAGCCCTACACCAACCGCGTAGCTTCACGGCGTGCTCGTGCATGACCTTGAGGTGCAGACCCCGACAACTATCCCTTCAGTGGCGATGTGCGATGTGTCGCGGCGTAACCTCGCTGGCGGACGTTACGGCGGTTACGGTGCCCCGGAAAATCACTCCTGCTCAGTACAAGCGCATGGTCGACGACCACAACCGCAAGCTGACGCAGGCCGTCACCACCTACAACCGCGAGGCTGCGGCGTACAACCGCGAGGTGAAGCGCGCCGTTGACAAGCACAACCGCGAGGTACCTGCGCACAACGCACGCGTGCGTTCCAATCGGCAGCGACTCAACGCCGAGAGTGCACGGCTCAACCGTCAGCGGTCAACGACCCGCTACGTCACGGTGCAGACCTCCGCCATCGCGCTACACACCGCGTACTCCCGCGTTGATGAGCAGTCCGAGCTGTGGAACGAGCGCGGGCAGGAACTGGCTGACCTGGCAGAAGCTGAGACGGCCAACAGCGTACAGGTTGCCAACGCCCTCCTAACCGAGACGGTCGCCGACGCGGACGAGATGGGGGGGCACGCCGATCATCGCCGAGTTGTCCGTGTTGTCGAAGGACCTGCACAACCGATGGGAGGGCGCGCTGTTCGCGTCAACCCGCGTAACCCAGATGCCGCGCGGCATTTCTGCACCAGCGCACGCGAGATCATCGTAGAACTAATCAACATGAAGGCTACCGACGCTGCGGTGCTGCTGACCAAGCCGAACTGTGAGCGAGGACCCGACGGCAAGGGCGGTCGCACGACGGGAAAAATCGGTTACCTGCTTGACCTCAACGGTGCCGGCTACGAGGCCCTGGACGACTTCATGGAAACGAACGTCAACGACGTGATGAATCTCTTCTCCCGGTTGAACAAGGGCACGCACGGTGCCGCAGGACGCCTCGACATCCCCACCCTCCGGACCATCAAGCACCGCGTCGAGGACTCCATCCGATTCCTGTCGACGCTAGTCCGAGGTGTCCAGCCAACGACGCAAGACGTCGGTTAGCGGATCGACAACAAGGCCACGAGTCAAGGCCGGTCGACGGTGGTCCTGCGAGTCCGCCGAGCCACGAAGCGGGTCGGCCCGGTCAACGCCGCCCGTATGGCCGCGCGGGCGGCCCTTGAGCACTGGGCGGCACCTCCAGTCGGCTAGTGCCAGGCATCGGGAAACAGCCAGGTACCACCGTGCGCTGCTGTGCGGTAGCCTCGCCGTCGGACCTTCGCCACTGGTGTTCGGCCAACACTTCCTGTCACCCCATCGAGATCCATCGAGAGCGAGAGCACTCACTTCTCGCCGGAGAGCGTTGAGATGGTGGCCCCAATTTCTAGGAACTCATCCAGCAGCTCCAGCAACCGGCGACCATCAATAAGCTGTATTTCGAAATCCCCAATAGCCTCCTTAGTCGTCTGTGAAAACTCGCCTGTGGTCACCACCATCCCAGACTCGGCCGCGAACTCCTGCATTGCCCTTATGAGTGCATGAATACATTCTTTCTCAACGGGCTCCGAGCCACGTCCGACCGCCACTAGAGTGATTCCGTTGCCGAGATTCGAATGAGGATGCACTGCTCGAACGCTATAGCCCGAAGTCGAGCTATCTGCGATCGACTCGACGTCCTGATACCCCATCGCGATTAGAAGTGCCAGAACAAGCTGCTCAAACATGAATGGTGGCAAAGATTGCAAATCTGAGTCCAGCGGCTCGCTAGCGGTAGCACGCAAAACGCTCACCGTCTCGGCGATCCGAGCCATTGTCTCAGACCTGCGGACTGAACGAACCGTCTCAATACTGACGCTGCCGGGAAATTTAGCGGCCGCTGTTCCAAGTAATCCAGAAAGGGTCAACAGCCGCAATTGCGCGCCTGTGCACTCAAACATCTCCTGGCTAAGTTCGGAGCGAGGCTTTATCGGCTCTCCACTCTTGTCGAAAATCCACCAATCGCTTTTGGCGTCATTTGTCACCAAGGTAATTATGTTATGCCGTGGCTCCTCGCAGGCTCGATCGAGAACCTGCCTCCAGAAAACGTAATCGCCTGCAGCGCCATACGGAGACCGCTTCCCTGCGTCCTTGTAGCCAGGAGGAATCTCGTTCGGGAAGCGAAAATCGATAGCTTCACCTACGATTTCCATCAGTTGTCGCTGCGAGTACGGTTTCCCTATCCTGCCGCGCGTGAGAAGATCAAGCTGCTGAAGTATCGGATCTTCATTCGCGATATCTCCGGGACCGATGTCATGTTCATCCTGCAAAGCCTTCAGCTCAGCCAAGGCCGAATCCATGAGACCGACAAGCCTGCCGTGAATGGATTTCTCATCCAGTCCATATCCTTGTGGATCCCAGTCTCGGCTTGCCATGTTGTATTGCCTGAATTCAACTAGGCGCTGAACTGACTTCTTGAGACTCGATACAGCGACGATACTGGCGTGCGCAAGCGTCGTTCGCATCTCCCGAAACTGAGCCATCTTGCCCTCGACCACCCCCCGCCTGTTCCGGTGGAACTCGGTGGCAGCTTGGTGCGGAATCCAGAGGCGATCCTCGACTCTCTTAAGAGTCGCAAAGACCTGCTCTCTTGCTGCTTTGGTTACTCTGTACATGTGAAGCAGAGCACTTGCATCTAAAACAACCAAGCCGTCAAAGGAAGAGTCCCCTACGTCCGGATCTGTCCACGCGCGGAAGGCCTGATGCAGTCCTAGCTTGCCTGGATTGGGGATGCCGAGTGAGTCGCTCACGGGCACAAACTACGCTTCTCCAAGCTTCCCGTCGAGCCTGCGTCGATGGTCAACCCTCTAGCGATGCGGCGCGCTAGGAGCCCTCCAGTGATGCCTCACTTCTGGAGCAATAGCAGGGCGTCAGGCGACTACGGTCGTTTCGATATCGCATCAACTCTGAAGTATTGCGGCTTGATCGGCTTTCGGGTGCCGGCAGGTCGCCCCACCGCGACGCTGCCCGTGCCATCTAGCACAATAGTGACCAGTTAACGCCGAGCTGCAAGCAGAGGGTCTGCTGCACCGGTAGGTGACATCTGAGATGGCTTGCCCTGGTGGCGGGCTGGAAGGATGTCGCTGTGCCCAAGCCTTACCCTCGTGAGTTCCGTGATGACGTCGTGCGGGTGGCCCGCGACCGCGAGCCAGGTGTGACGGTCGAGCAGATCGCGAAGGACTTCGGGGTCCACCCGATGACGTTGTTCAAGTGGCTGCGCCAAGCCGACGTTGATGCTGGCGCGAAGCCCGGCACGACCGGTGGCGAGTCAGCCGAGCTGCGCGAGGCCCGCAAGCGGATCCGGTTGTTGGAGCAGGAGAACGAGGTCCTGCGGCGGGCCGCGGCGTACTTGTCGCAGGCGCATCTGCCGGGAAAAGGCTCTACCCGCTCGTGAGCGAGCTGGCCGCCGACGGGATCCCCGTCGCGGTGACGTGCCGGGTGCTGAACATCGCTCGTCAGCCCTACTACCGGTGGCTCGCCCGGCCTGTCCGCGACGCCGAACTCGTCGCTGCTTACCGCGCGAATGCCCTGGTCGACGCCCACCGCGATGACCCGGAGTTCGGCTACCGGTTCCTGATCGATGAGGCCCGCGCCGCCGGAGAGCCGATGGCAGAGCGCACCGGATGGAAGATCTGCTCGGACAACGGCTGGTGGAGCGCCTTCAGCAAGCGCAGGAAGCCCGGCAAGGGTGGCAAGGCCGGTCCACCGGTTCACGACGACCTCGTCAAGCGAGACTTCACCGCCGACGGCCCGAACCGGTTGTGGCTGGCCGACATCACCGAGCACCGCACGGGTGAGGGCAAGCTCTACCTGTGCGCGATCAAGGACGTGTGGTCGAACCGGATCGTCGGCTACTCCATCGACTCACGGATGAAGTCCCGCCTGGCCGTCACCGCGTTGCACAACGCCGCAGCCCGCCGTGGTGACGTGGCCGGCTGCGTGCTGCACACCGACCGCGGGTCGCAATTTCGCAGCCGAAAATTCGTCCACGCCCTAAACCAGCACGACGTGACCGGGTCGATGGGCAGAGTCGGCGCCGCCGGCGACAACGCCGCCATGGAATCGTTCTTCGGCCTGCTGCAGAACAACGTCCTCGACCGCCGAACCTGGACGACCCGGCAGCAGCTCGGGACCGCGATCGTGACCTGGATCGAACGGACCTACCATCGCCGACGACGCCAACGATCCCTGTCCCGGTTGACCCCTATCGAGTACGAGACCATCATGACCCCACCGGCCAGTCAGGCCGCGTGACTGAAACTGTCACCTATCGGTGCAGCAGACCCAGACGCTCCCAGCAGCGGTGCGCAGGCAAAGGCTGCCGGACCGCCATAACTCGGTTCGAGGCGTCTAGCGGGGTCGCCGAAATCTTGGAGGGCGAAGGAATTGCTTCGCCTGCTCTGGCTCATGCGAGTCAACGTGCGAGGCCTGGCATGGTGACATCAGCGATGGAATAAGAGACGGGACGCCATGCAGTAGGCAGTGGGGTGATCACCGCCGACTCGGTCCATACAAACTCAGTAGTATCCGCTGGAACCACCAAAGCGACATCCCGGGCGCTGACCTCGAAGACGCCCGCGATATGCGCTGGCTTGAGAACCGACGCGACAAAAGCCTCGCTCTTGAAGACGACCTGAGTCAAAATCCACTCGTCGCCGTAAATGAGGCTCTTGTTGTATTCATTACGGCTCAAATGAAAGGTGCCGCGGCTGTTGACGCTGCAACCTTTGACCTCCACGCGAAGCATGGGCGGGCCAATGCACTCGATGTCGTACCCAAATGTATCGGAGATGGGCGCCACGTGGGTGGGATGCCGGCCGTCGGCTCGCAACGCCGCCAGTATAACCGCCTCGGCGGCGTCGCCGATCCGCTTAGCAAACTCGGTGCCGCGGGAAATGCTCACCGAGCGGACGACGTCCAGAAGTATGTCGTCAAGCTCGGGATCAAGCCATTCTAAGTCGCGCAAGACATTCGTAGGGATGTATTCGCGGGAAACCCCGTCAGGCGACACTGCGATGCGCAGCCAGGAAGGCGCGTCGTAGGTCAACAGCACCCTGGCGATATGGCGCAAGGTTGCGCTGTTGGCTATGCTTGCGATTCCAGCGAGCGGAGGCGCTAGAACAATCGTCTTGGTTTGCTTGGCGAGCCCGACGGCCAGCAGGCGCTCCGCAGGCGCAGTCAAGTCCGTGGCGGCCGCTATAAAGCCACCTTGGGCACTGGCGGCACCGACCCAGTCTGCGACATCGCGGCGTGGTGCGAGGTGGGCGGCATGGCAGAGGAGCAGAACCGCGTGGGCTATACCGCGCTTAGGCAGCATCGAGCCGTGCCTTAACATGCGATGCGATAGCCTCCATATCGTCCGAGGCTGCCGGATGTTCGGGCGTGTCATCGTCCTGCTCGGGAAGAGCCACACGCACCAAGCCTGGATCGTCCATTAGCGTGGACAGGGCAGTGATCTTTTCACGCAGTCGGATGTTGACGGTCTCGTCGATGCTTCCCTCGCTGAGGAGCAGTGTAAACCGGGTAGTCACGTTGTCCTTGAGTCCAAGCCGGTGGATGCGGTCTTGGCTTTGCAAAAAGTGGCCAGCGTTGAAGGTCCGGTCGAGGTAGATGGCGTGATGGCACCAGTGGTGCAAGCTGATGCCTTCACCGCAAGCAGCTGGGTTGGCAAGCAGGACGTGGCAGTCTCGGTCGTGTCGGAAGCGATCCAGCTCGGCCTCGCGAGTGAGCGTCCCGTTCGGCGCGCTGTCTCGTGTGGGAATTCCTCCGTGCACGATGGCCGGCTGGAAGCTCTTGAGGTGCGTGGCTAGCGATCGGATGTTGCGTACGAAGGTAGACCAGACGATGACTTTTTCGCCACGTTCGCGCGCTTGCTCGAGCAACGCTTTGACATGCTCATACTTCCAAGGAGTTTCATAGTCGCGGTACCGGGCCAGCAAGTCAGCGAGCGGCTCGCTGCCGTCTAGGGCAAGCGGCGGGTGTATGAATCCAAGCTCATCGGCGTCGTCCGAGCCGGCGACCAACAGCATTGGGTTAGTCGCAGCCTCCAGTAGGTACATGATGACCCTGCCTAGCCTGTCGAACTGCCGACGGGTCGGGCGGTCCAGCTCGAAGTCGCCGCGGTAGCGACCTAGCAGCGCACTATAAATGGCCTGCTGGATAGGGCTCATCATCTGCGTAATGACATCGAAGGTGGTGCTGGGCAGGCCAAGGCGTGACTTGGGCGTGCGGACGAAGTAACGTTGGATCGCGGCGCTGGTCTGGCTCAGCACATCGTCGTCGCGGCCCGCGCGTTCGTTGTAAGCGCTCGCTGGCAGGATCCTTTGGTCTTGTCCTGGATAGAGAAAGCGCATGAGGGCGATTAGGTCGAAGGCACCTTGAGGGGCTGGGGTGCCGGTCAGGATGTCGCGGCGCCGAGCGGCGTAGGCGAGGTCAAGCACCGCGCGGCCGTGCACTCCCTGGGCTCCACGCTTCACCCGGTGCGCTTCGTCGAGTATGACGTGGGTGGGTCGGCGGCCGACGTACCCCCGGATGCGGTCGTAGTCGGAGGCGACGCGGTTATAGCTGGTCAGTAGCAGCTCGACGTCGCTGTCGATCGAGACAGCCCCGGCATGGGTCGCGATGCGGGGCGGCCTCTCGAAGCATGCCGCGGCATCCTCACGCCATGCCTCGAAAGCGGCGAGGGGCGCGATGACGAGAAGCTGCTCAACGTCCTTGCGAGCTCGCATCAGAGTGTAATTGGCCAGCGCGACCGTGGTCTTGCCGGCACCGGGGACGGAGAAGTCCGCGCCGTGCGGGAGCCGCTGGATCAACGCGAGGTTCTCCAGCTGGAAGCCGCGCAAGTGGCGGCGGAAGCCCGCTGCGGCTAGCTGGGCCGCTAGCGTGTCGGGCGACGTCGGATGGGATCCGGCAGCGACGTCCTCGCGGCGCCTTTGGTCGCTGATAAGCGAGCGGATCTGCTCCTGCAGCGTGGGGCCCAGCCGAATCGGCTCCGAGAAGACCGTTCGCACCTCACGCAGCGCCGTTAGTTCAGCCAGAAAGACATCGACGCGCACCTCCATGCGGTCGGCCGACCCGCCGACGATTCCTCGGGACATCGATGCCTGCAGGCGGGCCCAGGCCCCAGCGACGGCTGGGGCCTGGCGGGTGACGACGACGAGCGGGCGGCCTTGCTGATAAAGCTCGGCGACAATCACGCCTGGCGGCCCTCGATTTCATTCAGCAGTCCTTTGATTTCGGCGATCTTAAGACCGAAAGGGTGCTCATCCCACTCAGCCTGAGCCCGAGCTTTTGGGAGATCTTTACCGATTCGCTTAAGTGCGTTGATCGCCTTCTCGGCCTGGGAAAATGGGGCCTTGACTGCTGACTGGTCTGCCGCTTCGTCCGCGGCCTCCTCTGCGGCAGCGACGATTGCGCCACGTAGGGAGGTAAGAACCTGACGGGCGGAGACATTGTCCCCGTTGCCGAGGTTTACGTTCTCGTCGGGTGTCCGAGCAGCAATCAAGCTGAGCAGCTCATTCAGCGGCTGCGCGGGTGGGTCTTCGCCAAGCAGGTCGTTCAGCAGGTCGTCGCCCGGATCGGCAGCCTCGGCGGAACGGGCGGCGTCGAGCACCGGCTTGAGCGCGGGATCGCGCTCAATTTCGCGCTGGATAAGCTGTGCCGCGTCTGCACGTCGGAGATGACGCAGCTTGCGGTACTCCACGTTGGCCAATGTGCCGAGGAAGTATGCCGCCCGCACACTGTCGGCCTCGGCTGCGGGTTTGTTTCGAATATGTCCGGTCAGCTCAGTAAAGGCGGACTCATTGTCGGCGAAATCGACGTGCAGGCGAGCACCCTTCGAAAGGTCAACTAGCTGGTGCACCTGTTGAAGCTTATCGTGCAAATCCCTCACTTTCGCAACGTCGCTATGCATGCGACGGGCGACGCGCCCAAAATCCTTGCCCTCGCGGTCGTAAAGTTCCTCGATGAGGAACGCCTCATTAATCCACGAGTACTCTTGCTTGAAGTCGCGCGCGATCTGCAATTCTGCCTCAAGATCGACGAGCTCGTCGATCTGAGCGTCTTCAGGGAGGACAAGGCATTGGACGTAACGCGCTTTCATCCAGTCGTCGTCCTGGTAAAGCGAGCGCAAGGCGGCGGTACGCCGATTTCCATTGATAAGAACGCCCTCGGCAGTGATGATCGCCGGATCCTGCTGACCGCGATCTTTCAGGTCCGCCTTCAGCTCTTTGAAGCCTTCCTGGCTGGTAAGGATGCGGTACTGCGCCTCCTGGGCGACCGGGCCGAGCGGGTCAGCGGTGAACAGATCAGCTTGGCCAGCGCGGTGAATCTCACGGCGCTGCTCGGCCTTGGTGCGATGGTTGAGCGTGGAAAAACGGACCCAAGCAACCTCAACCTCGATCTGCGGCAGCTCCTTCTGCTCGCGTGGCCAGGCCGGAACCAGCACATGACGCGTTGGGTGACGGTTCCGTAGCAGCACCACGCGATCCTGGTCTAGCATCGGATTGAACAACCGGATCATCTCCTGTAGGTGGTTGAACGGCCGATGCCGAATCTAGCCGAGACGGTGGTTCGGACCTCACCGTTCTTGCGTTGGAAACCGACATGCCCCAGATACGCCGGCAAGGCTTGCTGATCAATCCCGAATAGGCCGAGCAGGATGCCGGGAAAGAAGCGCTGCTGCGTGCCCGCCCAGTTCAAGTCGCGTACATTGGGCTTACTGCTGTCGGGCATGATATAAACGCACGGCGGGGGCACCAGCAGCCCGCCAATTTGCACGGCTCGATCCTGCTTCGGGCAACGACGCTTGGGTGTGCCACATAGGTGATTGTGGAAGATGACGCCATCTACAGTCCGGTCGGCCGGGTCGAGGACGCGGCTGCGCATGCGCTGGATGCCCTTAGCGATGTGCTCACCCGGTTCGGCCTTCATACTGTCGCACAGCCACCAGAGGTACGTCTCGCGTGCCCAATCCGGTACCGACCAGCGAATGCTGCTATGCGCGCCGTCCGGGCAGCCCTTCTGAATGATCGCCACGCTGCCGAACCGGGGGACCGTCAGCCGGTAAACAGTGTCGTCTCCGTACTGGGGTTTGGTGACGCTCTCGACCAACCCCGCCTTCAGCAGCGCCTCTAGGATGTCGAGCAGAAATTGGCGACGGCCGGCGTTGCTCGCGCTCATGCTGCCGCGCGCTGCTTCGATCGCCGCGGGCATAGCGTCGCGATATTCCTCGGCCGTCAGCCCGTACCGGGCCAGCACGTCGGCATCTGTGGCCAAGTTCTGGATCAGGTAGTCCACCCTACGTACGGCATCCGGCGAGGGTGCCCCCGCATGCCGACATGGCGCAGCGTCGTCCGGCAACACTGTCGTTAGCCTCCCTGACGTCCGGCCCCGCCAGTTCACCAAGGCCGTTGGGTGATCGCATAGGTGGTCTCGCTCCAGGCACCTTCATGTTGCTGCGCCCGCTCAGCCCGAAAACCCACAGGCGCGGCCTGAGACCCACCGGCGCGATTGCGGGACCGCAGAATACAGTCTGCTGCCGGCAAAGGGCGAGCACTAGGGTGCCCTGGAAGCCCTTCAGCTTAGTGCTTCCAGCTGCTCGCCGAAAGACGGGAGAGCCTCTGGACCGCGGCCGGCGGCTCGCGCGGCAACGTCAGCTTTTCGGCAACAGCACTGTCTTGGGTCGGGGGCTGCGTCGGCGTGCGTTGGCGGGTTGCGGTCCAGCCGTGATGATCGTGGTGAGGTCGTTGACGGAGAAGCGCCGGTAGCTGCCGGGGAAGGTGCGCGGGATAGGCGGCGGGCGGTGGTGCGGCAGAGCCAAATCCGGCACTCGCAGCTGCGCCGCGGCTTCGGCGGTGTGTAGAGGCGCTGCTCGTTTTGGTCACGGGTCGCCGGCGCGGTGGCTGGAGGGGGATGTCGAATACAGAGCCGCGCTCGACGTCGACGTCGTCGTGGTCGACGGCTCATCGCTGCTTGACCACACTGAAGCCTTCGACCTGTGGGACGCACCTCGGCTGGCAAATGCACATCATCGGCTCACACCCACCTACGAGCCCACCCGACAACTCTGGCAGCATGACCACTATCGCCCTGATCGATAACCGTGCCAAACGCCTCAAGCTGAGTTCACGTGGCCCGGCGACAAGGTTAGACCACATAACTGGCGAAGTGCGCAAATCGGACGCCCCGCAAACCTGAACGATTGGGAGCACCTTGCTCGGAGCGGCTGTCGACCCCGTGCGTCACACCCAAGCCGTCTGGATGCCAGTGGCCGGCCTGTGAGGCGGTGCGCGACCCGCTGAGCCCGATGGCTTGTGGATCAACGTAAGGTTTGTAGTGTAAGAGCCGTGACCCAGCTAGTGTTGATCCCTTCCGATGCCAGCGCTACCAAGCCCACCGCCGGGGAATTTTTCGCCGGCATAGGCCTCGTGCGCCTGGGCCTGGAGGATGCCGGCTTCAAGGTCACCTGGTCGAATGACATCGAACCAGACAAGAAGGAGATGTATGAAGGTCACTTCAGTGACCCGGCTGGCGCGCACACCTACGAGCCCGGCGACATAGCGAACGTCAAGGGCGCTCAGATGCCAGACGACCTGGCGTTGGCCTGGGCGTCATTTCCCTGCACCGACCTATCCTTGGCCGGCGCGCGACGCGGCCTCGCTGGCAGCGAGTCGGGAACATTCTGGCATTTCGTGCGAGTGTTGAAGGAGATGGGCGACCGGCGGCCGCCTGTTGTGGTATTGGAGAACGTCGTGGGCTTGGCGACCAGCCACGGCGGGGAGGACTTGGCCGCTGCGATCGGTGCCCTCAATGATCTCGACTATTCGGTGGATGTCCTCGCGCTCGACGCCCGCCGCTTCGTGCCGCAGTCACGCCCGCGGCTGTTCCTCGTCGGCGCGCTCGAGCCCCCAGCCGATGAGCCCGTCCCCAACAGCGAGCTGCGGCCGGACTGGCTGCAAGCGCCGTTCGGCGATCCGAGCTTGCGCACCCACCGCGCCTTACTGCCGGCACCTCCGCCCCCGATGACCACCGGCTTGACCGAGCTCGCGGACAAGGTGCCGCCGAGCAGCGAACTCTGGTGGGATGAGCAGCGTAAGGGAGCCTTCGTCAGCTCCCTGTCTCCCATCCAGGCCGAGCGGCTGGAAGCCCTGCGCAAGAGTCGCGGGATCTCTCGTCGGACCGCGTATCGGCGTACTCGCGGCGGGAAGCCGACCTGGGAGATCCGTCCCGATGACATCTCCGGCTGCTTGCGCACGGCGCGGGGTGGGTCATCCAAGCAGGCCGTGGTCGAAGCTGGGCAGGGCAAGGTCCGGGTGCGGTGGATGACCCCGCGGGAGTACGCGAAGCTGATGGGTGCCGCTGACTACCGCCTTGACGGGCTACGTACGAATCAGGCCCTGTTTGGCTTTGGCGACGCGGTGTGCGTGCCGGTGGTGTCATGGCTCGGCCGCGAGTATCTGATGCCGCTCGTGCGCGGCGAGCTGCGCTCTGCGGAGTCGCCGCGCCTGGCGGTGGTGGGTGTCTAGCATTCCTCGGCCGGCCCGCAACTCGCTGCCGGCCCCTGCGGTCCGCGACTTCCGGGAGATGCTGGACGCGGCGCTCAACGCACGGGATGAGCATGGCCGGCAGTGGTCAGACGCCCGCTGGGGCTGCTACGCGTTCTACGATTACGACGGTGAGCCCATCTACGTGGGCCAGACCAACGAGCGGCTGCGTGTGCGGGTGCGACGGCACCTGACTAACCAGCGCACTGACGCCGTGGCCATGCGCATTCTCGACGTCTTCGAGGTCGCCGAGATGGAACTGTGGCCGCTGTGGGAGTTCGAAGAGGTCGCCGGTAAACGACACCCGGACTACGCGGCAGCCCAGCAGAAGCTCAACGCGGTCGAGTACACCGCGTACCTGAAGGCAATCCGGGAGAGCCGCTTCAAGGCCATCCTCAACGAGAAGATCCCACCAGTCTCACCGACCGTCGACCTGCCCGCCTCCGGCCGGTTCCCGCTCGTCAGCGACGCCACCCGTCGTGAGAGGGGGCATCCGGATATGCGCATCGCCCGCCGCGCCGAAACGATCTCCCGGCTCGCTGCGGTCGCCCATGAGCGCGGTGAGGTCTCCGACGGTCTGCGACGGGTGCTGGTCATCCAAGGCGTCCGGCTGGCCTACATCGCCGCCGTCCGCCTCGCCTACGCCGAGGGCCGACCGACACCTGACCCCTCCGCCATCGACGTCACCGGTCTCGTCGGCAGCGTGCTGTTCGAGCACGGCGACATCCCCGGGCTCTTCGACGCAGACGGGTAGCGGACCGAGACGACGGGCTCATGGACGCGGCGAGGCGAGCATCGGACGGCGTTCAAGACCGTCCTGACTAGGGTAAACGACATGCCAGAACAGTCGTGGGCCTCCAGCCAGGCGACTCGACGCGCCATGCAGGGCAACCGCAGCCGCGACACAGCCCCCGAATTGGCGCTGCGCCGCGCGCTTTATGCCGAGGGACTGCGCTACCGCGTCTGCGCCCAACCGCTCCCGAACCTGCGCCGCAAGATCGACATCGTCTTCCGCCCAGCCCGCGTCGCCGTCGAGGTTTATGGCTGCTTCTGGCACGGCTGCCCCCAGCATCACCGACAGCCGACAGCAAACAACGAATACTGGCGCGAGAAGCTCACCAAAAACATGGACCGCGACCGACGGACCCGCCAAGCCCTCGAGGATGCCGGTTGGCTGCTGATCGTCGTGTGGGAGCACGAGGACGTGAAGGCGGCGGCGCGCCGGATTGCCGAGTTGGTGCGAACTCGCCGGGGATTCACCTTGCTTGGATGAACATCAATGGCAGGGCCTTCCACTCGCTTCGCAACGCCTTCGAGGCGGCCCTCCTCGGAAGGCCCTACTCGGAGGGCTCGATGCCTCAGATCTATTGGCAGTAGTGCCTCCGGTCGAGTGGCAGCCGACAGCCGAGGGCAGGGAACACAGCGTGGGGGTGCGAGGCTATCGCCGCCTGTGTATCAATAATTGGAGTTCTGCGCGACCAGGCGGGTCGGCTTGTCCTCTCCGCAGTCACCCAGGCCTCCCTTGCCGGCAAGGAGGGCGTTCGGTGGTGTCGGTCGCTTCTGGCCAGGAGTAGCCCCGACCCGCACGATGGCTGGAAGGTGGAGGGCGGGGTGTCTCTGCCTCGTTCGGCGGGCCGGGCGTGTCGGCTGCTTGATTTCCGCAACATCAACTGCGGCGTCGACTAGATTCTGTGGCATGGGTTTGCTGGATGACGCGGTGGCGGTGCTGGACGAGCGGGGTGTGCTGGAGTCGCTGGGCGGGTTGATCCGGCAGGTCTACCGGCGGGCCGCGGACCGGCACGAGCCGGAACTCGGTGACGACGCGATGAGTTTCGGCACCACGGTGTGGCGGAACCTGACGAACCTCGGCAAGGCGGCCTTCGACGGGGTCGACGGGGTGCGGGTGCGGGTGGAGGACAACTCCCTGGAGATCCTGTGCGCCGGGTATGTGGTGCGGTTGTACTCGTTGCAGGGTGGGATCGAGTCGATCCGGTGGGAGGGCAGCGAGGCCCGCCTGGGTGGGGCGGTGGAGAACAGTCGCGACGGGCAGTTGGCCTTCGATGACGCCGAGCAGTTCCCGGAGGTCTTCGCCGGTGTGGTGCCCCCGAAGCGGCACCTGCGGGTCGCGCACACCGGTGACATCACCACGGGTGAGGCGACGGCGTACCTCGGGTTGCCCCGTGACAACCGTGAGGGCGGGTCGCCGTGGTTCGAGGTGACGCTCTGGTTCGGCGACGCCGCCACCTCCGGGACGCCGCTGCCGGTCGTCGCCGGCCCGGTCGGGGTGCCGGGGCAGCAGCGGCACGACGAGTTGCCGGTGCCGGAGCTGCCGCTTGGGACGCTGCGGCCTGCTGGCGGCGTCGGCCGTACCCTCGGTGTTGTCGCTGGTCGACGGGCGTGACGGGCGGGGTTCGCCCGCCGGTGCCGGTCACCGCGGCCGTGGCGGGGTTCGAGCCGCACGCGCTGGGGTTGGCGCGGCGGTGGCGGCGGATGCGGAAGAACGAGTTGGCCCGGCAGGTCGGGGTGACGGCGGCGGCGGTCAGCCAGTACGAGCTGGGGCAGGCCCGCCCGTCGGCGGCGGTGCTGGCGCGGTTGGCGTTGGCGTTGGCGATGCCGGTGGAGTTCTTCGCCGCCGGTGTCCCGGCGCCGGCGTCGCCGGGGCGGGCGCACTTCCGTAGCCTGCGGGCCACCAGCCAGGCGGAGCGGGACCAGGCGGAGGCGTTCGGCGAGGTCGCCTGGCGGATGGTCGAGGTCGTGGGCCGGCAGCTACGGCTACCCGAGTTGCGGCTGCCGCAACTGGACTGGCCGGAACCCGCGCGAGCCGAGGACGTCCGCACGGTCGCCGCGGCGGCACGTGCGGAGTTCGGGCTCGACGACGGGCCGGTGCCGCACATGGTGCGGCTGCTGGAGGCGCACGGGGTGATCGTGTTGTCCCTACCCGACGCCTCCGAACGGGTCGACGCGTTCTCACACTGGTACGGCCAACGGCCGTTCGTCTTCCTCAACCCCGCCAAGAACGACAAGGCCCGCTCCCGGATGGACGCCGCCCACGAACTCGGCCACCTCCTGCTACACCACGACGCCGAGCCGGGCAGCCAACTCCTGGAACGGGAGGCCACCGCCTTCGCCTCCGAGTTCCTCGCCCCCAGCACCACCCTCGCCGCCGAACTACCCACCCGGCTCGACTTCGACCGGCTGCACGAACTGAAACGCCGCTGGGGCATCAGCCTGAAAGCCCTCGTCTACCGGGGACACGACCTCGGCATCTACCGGGACCACACCTACCGACGCGGCATGAGCCTGCTCGCCCAGTGGGGCCACCCCGAACCCGGCGACCTCGGCCCCCGCGAACAACCCACCCTCCTCGGCAAGGCCGCCACCCTCCTCAACCAACAACACACCACCATCGAAGACCTCGCCGCCCAAGCCGGCCTACCGGCAACCCTCGCCCGCACCGTGATCGACGCCGCCACCGAACACCTCCCCGAGCTGCGACTCACCCCGACCAGCCCCTGACCGGAGCCGCAGGCGCCGGGCCTCTACCGGTGTTCGACGGCCCATAGGCGGCGGTCGGCGGCGTCGCTTCCGGCTGGCGGTTGGAGAGCTGCGCGGCGGGTTTCGACGAAAGCCGAGTGGTACTCGGCGGACGGCGCTGGCGCAGCACCCGTGCCTGAGGGTAAGGGTCGCGACGGCGGCTCGCGCGTAGCTGAGGAGAGTGGTCTCGGTTCGCGAGGTCATGCTGTCCTTCCGACCGCTGTGCGGTGATCGTGGTTCGTTGCGGCTGGAGGCCGTGGCTCACGCGGCGTGCGCGGTGGTGAGCGTCGCTCCCGGGACCCGGCGCGGCAGCCGCTGCGGGATTCGCGACCGCAGGTGCGTGGCGGTCGCGGCGATTCCGGCGGTGAACCAGCCGACGAAACCACCGGCCTCGCGCACCCGCCGCTGCGGTGCGCATTCGCGGCTGCTGACGGCCGGCTGCCGCAAGGCCGGTGGCTGCGGCGCTGTGGCTCGCGCGGTACGCATCGCTTGTTGCGCCTGCCTGGCGGCCGTGCACAGGCCGGTTCCCTGGTCGGCGCACTGAAGGTTGACGCAACGGTCGTCGGGTCCGGGCTGGTGGGCGGTGAGGACGTCGACGGCCAGCCGCCACAGCAGCGGGTCGGTGACGTCGCTGGGCAGGAGGGCGCGGTGGGACGGCCGGATTCGGCGTCGGTCAGACATCGCGGGTGACCTTCCTTCAGGTTCCGAGGCAGGGGGCGGCGTCCGGCCAGGTCTGGAGTGTTGTGCCTGATGACCGGGTTCGGGCGATGCCCGCCTGATCGACGCTCATCTGTCGATGAAGGTCAAGTCGTCCGTCCGGGGGCGGCGCGGTGAAGCGTCGTGGACGACGCGCGGGGCAGGGCCGGAGCGTCGCGTCTGCCCTCTGGCGTCAACCGTCGTAGAGAGTTGTCGGGATGGGTCGACCGACCGCGCAGTGGTTTCGATGAGGCGCCTCAGCCCGGGCCGTCGGCGTGATCGAATTGTGTCGATGCAGACCGCGCGACGTCGCCGTGGCGGTCGGCGTCGACGGCGTCGATCCGCCGGATCTTGTGGGACTCGACGAGCGAGGGGGCCGGCTTGCTGGGGGCTGAGCGAACACGGGGTACCCCGTGTTCGCTCCTGGCAGGATGGGTGCCCTCCCGATTGGGAGGGTGTCTGGCGGGATAGAGGCGGGTCCGCAGGGGCTGCCAGGGGGCGTACGCGGCACTGACAGCCCAGGTCGGCACTGTGCTGCGAGTGTTCGGCGGTCACGGGTCACGAGCCAGGTAGCGAGCCATTGGGCGGCCCAGGTAACGCCACCGCCATCGCAGAGGCGGGCAGGAGCTTCGCCTCTCGGACGACTGAGTCGCTCGACGAGATCGTCGATGGCGTTGGCGTCCTGCCTCGGCGCGGCCGCCCGCCAGGGCTTGGTGGGCAAGTACGAGCGACAGCCGGCGAGCGTGTGCCTCGGTGAGCATCGTGTCCAGCGAGCTGGCCTGGGCCAGGGGTTGTGGGCCGCCTCGATGATCAGGATAGCGTCGCGGCCCCGATCGACTGCGGTGGTTGCGCGGGCGGTGGTTGGGTCGGACCTGCGCGAGAATCACGGAGCCGAGCGGCAGGCTGGCGTCCTCGCCGAGCACGACTTTGGGGAGGCTGACGAGCAGCATCCCGCCGTCGAGGACCTCGGCCACGTCGAAGCTGAACCTCGTGGGTACCGCGTGGCCGCTACGCGTCGAAGTTGGGCTGCAGGAGAACCCGCAACCGGTGGCGGTGTTGAGCGCCAGCGATGCGGGTAGCGCACGTCAGCCTGGCGAAGGGCATCGCCGTGTCAAAGGCGGAGGTGGGCCAGTCCGTAGCGCCGGACACGCCCGTGTCAACTCCTGTGACAGCGGAGGGTTTCGATGACTGTCGCCGGTGGCGTCGCGGCGAGGGGCGGCGGCGATTCCACCACAGGCGTGTCACAGCCTCTGACAGAACTGCTCAGCCGCCGGTCCCCGCCCCTCCCCCCAGCCTCTGTCATGGGCGGACCCCACAAGAGAGCTAATAGATAGCAATCACTGATTCGGTGCGGGTGGAAGCGGGTTGACCTGCGCTGTGACAGGAGTGACAGAACCTGTCGACGCGCTTCGCGGTGACGCTGGCACCGGCTCGCCCCGCAGCCCCGCGACACAGTCCGGCGACGCTCACAGCGATCTCGCGCGGGGGCCTGTGACAGCGCGGCCGCTCACCGCGTTGGTGTCGCCGGTCGCCGTCGGCCGACCGCGCCGGCTCGCCGGGGCGCATCCATGGCAGCAGCAGGGGCGCCGTCACCGTTGACAGGATCGCCGGGGGGTAGGGCCGCCGCGCCGGTGGATCCGCCTGCCCGGCGACACCTGCGCGCCTCTCACAACGCTGGTCGGAGCGGTGATCGACGCGGACATCGCGGCGAGACCCAAGGCCTGGGACCCGCGCCTTTCCCACTTCTCTTAGTCACGCACGGTAACTGACAGAAGCGGGTCTCCTGTGGTCGTCGCGACGACTGCCGCTGATCGACGCTACGCCCGGCTGGCAGGGGAAAGTCGTACGAACCGGGGCGACTGTCACGCGGATGGCCGCTGTGAGCGGCGGTGAGTTCGGCAAGTGTTCGCCAGGGCCCACAAACCCCGGTTCGGAGGTGTCAGCGCTTCACGGCGCGGCGCGGAGCCGACAGCACATGAGCGAGCACACGCCGCACCACAACCATCGAGCCGATCGCATCGACCCGGCCGACCCCGTACCCATCGACCTGACCGCCGGCGACCCACCGGCATCGGCCACCGCCGGGTGCCCGGCCCGCGCCGACGCCCCCACCCACCCGGAGGGTCACTGGCAGCCTCTCGGAAGGGAACGTCGGTGATGAGCTTTCCCGGCCAGAATCCCCCCGACCGGCCGATGCCTCCGGCGAACGGCGAGCCGCCGGTGTGGACCGCCGACCGGATCCGCGCCCTCGGCACCGTGACCGACCTGACCACCGCCGCGGCAATCTTCGGCCTGTCCCGCGCCACCGCGTACGACCTAGCCAAACGCGGCCAGTTCCCGGTCGCCGTGCTGCGCTTCGGCAGCCGCTACCGGATACCGGTCGCGGCCATCCTCCACGCCCTGCACCTACCGGCCGACGACGACGGTCCCCCTGCCGCCCCGTCACAGGCGACTTGATCCCCGGTGGAAGGCACGCGTGGATCACCCCGTATGGAATCCGCAGCCCACCGGCTGCCACACAAGAGGAGACACCTGACCATGGCGGACGGATCCGTCTTCAAACGCTGCGCCTGCCGCGACAACGACGGCCGCAAACTCGGCAACCGCTGCCCCCAGCTGAGACGAACGGGCGGTTCGTGGCACCCCACCCACGGCCGGTGGGCCTACCAGCTCGAACTGCCCACCCACCCCGGCCAGCGGCGCCGGCAGCTACGCCGCAGCACCTTCGACAGCCGCGACGCCGCCACCGGCGACCGCGACCACGCCAGAGCGCTGCTCGCCCTCGCCGGCGACGACACCGCCCTCGCCTCCGAGATCGCCGACCTGCTCCTCGCCGTCACCTCCGGAGCGCCGCTGCCGGACCGCGACACCATCGCCCGACGGGTCCGGGCCGGCCTGCCGCCCACCGTCGCGACGACCGTCGGCGAGTACCTGCACCAGTGGCTGGCCTCCCGCCGCGGCATCGAACCCAACACCGTGCGCGCCTACGAGTCCCACATCCGCATCCACCTGGTCCCACACCTCGGCGCGATCCCCCTGCAACGGCTACGGGTCGACCACATCGAGGCGATGTTCACCGCGATCACCGACCGCAACACCACCATCGAGATCGCCCGGCAGAGCGACGACCCGCAGATCCGCGCCACCATGCGAGGACGGCGCATCACCGGCCCGGCGACCATGCACCGCATCCGCGCCACCCTGCGCAAGGCACTCAACGACGCGATCCGCAGGAGCAACAACCGGCTCATCGACTTCAACCCCGCCGCGCACGTCGAACTGCCCTCGGGGACCCGCCCCAAAGCCCGCGTCTGGACAGCCAAGGCCGTCGCGACGTGGAAGACCACCGGCGTACGACCCAGCCCGGTCATGGTGTGGAACCCCCAGCAGGCCGGCGAGTTCCTCGACCACGCCGAAAGCCACGACCCCGACCTCTACCCGCTGTTCACGCTCATCCTCCACCGCGGCCTACGCCGCGGTGAGGCCGTCGGTCTCACCGACACCGCCGTCGACTTCGACAACGCCCTGATCACCATCTCCCAGCAACTGTCCACCCACGGCTACACACCGGTGATCAAGAAAGTCAAGTCCGAATCCGGCAACCGCGTCATCTCCCTGGACAGCCACACCCTCGCCGCGCTACGCGCCTACCACGTCCGCCGCGCCCAATGGAAACTCGCCCACGGCCCCACCTGGCCCGACACCGGACTCTTCTTCGTCCGACCCGACGGCCGACCCTGGCACCCCGAAGCCGTCACCTGGCGATTCGAATGCCTCGTCCGCGACGCCGCACTACCCCCGATCCGACTGCACGACCTGCGACACTGCGCCGCCACCTTCCTCAAAGCCGCCGGCGCCGACCTCAAAGACGTCCAAGAGTTACTCGGCCACTCCTCCATCACCATCACCGGCGACACCTACACCACCGTCATCGCCGAACTCGACGTCGAACGCGCCAAAGCCGAAGCCGCCGCCCAACTCGTACCCCGCCGACGCCGACCAGCCGCATAGCCGACAACACCCAGCGGGGGCGTCACCCCACGGCCGACGCCCCCGCCCAGGCCACACCACAACCGACAACCGCAAGATCCGCAGCGTCTGCCGCCCGGAGCGTGAGGAGCGACGGCTGAGGCCATTCCCTCACCGCTGCGGGACCGCAGTCAGCCCCGTTCCACGCCCGCCGAATCGGCACCGAACAGCACGTCTTCGACACCCTCGACGGCACCGCAGACCTGGTCGGGCGGGCTCAATTCCGCCGGCCACGTCTGCCCTCTGCTGATCCAGATGGTGACGAGCCCCGCCCCGCGTCCGCCCTCCACGTCCAGCGTCGGGCTGTCTCCCACGGCCCAGCCACCATCGTCCAGGTCCAAGCCACAACCGCGCGCCGCAGCCTCGAACAGCTCCCGGGCGGGCTTCCTGATCCCCAGCTCTCCCGAGACCGCCCAGGCATCCACGTGCCGATCCAGTCCGGTACGGCGAATCTTGCCGAGCTGATTGTCGGCCTGGCCGTTCGTCACGATGGCCATCCGCCATCCCCGCCGCCGCAACGCCACCAGCATGTCCAGCACACCGGGTCGACAGCTGACCAACTCCGGCATCCGCTGCCGGTAGTCGCCCCACAACCGATCGACGGACGCGGTAAGACCGAACCGCCCCTTCACCTCGCCGAAGAACCAATCCCGCGGCATGAAGCCACCCCCGTCAGTGGCGACCAACCACGCGAAAGCGCCAGCAGGCAGGCCACGTTCCTCACAGAACCCAGCCGCCCAACGGCGAAACGCCTCATCCCGGTCCACCAACGTGTTGTCGAGATCGAAGAGCACCAACCTCTGCACGACCACCGACCCTACCGGGCAACCACACAGCAACTCGCCGACCATGATCCTTACCTGACCGTCACCGATCGATTGCAGCACGGCGGCGTTCAAGGCAAGGCCACAGCGACGGCCTGACTTCGTCTGCTTCCGACCAGGCCAATCCCCGCGGTGATCTTGGTCTTGTGGGCCGGGCTGCAAGGGCTGAACTACTGCGACAAACACCCCGCCGCGGCACCTGGTCGCCTGCGATGAGGGGGTCGACCACCGCGCGCAAGCCCTCGCCCAGGCCGGCGGCGACGCAACGCGCCCCAGCTGCCATCACCGAGCGGGGTGCTCGCGGGTGCTCGTAAGCCCAAGGTCAGAGTCCGACAATTTTCGCATAAAGGGCGACGACGCGAAGTAATGTCGGCCTATTTTCCCAGCTCAGCGGTGGGCCGCCTGGGACTCGAACCCAGAACCTAAGGATTAAAAGTCCTCAGCTCTGCCATTGAGCTAACGGCCCGCTGAGCCACAGATTACCCGAATGCCTCCCCCTCGTCGGGTCCGCCTGCGGGCAGCCCTGGCCGGGCGTGGTCAGCCGTGCTGGAAGCCGTAGACGCCTTCCAGTCCTACGTGACGATCGCCCACAGCGGCTCGCGAGCACCAGCCCAGGGGATCTACGACTGCCTCGTCTCCCCGCGCTGCCCCGCCCAGGGGATCGTCCGGCAGGCGAGGGTGATCGCGCCCCAGGACCCCCAACTACCACTGGACGGGGTGGCCGTCACATCGCTTGTTGGTTGGTCTGGCGGGAAGCCCCACCAGGGTCACACGATCAGGATCAAGAATGATGTTGCCCAGCCTGCCTGCCCCGCCCGGATACCGGACGGGTATCCATCCGCTGCCCGCGTCAACTCATCGGGGAGGATGGCGCAAACTCCACTCGGGGAGGCGATCGCGATCTTGGATCTGTCGTGCGTGTTCTGCTCGGTGACGGCGGGCGTCACCGATCCTGGGGTCTGTCTTGCCGTCAACGACGAGTTCGTCGTCTTTCCGGCCCTGCACCAGCGGCCGGACAACCGGGGGCACATGCTCCTCGTCCCGGCAGATCACTACGGCGGCATCGCCGACGTGCCGCCCGGGAAGGCGATCCCCATGCTGGCCGCGCTCCAGGCAACGACGCAGGCGGTGAAGGCCGCGTTCGGTGCCAGCGGGACGACGGTTCGGCTCAACCTGGGACCTCCCGCTCAAGACATCCCGCATCTCCACTGGCACATCATTCCGCGGTACGTGGGCGACGACTTCAACAGCGCCAAGTCCTCCGAGGTGCCACTGAGCGAACGCTTGCAGCTCACGGCGAAGCTCGGCCAACACCTTGTCACCCGGGCTTCGGCCCCGGGTCCATGAGCGAACGTCGCCGACGAACAGCACCACACCAATTCGCTCTACGGTTGCGTCCACGGAAGTGGTGTACGACTTGCCCGTGTTGGGCGTGTTGCGTAGATGAGAGACGGCCATCGCGTCGATCCTTCAAGACGACCAAGTCAGAGAAGGAAGAGAGAACGCGATGGCCGCTTCAGAGAGTGTGAACCCCGTTGACCTGCTGCGCGAGCAGATCGAGGGCGCGTCGCCGGACGTGTTGCAGGCGATGATCAAAACGTTCGCGCAGGCGGTGATGTCCGCCGAGGCCGACGCGATCTGCGGCGCCGGTTACGGACAGCGCAGCGACGAGCGGGTCAACTCCCGCAACGGCTACCGGCCTCGGGAGTGGGACACCCGGGCCGGCACGATCGACCTGGCGATCCCGAAGCTGCGGCAGGGCTCCTACTTCCCGGACTGGCTGCTGACGCACCGGCGGCGGGCCGAGCAGGCCCTGGTCTCAGTGGTCGCCACGAGCTATCTGCTCGGGGTGTCGACGCGGCGGGTGGAGAAGCTGGTCGAGCAGCTCGGGATCCGGCAGCTGTCGAAGTCGCAGGTCTCGGAGATGGCCGCCCACCTGGACGCCCAAGTCGAGGCGTTCCGCAACCGGCCCCTCGACGCCGCCCACTACACGTTCGTGTGGACCGACGCGTTGACGATGAAGGTCCGCGAGCACGGCCGCACCGTCAACGTCCACGCTCTGGTCGCCGTCGGGGTCAACGCCGACGGCCAACGTGAAGTCCTCGGCGTCGACGTCGCCTCGGACGAAGACGGGGCCGGATGGCTGGCATTCCTGCGGTCCCTGACGGCCCGCGGACTGTCCGGCGTCCAGCTCGTCATCTCCGACGCCCATCGCGGCCTCGTCGCAGCGATCGGCGCCGCGCTGCCCGGCGCCGCCTGGCAACGATGCCGCACCCACTACTTGCGCAACCTGCTCACGAAGGTCCCCAGATCGGCGCAGCCGTGGATCGCCACCCTCGTCCGCACGATCTTCGACCAGCCCGACGCCGACGCCGTCCACGCCCAGTTCCGGCGGGTCGTCGCCACGATCGAAGCGAAGTTCCCCGCTGCGGCCGAACACCTCGACGCCGCCCGCGACGACCTGCTCGCCTTCACCGGCTTCCCCCGCGAGATCTGGCGCCAGATCTGGTCCAACAATCCCCAGGAGCGGTTGAACAAGGAGATCCGCCGCCGCACCGACGTCGTCGGCATCTTTCCCAACCGGGCGGCGATCATCAGACTCGTCGGCGCGGTCCTGGCCGAGCAGACCGACGAGTGGACCGAAAGACGCCGCTACATGGGCCTGGAACTCCTCGCCAAAGCCCGCCTGATCACCGTCGACACCCGCCAACACGACACCGACCAGCCCAACGCAGCACCAATCGCCGCATAGCATCAGACCGGATCACGCGATGGCCGTCTCTTACACCACCAGCGCGGACGTGACCCGCTCTACCCGACCTGCCGGGCAAGCATGAACACACCGGCTACCCGGTGCGGCTGGCGTAGAGAATGGCGCTGAACAGTGAACAGTTGCCGTGCGCCGCTGCTTCAGCATTCCGGTTACGGCAGGTTCACGCAGGTAGGGCACTACGTCTCGCCTCGGGAGCTCCGGGCGCGGATATCGGTGAGGCTGACCGCCGCTTGTTCGGTAGCCTGCTATCCGTGGCCAATTCCGATCTCCGCGTTCGCTTCGCACCCTCCCCGACGGGCATGTTCCACGTGGGCAACGCCCGGTCCGTCCTGTTCAACTGGGTGCTGGCCCGACAGTCGGGCGGGACGATGGTGCTGCGGATCGAGGACACGGACGCGGCGCGGAACCGCCCGGAGTGGGTCCAGGGCATCCTCGACGCGATGGAGTGGCTCGGCATCGGCCCAAGTGAGTACGAGGGTCCGCTGTTCCAGTCCGACTACGCACCGCACCATCGGGAGGCCATCGACCGGCTCCTCGCCGCCGGGCTTGCCTACTACTGCGACTGCGCCCGGGACCAGGTCATCGCGCGGACGGGCAGCGAGCACAAGGGCTACGACGGCTTCTGCCGGGACCGTGGCCTGACCGCCGGAGACGGTCGCGCTCTGCGCTTCCGTACGCCGGACGACGGCTCGACCGTGATCGTCGACCTGGTACGCGGCAAGCCGACCTTCGACAACAAGCTGATCGAGGACTTTGTGATCGCCCGTGGCGACGGGTCGCCGGTGTTCCTGCTGGCGAACGTGGTCGACGACATGGTCATGGGCATCACCCACGTGATCCGGGCGGAGGAACACCTCCCCAACGCGCCGAAGCAGCAACTGCTGTGGGAGGCGCTGGGCGCCGAGCCCCCGGTGTGGGTGCACGCGCCGATCCTGGTCAACGAGAAGCGGCAGAAGCTGTCCAAGCGCCGGGACCGGGTGGCCCTGGAGGACTTCCGCGCCGAGGGGTACCTCGCCGCGGCGATGCGGAACTACCTGATGCTGCTCGGGTGGGCGCCGTCCGGTGACCGCGAGATCCTGCCCTGGGACGACATCGTGGCGGAGTTTCGGCTGGAGGATGTCAACCCTTCTCCGGCGTTCTTCGACGTGAAGAAACTGCGGGCCTTCAACGGGGACTACATCCGGGCGCTGTCGGTGGAGGCGTTCGTCGAGGCGTGTCAGCCCTGGTTGAGCGCCGAGGCCACGCCGTGGCGGGCGGAGGCGTACGACGCGAAGGCGTTCGCTGCGGTCGCCGAACTGGCGCAGACCCGGATAGCGGTGCTTTCCGAGATCGTGCCCATGGTCGACTTTCTGTTCCTCAATGAGCCGGTCACCGACGAGGCTGCGTGGGCGAAGGCCATGAAGGCCGAGGCCCCGGAGCTGCTGGCCGCCGTGGTCGAGGCGTACGAGACGTGCGAGTGGCAGACCGAGGTGCTCAAGTCGACGCTGGAGGTGATCGGCGCGGAGCGCGGGCTCAAGCTCGGCAAGGCCCAGGCACCGGTACGCGTCGCGGTGACCGGCCGCACCGTCGGGCTGCCGCTGTTCGAGTCGATCGAGATCCTCGGACGTGAGCGAACCGTGGCTCGCCTGCGAGCCGCCCTCGACCGCCTGAGCTGACCTCTTCGCGAGCGGCGGATCGATTCCGCCGGTCAACCTGGTCGTCGATCGATCCGCTCCCCGAGCATTCCCCCGGCAGATCCGCCTCCCGCGTGAGGGCGGATCGGAGCGAGATTGGCGTACCCGCATGGATCTTGAAAAGCTGTTGGCCGAGCGGCTGGCGCAGGCGTTCTCGGCCGTGGCCGGCGGGCCGGTCGACCCGGTCGTGCGGCGGTCGCAGCACGCCGACTACCAGTCCGACGCCGCCCTGGCCCTGGCGCGTCGGCTCGGCCGCCCGCCCCGGGACATCGCCGCCGAGGTCCTCGGCCGGGTGGCGCTGGCGGATCTCTGCGCGGCCGTGGAGGTGTCCGGCCCGGGGTTCATCAACCTGACGGTCGCCGACCCGGCTCTCGGCACCCTGCTGTCGAGGATGGCCGCGGACCCCCGGCTCGGCGTCGCGGTGAGCGCCGCTCCCGAGACGGTGGTCGTCGACTACTCGGCGCCGAACGTGGCCAAGGAGATGCACGTCGGGCACCTTCGATCGACCGTCATCGGCGACGCCGCCGTGCGGCTGCTGGAGTGGCTCGGGCACCGGGTGATCAAGGCCAACCACCTGGGCGACTGGGGGACCCCCTTCGGGATGCTCATCGAGCACCTGCTCGACCTGGGCGAGTCGGAGGCCGCCCACGAGCTGTCCGTCGGGGACCTGGACTCGTTCTACAAGGCGGCCAGGGCGAAGTTCGACGCCGACGACGCGTTCAAGGAGCGGGCCCGGCGGCGGGTGGTCGCCCTGCAGGGCGGCGACGAGCTGACCCTGCGGTTGTGGCGGCTGCTGGTCGCCGAGTCGGAGAAGTACTTCCTGACCGTCTACGACCAGCTCGGTGTCCTGCTCACCGAGCAGGACTTCCACGGTGAGAGCTACTACAACGACATGCTCGCCCCGGTGACCGAGGAGCTGGACCGGCTCGGGCTGCTGCGGGACAGTGGCGACGCCGCCTGCGTCTTCCCGGAGGGCTTCACCGGCCGCGACGGGCAGCCACTGCCGATCATCGTGCGCAAGCGCGACGGCGGGTACGGCTACGCGGCCACCGACCTCGCGGCGATCCGGCACCGGACCCGGGACCTCGGCGCGACCCGGCTGCTCTACGTGGTGGGCCTGCCGCAACGCCAGCACTTCGAGATGGTGTACGCGGTCGCCCGGCACGCCGGCTGGCTGAGCCCGCCCGCACGGGCCGAACACATCGGCTTCGGCTCGATCCTCGGCCCGGACGGCAAGATGCTACGCAGCCGGGCCGGCGGCTCGATCAAGCTCGTCGGACTGCTCGACGAGGCCGTGACCAGGGCCGCCGAACTGGCCCGGCAGAAGAACCCCGACCTGCCCGAGGCGGCCGTCGCCGACGTCGCCCGCGCGGTCGGCATCGGCGCCATCAAGTACACCGACCTGTCCACCGACCGGATCAAGGACTACGTCTTCGACTGGCAACGGATGCTCTCCCTCGACGGCAACACCGCCCCGTACCTCCAGTACGCCCACGCCCGGATCCGGTCCATCTTCCGCCGCGCCAGCATCGAGCAGCTCACCGCGGCACCGATCTCGATCACGCACCCCGCCGAGCACGCCCTCGCCCTCGAACTGGTCAACTTCGGCACCGTCGTCAGCGGTGTCGAACAGACCCTGGAGTTCCACCGACTCGCCGGCTACCTGCATACCCTCGCCGCCACCTTCAGCGGCTTCTACGAACGCTGCCCCGTCCTGCGCGCCGCCAGCGAGGTACGCGACAGCCGGCTGGCCCTGTGCGACCTCACCGCCCGGGTCCTGCACCGAGGCCTGCACCTGCTCGGCATCACCACTCCGGAACGCATGTAGCCGATCGTCGGCCCAACCATGTTTGCTCGCCGGCCGGCAGGTCTACTCCCGAGCCAACCCCGCACCGAATCGCAACTTCCGCAGACAGGCGCGGGACCGGGTGCCGAATGGCGGTGCGAGGCGGCCGAAGTTGGTGCCGAGTATCTCGTCGCTGAGCCGGAAGACCTCAGGTGCCCATGGTCCGACCCGGCCACCGCCTGGGAGCCGGGCGGTGGCAAGGGCCGTGGTCAGCAGCCAACCTCGTGGAGACGGGGTGATGACGAGACTTCCGTCTGCGTCGTTGCCTGCGGCGGGGACCAGCCGGTCGCCATCCCAGCGAACCCATGCCTTCCGAGGGGCTCTCTCGTCTGCGGACGTGGCCGCACCGAAGATCGTGCAGGTGCTGCCGATGGAGAACACGCCCTCCGCGAGTTGCGCGACCGCGCCGGTGTCGGGTTCGTTTCCTTCCCGCGCGAGCAGGTTGACCGCGTGCAGCAGGACTCGGCGGTCCGACGCTGTCGCTTCCATGGCGGAGGTGAGCCGAGCGTTCAAGTCGGTGGGCTGAAACCCCGTGCGGGTGAGGATGCCGTCGACGGAGAAGCCGCCACGGTAGCCGAGGCGATCGCGCAGACCAACCCCGATCCGTTCGGTCTGACTGACAAGGTCGACCGTATCGCCGAGCATCGGAACGGCGCCGGCGCACAGGAAGGTCCCCTGCTCGGGGCGGGGAAGCGTCACAAGTTCCATGGGCGGAAACGGGATGACCGTGGTGGCGAGGGTCAGCCCGTGCAGGCGTACCGGGATTCCTTCGAGAAGTGGCATCAGCCGGACGCGCCAGGTTCCGGGTTCGGGGGTGGGGATGGTCGTCGGTGGTGGGCCGTCGCGCCACCACCAGATGCCGTCGCCGCCAGCCGATGGTGCGGCACCCCTGGGCTGGAAGGAGCAGACGACTCCGGCTCCCTGGTCGACGCTCGCCCCGAGCATCGCGAGGTCAGCGGTACCGTCACGGACGATCGACGGTGCGCGGGGTATCCCGGCGGCGTCCCAGAGCGTGTCGACCACGGTCTTGTCCTCGAACAGCCGCCACGCGGGCTGTCTGACGCCGAACCGTCGCCGGCCCCCAGCTTCGAGCGGATCGAGCGGGTCGGGCAGGACGAGCGTCGCGATGCGGTCGGGGTCGAAGGCGTCGGCCGGCCCGGCGAGCCAGCCGGAGCCGTCGAGTCCGCCGACCGCGCGATGTTGCCATGCGAGGTGGTCGGACGCGCCGCGCAGCGTCCGGGGTCGGACGTCGGATGGTGCGTCGTCCAAGGCGATGGCGAGGCACCGGGCCGGGCCGAGCAGTGCCTGCCAGGCTTCCGCGTCGTCGGCGCGTCCGCACACGACGATCAGTTTGCCGTCGGGTAGTAGCCGGTTGATCAGTAGGCCGGGCCTGCTCATCGGCGTCGCCGCCATGGCCGGTCTGTTCGGTGCAGGATCAGGTTCGCTGGTGTCTCGTGGACGAGTTCGTAGGTTTCCTGGCCGAGGTGGCGGTGGATCGTCTGCGGGTGTCGGTCGGGGTGGTCATCGTCGAACTCGATGACGACGACGCTCGGTCGGTGCCGGGTGTGGTCGAAGGAGTCCCAGACGTCGAGTTCGGCGCCTTCGACGTCGATGCTGAGCAGGTCGATCTGGTCGATGCACCACTGGTCGAGGAGGTCTTCCAGGGTCCGGCAGGCGACGAGGATCTCCTGGTAGTCGGTGCCGCGCCGTTGTAGGCCGGACCAGGAGGGCTTGTGGGCGTACATGCCGAATGGCCAGAGTCCGGGGGTGGCGGACACGGCGCAGGTGTCCACGGCGCAGCAGCGGTGCCGAAGGCGCTGGTGGTTGCGAGGGTCGGCGTCCACGCAGAGTCCGCGCCAGCCGCGGTTCTCGAAGTAGAGGCTGTTGCTGCCGCGTATGCCGTCGCCAGCGCCGATGTCGACGAACACTCCGTGGGCCGGGAGGTGGTAGTTCTCGGCGAGCCAGCGGTCCTCGCCCCACTGCGAGTGGTATGGCGCGGGTTGGGTGTAGGGCAGCACCGCCGTCATCCCCTCCACCGTTCGATCATGTCCGGGTCGCGGGCGCTGGCGCCGAGCATGAGGGTCTTCATCGCGGTGTCCCGTGGTTCGGGTGGGCGGGGCTGTAGCCGAGCACGAGCAGCCGGCGTGGGTGACCGGAGGTGTTGGGTCCGCTGGCGTGGACCAGGGCGGCGTCCCAGATCAGGACCGTGCCGGGCGCGGCGACCAGGGTCACGGCCGTCGTGTCGGGGGCGGCGGCGTCGGGTACGACGGGCCCCTGGTTGTCCGTCGGGATCATCTCGATGGCGCGGCGGTGGCTGCCGGGCCAGACCCGCAGCGCGCCGGCCTTCTCGGTGCAGGGGTCGAGGCAGACGGCGACGGTGAGCACCCGTGGGTAGCCACGTGTCGCGTAGTAGGCGGCGTCGGTGTGCTTGCGGACCTCCTCGCCCAGCACCGGCAGTGCCGCCCAGCCTGCGGTGACGTCGACGGTTTGCTTGTACATCAGCTTGTTGTCCATCAGCGTCGGGGGCGCACCGAGGAGGTCGGCGACGACGGTGCGCAACGCAGGGGCGTCGGCCACCGACGTGGCGGCGGGGGACAGGTCGACCACGGGCTTGACCTTGAGGATGTACGGCTTGCCGCTGGCTAGGCGCCACCAGGTGACGCGCGGGTCGAGCGTCCTGGAGGCCACCATCCGGGCAAGTCGGTCACCGAGAATCTCGTCGGCCTTGACGCGGAGGCCCTGGATGGCAGCGGGCGGGATCA
Organism: Micromonospora carbonacea; assembly: GCF_014205165.1. NCBI lineage: Bacteria > Bacillati > Actinomycetota > Actinomycetes > Micromonosporales > Micromonosporaceae > Micromonospora > Micromonospora carbonacea. Next base: position 6,803,955 of record NZ_JACHMZ010000001.1, on the reverse strand, counting down.
GGTCCGGCAGGACGAGGTAGCCGTGCGAGGCGAACCGGTCGATCTGCTGCGCGGTGACCGCCGGCGCGATCGGGGTGGTCATCGAGTGCGGCCTTTCGTGGCGATCGGGATCAGGAAGTCGCGGCTGGGTTTGGTCCAGTGCGGTGGGGTCTGCTCGGCCGGCATGGTGTGCGGGTGGGTGGTCCACTCCGTGAAGTGCCGGTCGAGGACGGCGCGGCGGGCCGGGCTGATCGCGGTGCCGCTGTGGAAGAAGCTGAACCGGCCACCGGGGCGCAGGCAGGGAATTGCGACGTTGGCGACGAACTCGGCGAAGTCCGGATCGGCGTGGCCGTCCGGCGGCCAGGTGTCGTACATGATCGCGTCGAAGGCCTCGATTGGCAGCGTCACGAGCTGCCATGGGTCGATGTACACCCGCATGGGCGCGTCGAAGGCTTCGACCAGCCGCGTCCGAGCGGCCAGAGCCACGCCGGGATGCGGTTCGATCGCGGTGTACGAGCCGACCTCTCGCTTCGACAGTTGCGCGGCGAACACGCCGAGGCCGAGTCCCACCTCCAACACGTCGGGACGGCTGAAGCCCTCGGTGAGGCGGGCGACGTGCTCGCGCATCAGGTCGGCTTCGGCGAAGAACATGACGTACTGCGAGCCGATGCGGAGGCCTTCCGCGTCGATGACCGCAGGCTGATCAAGGAGGGCGGCGAGGTGTCGTTGGTGCACCTCGGACAGGATCTTCGTCGTCACAGGGCAACCCCGTCCCGGAACCGGGTCAGTGGCTCGGCGGCGAGGAACCGGGCGGCGAAGGCCGGGGCCCCGGCGATGGCGCGCCGCACCACCCCGTCGATCCCGGCCACGGTGGCGGCGTCGACCTCGCGGTCCACCGAGACCAGGACGTGGGCGGGAGCGCCGAGTTGGCCGCCGTTGCGGGCGGCGATGGTGACTTCGGCGTACGCCGACGTTTCGGCCAGCACCCGCTCGGCGGCCTCGGCGGCGAGCGCGGTGTAGATCTTGCCGGCGTGGTGCACCGGGTTCTTGCCGGCCGGCGCCTCACCGCTGGCCGGGCGGAGCGGCTCGATGACGCCGCTGTACCGGTTGCCACGGCCGACCGCGCCGCAGTCGCCCTTGCCGAGTGAGGTGCCAAACGGTGCCAGGTAGCCGCGGCCGGGGACGTCCTTGGTGTTGAGATGCAGCGACAGGCCGGTGACGTGCCGGGCTCGGGGCTCCTGGTCGAGCAGGGACTTCAGCTCGGCGGAGACGACGCTCTGCGCGTCGGCGAGCGCGGTCCGGTACGCCGGCCAGGAGCCGACCAGTTCGGGATGGAACGGCACGGCGGCCGTGACCTCCAACGCCGAGCCGATTCGGACCACCATGACCTTCACGTCGGTCCCGGCAGCCGGCACGGCCTGTCGAAACTCCTCGGCGGTGAGCCGGCGTTCCAGTCGGATCGCGAGATCGGCGGCGAGGCCACGCCGGCTGGTGCCGACGCAGACGACGGTGTCGTTGGCGACGGACTCGGTCGCGAGCACGGCGTTGATGTCCAGCGCCGCGTCCGGGCGGTAGAACCTCCGGTCGTGGTCGACGGCGGTGCCGCGTGTGTTGTTGATGTGCAGGCGGAGGTGTTCGAGGATGCGGCGCTCGCCGAGAGCGGCCGGGAGGACGTCGAGGACGACCGCCCGGAAGATCTCCTCGATCGGCACCTGCGTGGCCCCAACCTGGTCGGTGATCTTTCCGAAGAGGTAGCAGTCGGCGGGCTTGAGGATGTCGAAGCCACCGAAGCGGACGTCGGCGGCGGCGCCGACGAGGTTCACCTTGTCGACCCAGTGGTTGGGGATCGCGCCGAACTCGCGCAGGCACCAGGACGAGTATCGCCGGGAGAAGGCGTCGGCGACGAGGTCGGCGAGGCTGTCCGGGTGGCCGACGCCCTTGCGTTCGGCGACGTCGAACGGCTGGTCGTCCGGGTCGACGCAGGCATGACGGATCGCGATCTGCATGAGGATGCCCTTCGGGTCAGAGGTCGTCCGGGTCGACGCCCTGTTCGGGGCGGACGGGAGGATCGACGAGGTAGGACAGGCACTGCGACAGGACCAGCACCCGCTTGGCGGGACACGGCTCGTTCACGTGCGCGGGGCGGAAGGTGCCGTCGTAGAGGTTCCCGTAGCTGGTGGGCACGGAGGCGCACCGGCGTACGTCACCGGTGACGGTGACCTTGAACGAGGTGACACCGGCGGTGCACGCCTGGCCCCGGAAGGAGAGCATCCCGTCGAGGTAGGGCCGGTTGAAGACGTACTCGCCGGAGTTCGCCAGCACCAGTGCCTTCTGCTCGTCGGTGTAACCCTCCGGGTAACGGACGCCCTCGTACACGCCCTTGAACACCTTGGCCCGGACGTGGTCCACACCCAGCTCGCGCAGCCGGTCCAGGTCGGCGGCGAAGCGACCGAGCAGCGGCGGGTAGAGCACGTACAGGGCGGTCACGTCGAAACCCGCGCGCCGAAGGATCAGGTAGTTGCGGGCGTAGGCGTCGAGTTCCAGCCCGCGCAGCTCGCGCTCGGGCTGGTGGATCGCGGCGACGATCTTCGCCACCCGGTCCGCCGGGACACGCTCGGCGAAGGCCGCCACGTCGTCGGAGGCGAGGTTGGTGTTGATGCTGATGAAGTGGTTGCCGGCCAGGCCCCGGCACAGCTCGACGAAGCCGGGGAACATGAACGGCTCGCCGCCGGACATGTGCACCAGGCAGACCTTGCCCAGCTCGTCGAAGCGCCGGACCACCAGCTCCGGGGTCGGCTCGTCGAGGTGCTTGCGGTTGAGCACGTAGCGGATCTGCGGGTGGCAGTACTCGCAGAAGAAGTTGCACCTGTTGGTCAGGTGCCAGTCGAACTCCCACTCCCACGGCGCGCGGGCCTGGGTCATCGCTGAGGTACGCATCCTTGGCCTCCGTCGGACTCGGACGGATCCGCAGTCGGACAACTGCTTGCGACTCAGTCCAGCAGCCACCGCGCCCAATCGACCGCAAACGATGCCGTGAACAGCGGGAACGTCGCCGACCTTCGCGTGAACCCCGTGAACTTCACCGTCCGCCGCCGTTTCGGGGTAGGCGCTTCGTGAAGGGACGACTACCGTGCGACTGCGAGGCGACAGCGGGAGGTGTCAATGGTCCACACGCCGATATCCCTCGCGGACGCGCTGCGCCTTGCCGAGTGGGGACCCCGCCAGCTGGTGAACGCGATCAACGGCCACCTGTCCCGGCAGGGCCGCGACAAGTACCGGCTCGACCCGACGGCGGCGTACTCCTGGCTGCGTCGAGGTTTCCGGCCACGCCCGCCGATCCCTGACGTGGCGGCGGCCGTGCTGTCCGAACAGCTCGGCTTCGCCGTCACAGCCGCCCAACTCTGGCCGGGACGTGACGGCGGCGGAGAGGCGTGTCAACGCCGGCTGAACTTTGACCCCTGTGTTCCGGTCGAATGTTGACCCCCTTGCTGGTTGTTGATGTTCAGTCGTTGGTCTTGGTGGCTGCGGGGACGCGGCCGAGGTCGCGGTCTTTGAGCCGGTAGCTGTCGCCCTTCATCGAGATGACCTCGGCGTGGTGGACGAGGCGGTCGATCATGGCTGCGGCGACTACGTCGTCGCCGAACACTTCGCCCCACCGGCCGAAGGGTTTGTTGCTGGTGACGATCAGGCTGGCTCGTTCGTAGCGGTTGGAGACGAGCTGGAAGAACAGGTTCGCCGCTTCGGCTTCGAAGGGGATGTAGCCGACCTCGTCGACGATCAGCAGCGGGATCCGGCCGAGCTTCACGAGCTCGTCTTGCAGGCGGCCGGCGTGGTGGGCGTCAGCGAGGCGGGACACCCATTGGGCGGCGGTGGCGAACGCGACCCGGTGCCCGGCCTGACAGGCCCGGATCCCCAGGCCGATGGACAGATGGGTCTTGCCGGTGCCGGGAGGGCCCAAGAAGACGACGTTCTCCTTCGACGCCACGAAGTCGAGGGTGCCCAGGTGGGCGATCGTCTCCCGCTTCAGGGACCGTTGGTGGTCGAAGTCGAACTCCTCCAGGCTCTTGCGGGCCGGGAACCTCGCTGCGCGGATGCGGCCCTCACCGCCGTGGGCTTCGCGGGCGGCGACTTCGCGTTGCAGGCAGGCGGCGAGGAACTCCTCATGCGTCCACGACTCGGCCCGGGCCCGCTCCGCCAGGCGTTCGACGGAGGCGGCCAGGGACGGCGCCTTCAGTGCGCGGGTGAGGAACGCGATCTCCGAGGCGACGTTGCGGCTGGTCTTGGCGGCCATCACGCAGCCACCTCAACGTCCAGGCCGAACAGGCGGTCGTAGTCACTCAGCGGCCGGCGTTCGACCTGGGCGTCGACCGCGGTCGTCGGCTTGTGTTGGGCGGCGACGCGCAGGTCCGCGGCGGCTTGCCGGTGGGCGGGGTCGGTGATGCTCTGATGCTTGGCCCAGCAGCGGTCATGCCGGGCCACCGTCCGGCCGTCGCAGAACACCGCCACCTGGTCGCCGTCGGCGGTGACCTCGACCCGTCGCCCGACCACGGATGGGTGCACCGAGTAGTCGTTGCCGTCCACGCGAACGTAGTGATCGCGGGGCAGCCGAGTGGTCTGCCGCCAGCCGACCACCGGCGCGACCGGCGGCAGCGGCAGCATCACCTGCAGGTCGGCGTCCCACCGCTCAGCCGGCCGGCAGCCCAGCATCCGATGCTGGCGGTTGTTCGCCCGCACCAACCACTCGGACATCTGGACGTTGAAGTCCTGCGGTGAGGCGAATCGGCGTCCGGGCAGGAACGAGGTCTCCAGATAGCCGTTGGCCCGCTCGACCAGGCCCTTGGCCTCCGGGTCCGCCGGCCGGCACTGGATCACCTTGATACCGAGGGTCCCGCGGAAGGCGTTCATCGCCTCCGTCAGCTGAGGCCTGCCGCCCCGCCACTGCCCGACGGCGGACTCGTTGTCCCACACCAAAGCCTTCGGCACCCGGCCCCACCCGGAGATCAGCGTCCAGTGCCCGACCAGCAGGTCCGCCGACTGCCGCGACGGGATCATCACCGCCGACAGCCACCGCGAATACCCGGACACCATCACCAGCACCGGCGGCCGACCGACCTGCCCGAAGCCCAACGGCACGTCCGCTGGCGGGAACCACAGATCGCACTGCGCCAGCTCACCGGGCAGATACTCCGTCCGCTGCGCCGGGTCGGGTCGGCGGAACAACGGCCGCAGCTGCTGCACCCGATCAGCGAACACCGTCTTGCCGCGGGTCCACCCGACCCGTTCCATGATCACCGTCGTCGGCATGTCCGGGAACTCGGCCAACAACGCCCTGATCTGCGGCTCGACCGCGTCCACGATCGAACCCTTCGCCGCCCGCTGATAGCGAGGCGGCTCATGACTGGCCAAGGCCTTGCGCACCGTGTTCCGCGAGACACCCAGCCGCCGACAGATAGCCTTGATCGCCATCCGCTCCGCCCGGTGCAACCGACGGATCTCCGCCCAGTCCTCCACGCTCAGCACCTCCCGATGCTTCCGAAAGGGGTCAAGATTCAGCCGGAACCACGGGGTCAGTTTTCAGGCGGAGCCGACAAGGCGGCCCGTGACGCGGCCGGCAGCCTCGACGGCATCTCCTGCGTCGACGACCTGATCGGCCGGCTCAGCGATCTCAGCGCCACCGCCACGACACCACACACTTCGTTCGTCGGCTCCTCCGGCCCCGACCTGACCATGGCGGTGCTCGACCAACTCCGTGGCGCCGTTTTCACGCCACGCGACCACGCAGGCCGCGAGCGCGTCCTGCCTGAACAGGTCGAACTCATCTCCTCACACGTCTCCGCGCTACGACGCCTCGACGACCGGCACGGCGGCGGAGCCCTGAGCTTGCGGTACGTCACCGCCGAGATGAGAAGCGTGCTCGACCTGTTCCAGTACGCGAACTACGAGCCGAGAGTCGGCCGACAACTGCTCACCATCGTGGCCGACCTCGCCCAACTGCTCGGGTGGCTCCAGTTCGACTCCGGGCGCTACGGCCCCGCCGAGCGTTTCCTGCTGCTGAGCATCGGTGTCTGCCGCGCCGTCAAGGCCACCGACCGGGCTGCCAACGCCATCGGCATGCTCAGCTACGTCTCCGCCTTCGCCGGTCACGGCAACCAGGCGCTCCTGCTCGCCGAGGCCGCCGAACGAGAATCCGGCAGGGGCGATCCGGTGCTGCGTGCCCGCCTGCTCGGCAGGGAAGCCACCGCCGCCGCGGCCGACGGTGACCTGGCCCGTTTCCGGCGCAGCTCCGAGGAGGCGACGCGGCTGCTGACCGAACGCCAACGACGAGACACCCCGTCCTTCCTGTATTACCTTGCCCCCGCGCAGCTCGCCGCAGAGGCCGGCCAAGGGCTCGTCGCCCTCGCCGAACGGGCCACCTCCAACCGGAAACGCCTGCTCGGAGAGGCGATCGATACGCTCAGCGGCGCAGTCGGCTCGCTCGCGTCGGTCGGGACAGACCCACAGGCCACCGCCTACCCACGCTCGGCGCTGCTGCACACGACCTTCCTCGCGCGGGCGCACCTGCTCAACGGCGATCTCCGAGAGTCGGTCGACGCGATGCGCACCGCCGTCGGGCTGCTCTCCCAGGTCCAGTCGCCGCGAGGCCGCACCTACCTGCGATCGCTGCGCCCTGCCCTGGCCCGCCGAGCACGATCGGGTGTCGTTGCCGAGTTCCTTCCGCAGCTCGATGAGGCATTATCGCGTACATGACGATGAGGTCCCATCGCCCGCCGTCGTCGATCCACAAGATCGGCGAGGTGGAGGTGATCGCGCGCGCCTACGACCATCCGGACGCGGTACGGCTGTTAGCGGCCTTCTACCAGGAGCAGGTCGAACGCTACGGGTTCGCCGATCCCGTCGAGGCGGATCCGGCCGAGTACGCCCACCCCCACGGGCACTTCGTCGTCGCCTACCACCGAGGTGCCCCCGCTGGCTGCGGCGGCTACCGCTGGTACGAGCGGACAGCCGGCACCATCGAGATCAAGAAGCTCTACGCGCTTCCCGACGCCCGCGGACTCAGCATCGGGTCGACCATTCTGAGTTCGCTGGAGGAGCACGCCGGTGCTCGCGGCGCTCGCCGGATCATCCTGGAGACCGGCGTACGCAACCACGCCGCGATCCGGCTGTTCCACGCCATCGGATATCGCCCGATCGCCCGCTACGTTGCCATCCGCGATCCGAAGATCAACCGCGCCTTTGCCAAGTCGCTGGTCACCAGCGTCGAGGACGTCAACCGGAACGCTCTGCAAGGAAGCGCCTGATGAGCGCCGCCTCCCACTCGGGGGCGATGCCGTGCTCCGCGAAACGCTCGTGTGCGACGGGCTGGCCGCCGCCGGCGAGCCACTCCCACGTGTCGAGCACCGTCTCCGCCAATGGCCGTGTCCGTAGTCCAGTCGCCACCGCGCGGTCGACGCTCATGCCCCACGGCGCAGCCGCGTTCCGCCACAGCGGCAGCTCAGTCCACTGCGTCACGCCTTGGGCGACCAACCAGTCCTCGTCGACCCAGACCAGCTCGGCAGGCTCGACCGCGTCGTCAGCGACGACCTGCGCGCACGCGCGCAGCATGTCACCGTACGTCTCCCCGCCGGGAGGCGCCGCGACGTTGAAGACGCCGCGCGCTCCAGCCTCGACCTGGTAGAGCAGGAAGCGAGACAGATCTCGTACGTCGACCGGCTGGATCGAACGGTCCGGCGAGGGTGCCAGAACCCGACCACCGCGCCGCATCCGCCCCAGCCACCACGGCAGCCGTCCCACGTACTCGTAGCGGCCCAGAACGACGTGCGGACGCAAGATCAGCAGGCGATCGTCGCCGAAGGCACGGCGACAGGCCACTTCACACCCGACCTTCAGTGGGCCGTACGCGTCCGGATCCCAGGCACGCGTACCCGGGTCCAGATCCGGATCGCCGTCCCACAGCGCCGAGCCCTCGTCCACCGGGGCGTGCGGCCAATCCCGGTACGCCGAGATCGTCGACACGTACACCAGCCGGTCGGCAACATGGGCCAGGATCTCTGCCGAGGCGCTCACCACCGCCGGAACACTGCCCGCCGCATCGACCACGACGTCCCACGGCCCCTGTCGGGCCAGCCGCCGAAGGTCATCGAGGTTCTCGCGGTCCCCATAAAGCACCTGCGCATCGGAGTGCGTTGCGCCAGACAGACCGCGATGGAAGACCGTCACCTCCAGCCCCCGCTCGACCGCGTCCTCTACGACGACACGCCCGACGAACCACGAGCCACCCAGCACCAGCATCCGCACGTGTCTATCCTGCCCGCCGTTACCCTCCGGCTGGTATCGACAGCGCTACCCGCTCTTCTGGCTCGCGCTTGCGGTAACGCAGCTACAGGGAGATGTCGTTGATGCCGTAGTTGTCCCACCAGGCGTGGCGGTGTCTGCGCAGGGTGCCGGCGATGCGGGTGAGGAGCAGCCAGTTGCCGTTCAACACCAGCGCGGCGTCCTCCGGCCGGCCGGCGAGCACGCGGGCCACCGCCGTGGCCATGTCGGGCACCGACCTACCGGACGGGTCGTCCTTCGGCATGTGGAAGACGACGTTCACATGCCGGTCGGGTTCCCACTCCCACTGGGTGCCGTCGTCGTCTTCGGCGTCGAAGTAGCCATCGCTGCCGCCGTAGATGCTGACCGTGTATCCGGACGTGTCCTGCAGGTCCGCGCCGAGCAGTCGTGGACAGCCGGGCAGGGTCGACTCCTCGAATCCTGCCGGTGCGACGAGTTCGGCCACCCGTTCCAGCGGGATGTCTCCCGCCAGTGTCAATCGGTACTCGATAGCCACGTGCCGCCCGCCTTCTCAGTCTCGCCGTACGAGTTGAATGATCTCACCGCTGCGGGTCACCGCAGCGAGCTCTTTGAGCTGGTGGATCGGCCAGTCGTCGAACTGCTTCTGGAGAGCGGTGAGGTCACCGCGCCAGTCCCGTAGGTTCAGCACCACCCGTTGGGTCTGCTGGCTGGCCACCTTCCCCGACACCTCCGTCCAGATGCCGCGCACGGCCTTCGCCGGATTCGGTGCGTAGCAGTCGAAGACGTGGCCTTCGATCAGATAGTCGGGGTCCTTGTCCGGCTTCCCGACGTCGCCGGTGTTCAGCCGCGCCTCGGCGATCTCCCGCTTCGTAGGGTTCTGGTGGACCCGGTAGCCCCGCTCGGCGACTGTGTCGGCGCACGCGTTCTCCAACTCCAGCGACCGCCGCACGCTCTCGTCCTCCTGCGGCGGGATCCGCGTACGCGGTCCTGTCGGTGACCCGCCGGGGACACCGGTGGGTTGCCTGGTCCACGGGGCGGGGCCACGCCCAGCGAAGCCGTCACCGTCGAGGCCGGTAGCTGGACCAGCCGGGGTGCTGGTCGGGGACGGGGTCGGGCCGGTCGGTGTGGGACCGCCGGCCCCGGTCAGTTTCCCGAGGAGCCGAGCTGTCGCGCCTCGGCGATCGCCGCCTCGACATGTTGCCGGGCGGTGCCGGTGCGTTGGACCACCAGGACCAGGACTTGCCTGATGCCGTCGAGGGACTGGAGCAGCGGACCGGGCTGCCCGCCCTGAAGGATCATGGCAACGAGCTGCTGTGCCTCACCGACTTGGGCGATGACGCCGGCCGTGGCGTCGCGCGCGCTGCCCACCGCGGCCTGAACAGGGGCCAACCCGGCGATCGTCTCCTGCGAGGTGGCCTCGCGCGGCACGGCCGCGGTGGCCTTCGTCGCCTCCCCGATCGAAGCGGAAACACTGGCCAGGCCGCCCTGGATTTCCGCGATGGCGCTGCCGACCCGCGTCAGCCCCGCCGCCACCGCGACGAAACCGGCACCCGCAGCCCGCAGCGCCACCTCCTGCGCCTGATCGCGGGCAGCAGCCACCAGACCCTGCGCACGCTCGACACCCGTCGAGAGCGCACGCAACTCACCGGTGATCTTCTCGATATGCGACACGAAGCCGACTCTCCGATCGAAGACAGAAACCGCATTCGACCCGAAACTACCGGGTGCCCTCACGACCACCAGCCGCCACCGCTGGCGAATAGGCAACGGGGTATTGCGGCTGGCCGTGTGCTGCCACAATCGTAGTCTCATGTGGAGGGTGCGATGACCGGGGTGGAGTTGATCCTGGCAGCTTTGGCGGCTGCAGCGACTGCGGGTGCCACCAGCGCGGTGCAGGACGCTTACGTTGGGCTGAAGGACCTGCTGGCCAGGCGATTGCACGGTCGTGAGCAGGCGGTACGGCGGCTGGACGGGCGGGTCACCGACCCGGGGGTGTGGCGGGCTCGTCTCGGTGAGGACCTACAGGCTGTCGGCGCAGACGCCGATGAACAGATTCTCACAGCAGCGCGGGCGGTGCTGGCACAGGCGGACCCCACAGGAGCCCGAGCCGGCGTCTACAACGTGGCCGCGAACCATGGAGCGGTGGGGCAGTTCTACGCACCGGTGACGTTTCAGCAGGGGGCGTCGGTCCCCCCAGTCTCACCGGGGACGGTGTAGGGCCTTCCGTTCCCGGTGCCGACGCCCCATGGGTTGCGGTCACGGCCAACTCTGGTGCCGCCGGGGTGTTCTATGCGCCGGTGACAATCAACGGCCGTGCCCCGGTGAAGTGGCCGCATCAGGTTGGAGTGGTGCCGGCAGAGGCACACTGTAGGCAGGAACGCGCGGCCGACCGAATTCTCGAGACGGCGGTGGCCAGCCACGGTGCGGTGGTGTGTCAGGTGGTGGCTGGGCTCGGCGGGGTCGGCAAGACTCAGCTCGCCGCTGGCTTGGCCCATCGCCTGTCGGGAAGCGGCGGCCTAGATCTGCTGGTGTGGGTGTCCGCGACATCGCGCTCGGCGGTGGTCACCAGCTACGCTCAGGCCTTCGCTGACACCACCGGCGTTGATGGCCCCAGCTCGGACCATGCTGCCGGTCGGTTCCTGGCCTGGCTGGCCACCAGCCAATGCCGATGGTTGATCGTCCTGGACGACGTCACCGACCCCAACGACCTACGCGGTCTATGGCCACCGAACACCAGGTCGGGACGCACCGTGGTGACCACTCGCAGCACCGACAGCGCCCTGATCGCCGGCCGACGCCGTATCGACGTGAACGTCTTCACCTCCGACGAGGCCGCCACCTACCTGGCCGCGAAGCTCGGCTGCCACCCGTTCCGGCTCGATGAGGCCGTCGGCCTGGCCGACGACCTCGGGCATCTACCCCTGGCGTTGGCGCAGGCCGCCGCGTACATCCTGGACCGCACGAACATGACCTGCGCCGGCTATCGCCGCCGTCTCGTCGACCGCCGTCGGCGCCTGGCCGAACTGGCTCCCCGTGCTTTGCCGGACGACTATCCCCACACCGTTGCCGCCACCTGGTCGCTATCCATCGACCGGGCCGACACCTTGTCCCCGACCGGCCTAGCGCGACCGGTGCTGGAACTCGCCGCCCTACTGGACGGGAACGGGATTCTCGTCACCGTGTTCACTTCTCGTGCCGTCCGGGCCTACCTAGAGATACGTACCGGTAAACCGGTCGAGGACGGTGACGTCACCGACGCCCTGGACAACCTTGTCCAACTCAGTCTCGCAACGATCACCCCAGGTGCCGGCACCGTCCGGGTTCATGCACTCCTACAACGGGTCGTCCGGGAAGCCTGCAGCGATCACATCGACGTTCTGGCTGTGACCGCAGCCAACGCCCTGCACGAGATCTGGCCGAAGATCGAACGCGACCGGGAGCACTCCCAAACCCTGCGCGCCAATACCGCCGCCTTGGGTGCCTACACGGGCCACTTGCTGTGGACTCACGGCGCCTACCAGGTCCTGTTCGACGCTGGCCGTAGCCTTGGTGTTACCGGCCAGGCCGCCGCCGCGGCCGAGTATTTCCACACCCTGTACAACACCGCCAACGGGCACCTCGGCCCTGACCACCCGACCACCCTGAGCAGCCGTCACTATCTTGCCTCCTGGCGTGGTGAGGCTGGAGATCCAGCTAGCGCCGCTGCGGCCTGCGAGAAGCTTCTCGCCGATCGGCTACGGGTGCTCGGCCCCGACGACCCGGGCACTCTGAGCACCCGTCACGCCCTCACCTACTGGCGCGGTCGGGCTGGAAATCCGGCGGGTGCCGTAGTCGGTTTTACGGAACTGCTCTCCGACCAGATGCGAGTTCTCGGAGCCGACCACCCGCATACCCTGCTTACTCGCCTCGACCTGGCCTACTGGCGTGGTCAGGCTGGCGATCCGGCAGGTGCCGTCGCCGCCTACGAGGCACTGCTTCCCGACCTCATCCGGATCCACGAAAACAATCACCTGGATACCCTGACCGCCCGCCGCAATCTCGCCTTCTGGCGTGGTCAGGCTGGCGATCCGGCAGGTGCCGCCGCCGCCTACGAGGCACTGCTTCCCGACTTCATCCGGGTTCTTGGAAGCGATCACCCGGATACCCTGACCGCCCGCCTCGACCTTGCCTCCTGGCGTAGTGAGAGTGGGGATTTGGCGGGCGCTGTCGCGGCCCACGAAGACCTGCTCAGCGATCGAGAGCGGATTCTCGGAGCCGACCACCAAGCGGTCCTGACAACCCGTAACGACCTCGCCCACTGGCGTGGTCAGGCCGGCGATCCGGCAGGTGCCGTCGCCGCCTACGAGGCACTGCTTCCCGACCTCCTGCGGGTCCTCGGAAGCGATCACCCGGATACCCTGACCGCCCGCCGCAATCTCGCCTCCTGGCGTGGTGAGACTGGGGATCTGGTGGGTGCCGTCACCGCCTTCGAGGATTTACTCCCCGATCTCCTCCGGGTCCTTGAAGCCGACCACCCGAACATCCCACTCGTCCGCGACAGCCTTGAATTCTGGCGCGAGGCCCTGTATTGAGGAACTGCTGGCCGACTGGTTGCGGGTTCCTCGCTCCGACCACCCCAATACTCCACGCACCCCCGCGACACCTCGTCCACTGGCGCACCACCCGGCTACGACGGGTGGGGACCGCACACAACTCCATGCGTAAGGAGCGATCCGGACCGCGATTGGCCTAAGAGGTCCTAACTTAATGAGTTGGGCGTAACCGACTGGATGTGAGGGTCGTTCCGTCTGAACGTGAGGAGGGGTGAGCAGCCGCCGTGGATCGTCTCGGACGAGTTGTGGGCCGAGATCGCGCCGCTGTTGCCACCCCGCCCACCACGCCGCAGCCGGTACCCGGGGCGTAAGCCGTTGGATGACCGGAAGGTGTTGTGCGGGATCCTGTTCGTGCTCTACACCGCGATCCCCTGGGAGTACCTGCCCCAGGAACTCGGGTTCGGCTGCGGGATGACCTGCTGGCGCCGGTTGCGGGACTGGAACCAGGCTGGGGTGTGGCAGCGGTTGCACGAGCTGCTGCTGGCCCGGCTGCGCGGCGCGGGGCAGTTGGACCTGTCGAGGGCGGTGATCGACGGCTCCCACATCCGGGCGCTCAAGGGCGGCCCAAAACCGGTCCGAGCCCGGTCGACCGCCGCAAGCCTGGCTCGAAACACCACGTCATCACCGACGCCGGCGGCATCCCCCTCGCGGTCACACTGACCGGCGGGAACAGGCACGACTCCACCCAGACCACCGCCCTGCTCGACGCCATCCCCGCGATCGGCGGCCGGCCAGGGCCACCGAGGCGTCGCCCCGACCGGCTGTACGCCGATCGGGGCTACGACTACGACAGCCACCGCCAACAAGTCCGGGCCCGCGGCGTCACCCCGGTCATCGCCCGACGCGGCACACCCCACGGCTCCGGCCTCGGCACCCAACGCTGGGTCGTGGAACGCACCATCGCCTGGCTGCACTGGTTCCGCCGCCTGCGCATCCGCTGGGAAATCCGCGACGACATCCACGAAGCCTTCCTCAGCCTCGCCTGCGCCCTCATCTGCTGGCGCCAACTCCAACGCACCCAGAGTTAGGAGTTCTAAGTCCCCCGACGCCGACGACGACCTGCCCGAACATGGCTTCCCGCACCCGATGCCCAACTGCCGCTGCTCGATCCAGCCAGGGCTGACGACACCAGATCGTCGGGTGCTCCACGGGTGCTCGTATGTCGCCGACACGGACGGATTCACGGCGCGGATCCTGGACGTCGACCTCGACCACCGTCGTTCACCACGCCTCACCGGGTACACCTGGCGTGGAACAGCGCGAACGCGGCTGGACAGCACAGCAGGAATCCGGACCAAAGGACTCGACCTGGCCACTTGGCCGCAGCGGAGGAGTTTCATCCGCTTCTGGTTACTTTTAATCCTTAGGTTCTGGGTTCGAGTCCCAGGCGGCCCACCGTTGAGCTGGGACAATAGCCCGACATCATTGTTCGGCCGCCGCCCTTTATGCGAGTATTGTCGGATTCTGCGCCTTGGTGTGAGCACCCGCGAGCACTCGGCTCGGTGATGGCGGCAGGGTCACGGTGCCGTCGCCGCCCGGCTCGGGCGGGGCTTGGTGCCGTCAGGGCCATTCATGCGCTGGGCTCTTGAGGGCCGAGGGTGGCATTCGGCCTCTTGACCGCGTTGGTCGCCCTCTTCACCGCATGTGACCAGGTGCCCTGAAGGGGTGTTGTCGCGGGAGTTCGGCCCTCACGGCCCGCCCTGTGCGGAGTCAGCGCTGCGGCCAGTTCGACCTGGCCCGCGCGGGCTGTTCGTCCCCGCCCGGCGCGAGCGCCGGCTGGGTGGCGCTTCCGGCTGCGCGGCGGTGGGCGGCTCGTCGGCCCCGCTCGTTGCTCGCCCCCACCGCCCGCCTGTCCGGCGCGGCCCACCGTCGGGGACGGCGGCTCGGTCGGTCGGGGTGCTGGTCGGGGACGGGGTCGGGCCGGTCGGCGTGGGACCGCCGGCCCCGGTCAGTTTCCCGAGGAGCCGAGCTGTCGCGCCTCGGCGATCGCCGCCTCGACATGTTGCCGGGCGGTGCCGGTGCGTTGGACCACCAGGACCAGGACTTGCCTGATGCCGTCGAGGGACTGGAGCAGCGGACCGGGCTGCCCGCCCTGAAGGATCATGGCAACGAGCTGCTGTGCCTCACCGACTTGGGCGATGACGCCGGCCGTGACGTCGCGCGCGCTGCCCACCGCGGCCTGAACAGGGGCCAACCCGGCGATCGTCTCCTGCGAGGTGGCCTCGCGCGGCACGGCCGCGGTGGCCTTCGTCGCCTCCCCGATCGAAGCGGAAACACTGGCCAGGCCGCCCTGGATTTCCGCGATGGCGCTGCCGACCCGCGTCAGCCCCGCCGCCACCGCGACGAAACCGGCACCCGCAGCCCGCAGCGCCACCTCCTGCGCCTGATCGCGGGCAGCAGCCACCAGACCCTGCGCACGCTCGACACCCGTCGAGAGCGCACGCAACTCACCGGTGATCTTCTCGATATGCGACACGGAGCCGACTCTCCGATCGAAGACAGAAACCGCATTCGACCCGAAACTACCGGCACGCCACCACGACCACCAGCCGCCACCGATGGACCGGCAGGCGCTCCCCGTCCTCGACGCGGATGGACTCACCGCGCTGGACCTCGATCTCGCCCTGACGGGCGTCGCGTTGATCGTGCCGTAGCGGGGGTGCAGCCGAAGCGGGAGCGGTTGGAGAGTCCGGCAGCCTCGTCAGCAGACCTGCGCAGGCATCCTCCTGGCTGTGGTGCCGGTTACCGGCGGCGGCAGGGGGACGGCTTCTCTCGGTCGGAACAGGGCCTCGTCTCGCCGTGCTGGCGACAAGACGGGGCGGGTAGCTTCCGGCGGGGCCCGGCTGGCCACGCCTGCCGGAGGGCCGCCAGCGTCCGGAGTATTCCGGGATCGGTGTCTCCGGGCGAGTCGCTGCATCGAGAGCGCTGGAAGGGAGTGTGCGCTGCCGGCCGTGGCCGGCAGCGCACACGTAACGCAATCGCAGTAACTGCGTTAAGTAGTCAAAGCTCTCAGAAAGTCATCGAGTTGATCAGCGGTTCCATGACGTGCGCCCCAGTGGAAGTGACCCACTTATACCAGAACGATGAATACACTAGGACTGTCTCCGTCTCGGGCATGTGCAAAGCGAAGTTATGTGCTAACTCCGAGTGAAGTGCCGATAGCTTGGTGGCGATGCCTGCGATGGCCAGCGCTATCAGCATTGGTGCGATCATGAGGGTGGACGTTATCGCCTCAGGGGGCAGTAAGTCGATCCGTCGGGAGGTGGCCGATCGCCTGTCCGAAATAACCGCATGGCGCTGTTTGTGTGGTATGCCTTATTGCTTGATTTGTGGGTCTCTGTTGAGAAATAGATGAAAATCTGCTGCTTTGTGGCACTTGCCGAAGGCTCGGAGCTGTTGACTGAATGCGTTAGGCTGATCGAAGCCTGAAACGCCAAACGTCTATGTGAATCCTGATTCGGGGGGCGCGTGTGGAGGATCAGGTAGTCCTTGCTGTCGCCACGGCGTTGTCGACCAAGGGGGCGGAGGCGCTTGCGGCCGGCGCCCGCAGCGCGATCGGCTCGCTGTTCCAACTGGTCCGTGCCCGGTTCGGGGCGGAAACGCAGGAATCGGCTGTTCTTGATGCCGCGATCGAGCATCCGCAGGAGCGTTGGCGACAGGCCGCGCTCGCGTCGGCACTGGCTGACGTGATGGCCCGGGATCCCGACTTCGCCGCTGCCCTCGACGAAGAGTGGCGCAGGCTGTCGCGGGCGGGCGTCGTCGCCGTTCAGGGCCAGGTGGTGAACCACTTCAGCGGGACGGCCGGGAAGGTCGTCCAGGCGCGTGACGTGCAGGGAGACATCATTTTCTAGGCCTGCCGTCAATGGGCTTTCGGCGAGTCGTATTGGGGGCGCGGCGATTGGGAGCGGATTTCCGCGGGGTCGGGGAAACGGTGTCGTCCGCCACGTCCAACGAGCAGTCTGGTCACGTTTCCGGTGCCAGCATCCAGGCTGGGGTGATCCACGGGGGTGTGCATTTCAACGGCGTTCCCGCGGATCGTTTTCCGATTCCCCGGCAACTGCCTGCCCCGTCGCGGAACTTCACCGCCCGGCTGAGTGAGTTGTCAGCACTGGACGGCCTTCTCGCAGAGGGCGGAAACAGCATCGCCGTGCTGTGCGGGCCCGGCGGCGTGGGTAAGTCGGCGCTGGCGAGACAGTGGGCCCACGGCAATCGGGACCGGTTCGTGGACGGTCAGCTCTATGCCGATCTGCGGGGGTTCAGCGGCGACCAGCCATTGGACCCGGGGGTGGCGCTGGGGGCCTTCCTCCGGGCCCTCGGGGTGGCGCCGGACCGCATCCCCGTGGACCTGGCCGAGCAGGTCGCCCTCTACCGCTCGGTGACCGCGGACAGGTCCCTGCTGGTGCTGCTCGACGACGCGTTCTCGGCGGGCCAGGTCAGGCACCTGCTGCCGGCCTCGACGTCCGCGGCGGTCGTGGTGACCAGCCGGCGTCGGTTGACCGGGTTGCTGCCCGACGGAGCCCGCCTGCTCGACGTGGGTCCGTTGCCGGCCGAACAGGCGGTGAAGCTGCTGGGGCGGGCGGTGGGCCCGGAACGGATCCTGCGGGAGCCCGGGCCGGCCGAGGAACTGGCGGGGCTCTGCGGTGGGTTGCCCATCGCGCTCGTCGTGGCGGCCGGCCTGCTCGCCTTCCGTCCCAAGCTGACGGTGCGACGGATGGCCGCCGAGTTGACCGACGAGACGCAGCGGCTGGCCCGGCTCTCGACGGTGGACGGTTCGCCGATCAGGGCGATGTTCCAGTGCTCGTACCGGGCGCTGACGCCGGAGGCGTCGGTGTTGTACCGCAGGCTGGCCCTGCACCCGGGGACGGAGTTCGGGGTGGACCTGGTCGCGGCGGTGGCCGGCGCGGGGGCCGGCGGCGCGGCCCGGGTGGCGGCGTTGGTGGGTGAGCTGCTGGACGCGAGCCTGCTGGACGAGGTGTCCGAGGACCGCTTCCGGCTCCACGACATCCTTCGGCTCTGCGCCCGCGAGGTGTCGGAGCAGCGCGACCCGGAGGCCGACCGGCAGGCGGTGGTACGCACGATGCTGGAGTTCTACCTCGCCGCCGCGCGCCGGGCGGACCTGGTGGTGACCCCCTACCGGCGGCGGCTGCCGTACACCTTCCTGCGGCCCCTGGAGGGGCCACCCGAGTTCGCCGACCGCGCCGCCGCCCTCGCCTGGCTGGATCGGGAGCGGGGCAACCTGATGGCGGCGGGCCGGGTCGCCTTCGGCCTGGGGCGCCACGAGCTGGCCTGGCAGCTCAGCGACGTGATGTGGCCCCTGCTCCTCTACGTGAAGAGCTACCGGGACCGGCTGGAGATCGATGATCTTGGTGTTCGGGCGGCCCGCGCCTGGGGAAACGTGTGGGCCGAGGCGGACATGCTCAAGCGGTTGGCGCGGGCCTGCAGCCGGGTCGGCGCGTACGACGCGGCCGAGCAGCACGGGCGGGCGGCGGTCGACCGGTACCGCCAGGCGGGCGACGCCCAGGGGGTCGTCGACGCAGAGGAGGGCCTGGCCACCCTCTACGCCGACACCGACCGGGAAGAACAGGCGGCGGAGGCGTACGCCCGGGTGCTCGCCGGGCGGCGGGCGCTGCCGGACGTACGGAGCGTGGGCCTGTCCTGCCTCAACCTGGGCATGCTGCTCACCCGGACCGGTCGACCCGCCGACGCGCTACCGCTGTTGACGGAGGCCGGGGAGATCTTCGCCGGGCTGTCCGACGTCGACCCGTACAACGCCGTGCGGGTGCTGTCCGGGCTGGCCGCCGCCCATCTCGGCCTCGGTGACCTGGCCGCCGCAGAGAGCTGTGCCGCCGAGGCGGTGCGCCGGATGGCCGACCTCGGGTCGGACAACGAGCGGGCAGAGGCGGTGGTGTTGCTCGGCCGCATCGCGCGGCGGCGCGGCGACGACGAGGCCGCACGGCAGCACTACCGGGAGGCCGCCGGCGTCTTCGACCGGCTCGGCTCTCCCCGGCTGCCCGACGTGCTCCGCCTGCTCGACGAGGCGGGCGGCGGCGCGGGCGAGGCGTAGCGCGTCCGGTGCGGTTCGTCGGTGATGGAGGGTTCCGGCGGCCCAGCGGGTGTGCAGCAGCCGGGCCGTCGCGGCGAGCAGCCCGACGGTCAGCCGGCCGGCCGGGGCCAACCGGCCGAGATCCAGCGGCGGGCCGTTGCGTATGCCGACGGTGACGTCGCCCGCCGGGGTGCCGACGACGGCGAGGGCGATCCCGGGGCAGGCCGTGAGCAGGCTCGCGCCGATCCGGGTCGGATCGCCGCCGGTGACGGTCACCACGACGTCGGCGAGCCGTGCCGCGCGGGGCAGCGGCGGGCCACCCGGCGGCAGCGCGACGACGACGGGCTCGGCTGCGGCGCTCATGCCCGGCCGTCCAACGGCACCGGCATCGGCACCGGGGCGGTCTGCCGGTGCCGGCCCGGCTCGGCAAGCTGGAGCAGCCGGTACATGGTGCGTCGCAACAGCACGCCGGCTTCCCCCGGCCGGGCGGTCAGCGCGGCCATCACCGCCTGCGGGTCGACCGTCGCGGCCGGGGCGAGCTGGGGTGGCAGCGGCCGGTTCGGGTCCAGGTGGGTCGCGTTGGTGGCGAGCAGGTGCTGGGCCGTGCCGGCGGCGGGCATCGACCGGGGTGCGGGCAGCAGCAGGGTCGGGCGTCCGATGGCGGCGGCGTAGGCGGTGACGGAGCCGTGGTCGCCGATGACGTGGTCGGCGGCGACCACGGGGCCGCGCCAGTCGACGGTCGGATCGGGCAGCAGCAGCCCGCCCTCGCGGCAGTCCCGGAGCCAGGCCCGGATCTGGCGGTGCCCGTGCGCGTCCCACACCGCCGGGTGCAGGAGCGCGGCGATCCGGTACCGCTGCTCCGGCAGCTGAGTCATCAGCTGCGGTAGCAGGTCCGGCCAGCGTCCGAAGACGCCGTCCCGACCCCAGGTGGAGGAGACGACGACGAGTTCCTGCCGGTCGTCCAGACCCAGTTCCCGCCGGTAGTCCCGGCGGTGGGGGAGGCTGGCGACGAGCCGGTCGACGCAGGGGTCGCCGACGACCACCGCGGCATCGACCGCCTCGGGGCACTGCCGGCGCAGCACCTCCAGCTCGCCGTCGTGGGAGAGGGCGAGGGCCGTCGGGAGCACCCGCCCGCCGTGGGTCAGCCGCTGCGCGTCGAGGCCGTACACGGGCGGCTCCGCGAGCACCGGTCCGCCGAACGGCGCGGGGCGCACCCGTTTGCTGTGCCCCGCCCCGTGGGCCATCAGCAGCAGGGGCGCGTGCACCTGGTGCAGCCCGCCGTAGGCGGCGGCGAGGCCGAGGTCGAACCGCTCCCGGACGGCCTGGTGCCAGGGCACCACGAGCGCGCCGAGCCGGTCGAGGAACCGCCGCACGTACGGGTTGAAGACGTCCGGCGCCACCGTGAAGACCAGTTGCACCCGGGGGTCGCTCTCGACGAGCTCGATCACGTCCAGCAGCCGCTGGCAGCTCGTGATGGTGTGGGCGACGACGAGCACCGTACGGCAGCCGGATCGACTCACCCAGCGGTTCGCGTCGATCCCGATCGGGCTGGCCGACCATTCTGATGACGTCATTTGCTTCCCCTCCGGTGCGCTGTCTGGACGGGAATCAGCGTCGAGTGGCCGGTTGCGGATCACCTTGTCGGTCGCCTTGCAGTGGGCTTGCAGGAAGCTGGGAAGGGGAATGTCTGATTTTGGACTCTGTGGAGAAAGGTCTGTGGCTTTCGGTTGACCGGATCAAGAATTGATAGGTGAACGTCAATCAAGATCTAGTGGGGGGCGAGAGCTGATGGAGTTCACGATTCTGGGTCCCACCGAACTCACGGTCGACGGTCGGGCGATCCCGCTGGGGGCGGCAAAACAGCGTGGCCTGCTCGCCGTCCTTCTCTATCACGTCGGCGATCCCGTGCGGGTCGAGACCATCGTGGAGTTTCTCTGGCAGGATTCCGCTGTCCATGCCCGACGCCCGCTGCTCTACACGCTGGCCAGCAGGTTGCGGTCGACCCTGCGGCTGGTCGGCCTCCAGGATGCCCTGGTGCGGGTGCCCGGCACGGGCGCGTACCGGTTGGCGGTGGATCCGGAGCTGGTCGATTACCACCGGTTCCTGCGATTGACCGCCGAGGCGCGACAGGCAATTGATCGACATCAGCATGATCGGGGAATTGCTCTGCTCACCAGGGCAATCGAGATGTGGCGGGACGACCCGCTCGCCGACCTGCGCGGCGCGCGTTGCGAACACCTGCGGCGGGATATGCGGGAGAAGCAATTCAGGGCGGAGAAACTTCTGGCGGAGAGTGAGTTGGCCACCGGCCGGCACGAGCGGGCGTTGACCCGGCTCGAACCATTGCTGATCGAGAACCCGATCGACGAGGGGCTGGCCCGATTGTGGGCCGCCGCACTGCATGCGGCCGGTCGTACCCACGATGCGCGGGACTTTGTCGCCGCCTACCGGCGGCGCTATCGCCGGGCGATGCGAACCGATCCGGCGCTGGACCTGGCGGCTCTCGAAACCGCCGCGCCGGCGCGGAGCCAACCCGCCGCTGCGGACACAGCCGTGTCGATGCCCCGGCAGCTGCCGAACGACGTACCCGACTACACCGGGCACGCTGCACTGCTCGACGAACTGGACGCTCTCGCCGCCGGCGACGGCATCGCGAAGGCGGTCGTGCTGACCGGGATGCCCGGGGTCGGCAAGACGACCCTCGCCGGGCACTGGGGGCATCGACGGCAGAGCTGGTTCCCGGACGGGCAGCTCTACCTGAACGCGGAGGCGCACGGACCGGCCCCGCCGGTCCGCCCGCAGGAGGCGCTGCACCGCTTCCTCGTCGCCCTCGGCGTCCCGGCCGAGCGGGTGCCCGCCGAGTCCGAACGACGCCTCGAGCTGTACCACCGCCTGATGAGCGGGCGGCGGATGCTCGTCGTGCTCGACAACGTCGTCGACTCCGACCAGGCGCGGCAGCTCCTGCCCCGCTCCGAGGCCAGCTTCACGGTCGTGATCAGCCGCAACCGGCTCCCCGGGCTGAGCGTCCGGCACGGCATCCGCAGCCTCACCATCGCGCCGCTGTCGCACCTCGAACGACAGCGCATGCTCGGCCGGATCGTCGGAGCACGACGCACCGGCGCGGAGCCCGCGGCGCTGGAGACGCTGGCCAGACTGTCGGGCGGACTGCCGCTCGCGCTGCGGGTGATCGGCGAGCACGTGGGCTCCCGGCCCGACAGGCGGCTCGGCGACCTGGCCGACGAACTGGCCGGTCGGCTGCTCGACGTCGAGGGCGACGACACCGACGAGATGACCCTGCGGACCGTCTTCGCCTGGTCGGTCAACGCGCTCGACCCGATGCCCGCGCGGCTCTTCCTCGCGCTCGGCCTCTTCCCGGGCAGCACCATCGGGGCCGAGGCCGCCGCGGCGATGCTGGCGGTGGACGTCGCCGGAGCCGAGCGGGCCCTCGACCGGCTCGCCCGCGCCCACCTGGTCGACCACGACACCGTCCGCCGCTACCGGATGCACGACCTGTTGCGCCAGTACGCCGCCGACCGGGCCGGGGAGGACGTGCCACCCGAGCAGCGCCGCGCGACGCTCCGCCGGCTGCTGGACTGGTACCTGCACACGGCCGTCACCGCCGTTGGCCTGCTGGCGCCGGGCCGGCCGGCCGTTCCCGACCTGCCCGAGCCGGGCGGGGTGACGCCGATGACGTTCGTCTCCGACTGTGCCGCCCTGCGCTGGTGCGAGGTGGAACGGACCAACCTGCTCGCCATGGTCCGTCGCGCGGCGGCCGAGGGCTTCCACCGGCACGCCTGGCAGATCGTCGACACCGTCCACGAGGTCTTCGACCGGTCCGGCGACCAGGAGGACACGCGGGAGATCTTGCGAACCGCCCTCGACGCCGCGACTGCCGACGGTCATCACCTGGGCCGGGCCGGCACCCTCGTCAACCTCGGCGCCAGCTACTTCACCACCCACGACTACCATCGCGCCGGCCGCCTGTTCACCGAGGCCCTGCGCCTCGCCCGGGAGAACGGCTGCGCCGACCTGCAGCGGGCCTGTCGGCACAACCTCGCCTCCGTACAACTGCGCACCGGGTCGATCCGCACCGCCATCGACACGTTCCACGAGGTGCTGACCGACTGCCGCGCGGTCGGGGAGGCCCCCGGGGAGGCGTACGCCCTCCACAACCTCGGCGATGCGCACCACCAGCTCGGGCACCGCGACGAGGCGCGTGCGTTCTACCGGCAGGCCCTTGTCGTCTGGGACCGGGTCGGCTCGCTGCGTGGACGAAGCCTCACCCACGTCCGGCTCGCCGAACTCAGCCTCGAGGCGGGCCAACCCGAGGTCGCCCTCGCCCAGGGCCGGGTCGCCCTCGGGCTGCACGACCGGGTCACCGACGACAGCATCCGGTGCGACGCCCTCACCATCTCGGCCGAGGCCCAGTTGCGTCTCGGGCGGCACCGCGACGCGCTGGCCGACGCCGCCCTGGCGCGGGCCGTCGGCGACGAACTGGCCGACCCGCTGCGGCAGGCGCGCGCCCTGGTCGTGTCGGCGGAGGCCCTCAGCGCGGCCGGCGACCACGACGGCGCCCTCGTCCGGGGCCGGGAAGCCCTCGGCCTCCTCGACGACACGGACCACCCGCAGCGGCAGGCCGTCCGGGACCGGCTCGCCATGTACCACGACCACCCGGGACGGAGGGAGGAGCGGTCGGCGTGAGCCTCCCGGGCGGCGGCCCGGATGCCGTCGGCCGGGCGCGTCGAACGGGCATGTCGAACGGGCGCGTCGAACGGCCCGGCGACGTCGTTGCCGGGGAGCTACGCCGCCGACGGCCGGTGCCGTGCCGGTCGCCTGGTCACCCGCCCGCCGGCGCGGGACCGGTCGGGCGGGGACGGGAGGGCTCGGGGAACACCGCGGGCGTGCCCGTCACCGGGTCGGGCACGACCCGGCAGCGCAGCCCGAACACGTCGGCGACGAGGTCCGGGGTGAGCACCGCCGACGGGGGACCGGTCCTGGCGACGTGGCCGTCGCTCAGCACCACCAGGTCGGTGGCGTAGCGGGCCGCCTGGTTGAGGTCGTGCAGGACGGCGACCACGGTCCGGCCGCCGGCGTGCAGGTCGGCGAGCAGGTCGAGCACTTCGTACTGGTGGGCGATGTCGAGGTAGGTGGTCGGTTCGTCGAGCAGCAGGATCGGGGTGTCCTGCGCCAGCAGCATGGCCAGCCAGGCGCGTTGCCGCTGGCCTCCGGAGAGCTCCGCGAGCGCCCGGTCGCCGAACTCGGCGGTCCCGGTGGCGGCCAGCGCCGCGGTGACCGCCCGCTCGTCCTGCGCCGTCCAGCGGCTCAACGCCGACCGGTGCGGGTGCCGTCCGCGCAGCACCAGATCGGTGACGGTCATCCCGGCCGGCGCCTCGACGCCCTGGGGGAGCAGCCCGACGGTGCGGGCGTACTGCCGCCGGCTGTAGCCCCAGGCGTCGCGGCCGAGGACGGCGACGCGGCCTCCGCTCGGCCGCAACACGCGGGCGACGGTGCGCAGCAGGGTCGACTTGCCGCACCCGTTCGGTCCGATGAAGACGGTGAAGCTTCCCTCGGCGACCCGCAGGGTGACGTCCCGGCAGACGGTGCGGCGGTCGTAGCCGACGGTGACCGAGTCCAGCTCGATCGCGGGTGGGGCGGTCATGGTTGCCTCCGGGGCGGCGGATGCGGTGCGGGACGGGGGCCGGCTCACCAGGACCGCCCCCGCCAGGTCCAGGCCAGGACGAGGGCCAGGTAGCCGCCGCCGAGGACGCCGGTGACCGCGCCGACGGGCAGTTGTTGCCCGGGGACGAGCCGTTGGGCGAGCTGGTCGGCGGCGAGCAGCAGGGCGGCGCCGAGCGCCGCGCTCGTGGTCACCAGGGGCGCGGCGACGCGGGTGAGCCGGCGGGCCAGGTGGGGGGCGGCCAGGGCGACGAAGCCGACCGGCCCGGCGCCGGCGACGCCGACGGCGGTGAGCGCGACCGCGAGGGCCGTGGCGGTGAGGCGCTGCCGGCGCACGGGTACGCCGAGGCTGAGGGCCTTGTCGCCGCCGTTCTCGACGAGTCGCAGCCCCCGGGCCACCAGCACGGCGGGCGGCAGCAGCACGGCGAGTGCGCCGAGCAGCAGCGGCAGGTGGTGGCCGCTGCCGTTGAGGCTGCCGACGAGCCACACGGCGGCGTTCTGCGCGTCGGTCACCTCGGCGCGGGTCAGCAGGTACGCGTTGACGGAGGTGAGCAGGGCGGACAGGCCGATCCCGACGAGGATGAGGCGCTGTCCGGTCCCGCCGAGCAGGAGCGCCGCTCCGGCCACGGCGGCGCCGCCGAGCACCGCGCCCACCGCCGGGGTGAGCCGGTCGTCGCGCAGGACCAGCAGGACGACGAGCGCGCCGGTGGCCGCGCCGACGGTGAAGCCGACGATGTCGGGGCTGCCGAGGGGGTTTCGGCTGGCGCTCTGGAAGAGGGCGCCGGCCGCGCCGAGGGCCGCCCCGACGACGAGCGCGGTGCCGATCCGGGGCAGCCGCAGCTCGAAGAGGACGAACCGCAGGCCGGGGCTGCCGCCCCCGGTCAGCGCCGGCCACAGTTCGGGCAGCGGGGTGGCGTACCGGCCGCTGGCCAGGGCGGCGACGGCCACGCCGGCGCTGAGCGCGAGCGCGACGAGGCAGGCGAGGGCGGCGCGGCGGGTCTGCCGACGGAGCGCGCGTCGGCCCGGCCCGCTGGTGGGGACGGTGATCATGGTCGGGGGATCCTCCGGGCGCGGACCAGGGCGATGAACACGGGGGCGCCGATGGCGCCCATGACGATCGCGACCTCGATCTCACCGGGGCGGGCCAGGAGCCGGCCGAGCACGTCGGCGGTGACCAGCAGGATCGGGCCGAGCAGGCTGCTGTAGGCGACGACCCAACCGAGCCGGGGGCCGCAGATCGCGCGGGCGGCGTGGGGGACGGCGAGCCCGAGGAAGCCGATGGGACCGGCCACGGCGGTCGCGCCGCCGCAGAGCAGGGTGGTGGCGGCCAACGCGAGCGCCCGGGTGTGCCCGGGGCTGACGCCCAGGGCCGCGCCACTGTCGTCGCCGAAGCGCAGCACGTCCAGCGGCCGGATCACGGCCACGGTGACGGCCAGACCGGCGAGCAGCGCGGGTGCCGCCGTGAGCAGGGCGGACAGCGGCTGGTCGGCGAGGCTGCCGACGGCCCAGAACCGGTACCGGTCGAACGCGGTCTGGTTCAGCAGGGTGACCCCGGCGACGACGCCGGTCAGGCAGGCGCCGACGGCCGCGCCGGCCAGGACCAGCCGGCCGTCCTCGGCCGTGCCCGGGCCCCGGGTGCCGCCGACGACGGTGACCAGGCCGGCGGCGACGCCCGCGCCGAGCAGGGCGAGCATGAGGTGGCCGCGTTGGCCGGTCACCCCGGCGAGGATGCCGACCACCACCGCGGCGGCGGCGCCGGCGTTGACGCCCAGCAACCCGGGGTCGGCGAGGGGGTTGCGGGTCAGCGCCTGCATGAGGACGCCGGCCAGCGCCAGGGCCGCTCCGACGCAGATCGCGATCGCCGTACGGGGTAGCCGGACCTCCCAGACGACGAGGCTCGCCTCGCTGTCGCCCTGGGCGACGAGTTCCCGTAGCACGGTGCCGGGCGTCAGCGGCAGGGCGCCGACGACGAGGCTGGCGACGATCGATGCCAGCAGGGCGAGGGCACAGGCGAGCAGCCCGGCGGCGAGCAGGCGCGGGCGGCGTAAGCCGGTGGGGGTGGCTACCGACACTGTGACTCACTTCATGGTGGAACGTTCCATCGCTGGCTAAGGTAAACCTACCCTAAGCCCCATGGGAATCTCGTTTCGCCGCCCCTCAGAGGATCGAATGCCATGTCACACGCCCGCCCACGCCGGCTGAGAACACTCCTGACCGCCGCCACACTGGCGCTCGTCACGCTCGTGGCCAGCGGTTGCGCCGGAGAGGAGGCGGGCCCGGCCGACACGGCGTCCGGATCGGCCGGCGCCGCGTTCCCCACCACGCTCACCCACGCCTTCGGCACGACCACCATCGCCGCCAAGCCCGCGCGGATCGTGGTGGTGGGCCTCAAGGAGCAGGACTACTTCCTCGCCCTCGGCGAGGTGCCCGTCGCGATCCGCGACTGGTACGGCAACATGCCGAACGCGACCTGGCCGTGGGCCCGGGAGCGGCTCGGCGGGGCCAAGCCGGAGGTGCTGGCCCGCGCCGAACTCGACTACGAACAGATCGCCGCGCTGCGCCCCGACGTCATCGTCGGGCTCTCCTCCGGCATGTCCCGCCAGGAGTACGACCTGCTCGCGAAGATCGCCCCCACCGTCGCCCAGCCGGCGGGGGACGGCAGTTGGGCGGTGACCTGGCAGCAGATGACCCGGGCCGCCGGGCAGATCACCGGCCGCACCGCCGAGGCCGAGACGCTCGTCGCCGACCTGGAGAAGCGGATCGCCTCCGTCGCCGGCGCGCAGCCCCGCCTCAAGGGCGCCCGCACCGCGTTCGCCTCCACGTACGAAGGCCAGTACTACCTGTTCAGCCCCGAGACCACCGCGTCGAAGGTCCTGCTCGACCTCGGGCTGACCATGGCGCCCGAGGTGACCATGCTCACCGACAACGCGAACCAGTCCGCCACCATCAGCCGCGAACGGTTCGACCTGGTGGACGTGGACGTCGCCGTCTGGTCCGAGGCGGCCACCGACCCCGGCGTGACCACCCTGCTCGGCGACCCGCTCTACACCCGGCTGGACGTCCGCGCCCAGCGCCGCGAGGTCTTCCTCGGCACCGAGGCCAACGGCGCGCTGGCGTTCTCCTCCGTGCTGAGCCTGCCCTACGTGCTCGACAAGATCGTCCCCGCGCTCGCCGCCGCGGTCGACGGCGACCCGGCCACCGACTCGGAGTTCAGCGCGAAATGACCGACACGCTCACCCGGCCCGGCTTCTGGACCGCCACCGTGCACGAGGTCCGGCGGCTGACCCCGCACCTGCAACGGGTCGTCCTCGGCGGCCCCGACCTCGCCCGCTTCCCCGCCCTGGGCCTGCCGGACGAGTCGGTGACGCTCTACTTCCCCCGCCCCGGCGAGCCGGCCCCGCCGCCGATGACCCTGCGCGGCGACGTGTGGGGCTACCACGACGAGCAGCACCCGCCCACCGGTCGCAACTACTCCGTCCGGTCCGTCGACCCGGTCGGGGCGCGGCTCACCGTCGACTTCGCCCTGCACGACCACGGCTTCGCGACGTCCTGGGCGCAGCGGGCCGAGACCGGCGTCGGTCTCCTGCTGTGGCGTTGCCGCGCCTGGTTCCGCCCGCCGGCGGACACCCGGTGGCTGGTGCTCGCCGCCGACCTCGCCGGGCTGCCGGCCGCGACCCGCATCGTCGCGGAACGGACGCCCGGCGTACCGGTGCGGGTGCTGGTGGACCTGCCGGACCTGGCCGACGCCCGGGACCTGCTCGCCGCCGCCGGCGGCGACCCCACGGTGCAGATCGACGTGCGGGTCGGGGTCGGCAACGGCCACGGCCCGGGCAGCCTCGTCGACCGGCTGCGGGAGACGGCCCTGCCCGACGGCCCCGGCTACGTCTGGGTCGCGGGGGAGGCCGGCGAGTGCCGCCAGGCCCGGTCCGTGCTGCGCACCGTGCACCGCCTGCCCCGCGACCGCGCCGTCTGCGTCGGCTACTGGCGCACCGACGCGGCCGACTGGGAACACCGGTACGCCCGCTTCCGTCCCCTCCTCGACCAGGTCTACCAGGACGCCCTCGCGGCCGGGCTCAACCCGGTGGAAGCCGGTGACCGGATGGAGGAGGCACTGGAACGGATGACCCGGTGACCGGCTCGGGCCCCCGGGTGGAATCCCGCCACCACAGGCGCACCGGGTGCTCGTAGACCCCACCCGGACCGCCGCCGACCAGGTCGTCGAGCAGGTCGGCGCAGCGGCGTCCGGCGTCCAACGGCGACAGGTCAAGCGCGGTGATCGGCGGTTGCCCCAGCCGCAGGGCGCTCGACTCGGTGGCGCTCGCCAGCAGGACGTCCCGCCCGACCCGGCGGCCCAGCCGGTGCAGCACCTGCACGGCCAGCGGCGCGGTGTCCACCGAGGCGCACACCAGGGCGTCCACCCCCGGCCGGGCGAGCACCTGTTCGACCGCCCGGGACACCTCCGCCGGCGACGGCACCCACGGATGCTGCGCCGTGACGGCGGCGACGCCGTGCCGGGCGCACCAGTCGCGGTGTCCCGCCGCGAGCTGGGCCGCCCAGTCGCCGGTCTCCGGCGGCACCACCAGGGCGGGGCACCGGGCGCCGGCGGCGGCCATCCGGTCCAGCAACCCGGTCAGCGCCCGGCGGTGGTCCGCCCAGAGCACGACCTCCGGGCGCATCCCGTCCGGGGGACGTTCGAAGCACACGACCGGCATGCCGCCCCGCATCAGGACCGGCACGAACTCGTCGTCCTGGTGCGGGTCGGCCACGATCACCCCGTCGAGCGCCCGCGGCGACCGGCGTTCGGAGGCGGTCAGGATGGTGACGTCCCGGTCGCGGGCGGCGGCGCGCTCCAT
Organism: Micromonospora carbonacea; assembly: GCF_014205165.1. NCBI lineage: Bacteria > Bacillati > Actinomycetota > Actinomycetes > Micromonosporales > Micromonosporaceae > Micromonospora > Micromonospora carbonacea. Next base: position 6,774,520 of record NZ_JACHMZ010000001.1, on the reverse strand, counting down.
GATGCCGAAGACGAACCGCATGTAGAACTCCGAAGTGGACGGCACGCCGGGAACGTAGACCCCGATGGTGCCGGTGCGGCCACCCCGCAACTGCCGGGCCGCGCGGTTCGGGACGTAGCCCAGCTCGTCCATCGCCGCGCGGACCCGCTCCCGGGTCGCCTCGGAGACCCGGCCGGAACGCGACAGCACATTGGAGACGGTGGACTTGCCGACACCCGCCCGGCGCGCGACGTCGTGCAGCGTGACCGGACGGGGCATCAGCCCAGTCTAGGGAACCGGGCGCCGGCCGGGACACGGCACCACCACACCCCCCACGGAAGACGGTGACCCTCATGTCCAAGCACCATCCGGCCCCGCCGCGTGCGACGTCGCCCGTCGGCAACGACCATCGGCGACGACCCGCCGTGCTCGGTGCGGCGGGCGACGGGTGGGTCGGGTTCGACCTGCCCGGCGTCGGGATCGGCACCGCCGAGTATTCCGACGGTCCGACCGGCGTCACCGTCCTGAGCATCCCCGGCGGCGCGCGTACGGCCGTGGACAAGCGGGGCGGGGCCGTCGGTGTCAGCGGCGGGTTCCCGTACCACCATGCGTTGTGCTTCGCCGGCGGGTCGAGCTTCGGTCTCGCCGCCGCCTCCGGCGTCTACGACGAACTGCTCCGCCGCACCGGCTACGCGACCGACTTCGGCAGCCTGCCGGTGGTCTCCGGGGCCGTCGTCTACGACTTCACCCCCCGGGACAACGCCGTCTACCCGGACGCCCAGCTCGGTGCGGACGGGCTGCGCGCGGTACGCGCCGACGGCGTGGCCGTGGGCAGGGTCGGCGCCGGGGTCGGCGCGACCGTCGGCAAGGTCGACAACTCCCGCGCCGAGTGGGGCGGGCAGGGTGCGGCCTTCGCCCGGATCGGCGCGGCCCGGTTGCTGGTGCTGACGGTGGTGAACGCGATGGGCGTGATCGTCGACCGCGCCGGCGACGTCGTGCGGGGCAACCTCGACCCGGCGACCGGCCGGCGTCGCCACCCGGCCGAGGACTACGCCGAGCTGCTCGCGGCGGCCACGCCGGACCTCGCGCCGGTCGGCGGCAACACGACCCTGACCGCCGTGGTAACCAACGTCCGGATGAGCGACACCGAGCTCGCCCAGTTCGCCACCCAGGTGCACAGCTCCATGCACCGGGCGATCCAGCCCTTCCACACCATCGCCGACGGCGACACCCTGTTCGCCCTGACGACCGACGAGGTGACGGTGCCCGCCCCGTCGCTGCGGCTGGGCACGGTCGCCGCCGAACTGGCCTGGGACGCCGTCCTCGCCAGCGTCGCCGGCCCGTGACGGGGTGCCGCCGCGCCGGCCGGGACGGCCCCGGTGCCGCCGCTCAGCGGGCCAGGGACACCAGCGTGCGCGGTCGCGCGGCGACCCGGGGCCGCCGGCAGAAGTACACGAACGCCGGCGGCACGTTGGCCCACACGGTGCGGCCGGTCACGACCTCCTCGAACCGGTCGCCCAGCGCCTGCCGCAGTCGCCGGGCGGCCGGGGCCCAGCGGGCGAACGTGTAGCCGAACGTGGTGAACGCCCCGTCCGGGGCGAGCGCGTCGGTGACGGCGTGCAGCAGCTCGTCCTGCTGGCCCCCGGCGAAGGCCGCCCACGGCAGCCCGCTCACGATCACGTCCGCCCGGCGGGGTCCCCGCCGCGACAGCACCGCGCCGAGGTCGCGGGCGTCGGCCACGGCGACGTCGACCCCGGGGTACCGGTCGGCCAGCAGGCCCGCGAACCGCTCGTTGACCTCGACCGCGAGGTGGTGACCCCGGCCGGCGAGCCGGCGCTGGATGGCGGCCGTGAACGCGCCGGTGCCGGGGCCGAGTTCGACCACCAGCGGCTCACCGGCGTCGGGCACGGGCGCGGTGACCAGATCGGCCAGTGGCTGGCCGCTGGGGGCGACGGCGGCGACGGTGAGCGGGTCGCGGAGGAACTCGCGCAGGAACTCCGCCCGGTTGTTGCCGCTCATCGCCCGGCCTGCTGACCGGCGAGCTGCGGCTGGTCCGACCCGGCCGGGGTGAGGAGCCGGGCGAGCCAGTCGGTGCGGGCGCGGCGGGCCTGGGCCGAGATGCGCGCCTGCGGGTACAGGGCGTCGAAGCCGTGGAAACCGCCGGCCCAGACGTGCAGCTCGGCCTGCCCGCCGGCGGCCCAGATGCGGGCGGCGTAGGCGACGGCCTCGTCGCGGAACACCTCGGCGGTGCCGGCGTCGACGTAGGTGTCCGGCAGGCCGGACAGGTCGTCGGCCGTCGCGGGGGAGACGTGCCCGGGCACGTCGTCGTCGGCCAGGTCGCCGAGCACCGACCGCCAGCCGAACTCGTTCATCTCGCGCGTCCACACGCCGGGTTCGCCGGAGTACTGGCGGCTGGAGGTGGTGTCGTTGTGGTGGTCGAGCATGGGGCAGATCAGCACCTGGGCGGCGATGCCCGGGCCGCCGCGGTCGCGGGCCAGCAGGGCGACCCCGGCGGTGAGACCGCCACCGGCGCTGACCCCGGCGACGATGATCCGGTCCGGGTCGACGCCCAGCTCGTCGGCGTGCGCGGCCACCCAGAGCAGGCCGTGGTAGCAGTCGTCGATCAGGTTGGTGCCGGTGGCCTCGGGGGCCAGCCGGTAGTCCACGGAGACCACGACGGCGCCGAACAGGTCGAGCCACTCCAGGGGGATGTCGATCTGGGAGAAGCGGTCGCCCATCACCATGCCGCCCCCGTGCATCCAGTAGACGCACGGGGCCGGCCCGGTGCGGTCCCGGCCGGCGGGGCTGAAGACGGACAGCGGGATGTCCGCGCCGTCCGGGCCGGCGATGCGGACCTCGCGCCGGTCGATCGCCCGGCCGTCGAGCAGCGGCTCCACGGGCATCGACGAGAACTGCCGGATCTGCGGGAGCACCTCGCGGTTGAGTTCGGGCACGAGCGGCATGTCGGCGAGGAGGGCGCGCAGCTCGGGGTCGACGGGGGGACGTGTCAGTGCCATGAGGGGTTTCCTGTCGTGTTCGAGGTGGACGAACGGGAGGGGCGGTGGACGGACGGGCGGGTCTCAGATGGCGGCCTTGCCGCCGACCGGCACCTCGTCGAGGTACGTCGACTCGCCGTCGAGCAGCGGCTGGAGCTGGGCCACCAGGGCCTGCGCCGCGTCCGTGGCGAAGAACCGGTGGTGCGCCTCCTCGGTCGTCCAGCCCTCGGTGACGTGGACGACGTCGGCGTCGGCGGCGGACCGGCCGACCAGGAAGACGACGCAGTCGTCGTTGGTGAGCGACGGCGAGGCGAGCAGGAAGTCGACCAGCTCGTCGCCCTTGCCGGGGCGGGCGGTCATGGTGGCGTGGAAGCCGTAGCTGACGGTCATCGGGCACTCTCCTCGGCGGCGGCCGCCGGATCCGGCGGCGACGGTGTTGCCTGGCTGGGCTCCACTCTCGGGGCCGCCCGGCCGGCCCCCATCAGTCATCCGACTTCCCAGTTCGGGCCACCGCCGGCCGGTGACCTAGCCGGACGTGCCGGAACCGGGCAGGCCGGCGCCCGGGTGGGGCCGGCGACGCGGGCGGAGCCGCCGGCCGGGCCGCGCCCCGGTGCGCCGGGGCACGGCTGCGAGGACCCTCCGCCGCCGGCACCTCGTCCCCGGGTTAGGTCATTCGACAGATGCGCAGGTCGAGAGCCCCGCCGCACCATCGACGGCGTGACGCCATCAGGACGGGAACACCCCGCATCGCCGCCCAGCGTGCTGCGGATGCGCGAGGTCCGCGACCGGGCCCTGTTCGACCTCGACGACGGGCCGGTCACGCCGTCGAACCGGGCCGACCTGACGGCGACCACGCGCCTGCTCAACGTGTTGCTGGCGAGCCTGGTCGTGTCCTCGTTGCAGTACGAGCAGCACGCGCTGGCCGTCCGCGCCCCGTCGGCCCGGCCGCTCGCGGAGCTCCTGTTCGCCGGGGCCGACCGCGACCGTGGCGACGCCCGGCTGGTCGCCACCCGGATCCGGCAGCTCGGCTGCGCCGGCGACTACGACCCGCAGCACCTGAGCGCCCGGTCCCGGGTCGCCTTCCGGGCGTTCCCCGACGGTGACGTCGTCGGCATCGTGACGCAGAACCTCGTCGGGGCGCGGATCCTCGTTCAGACGTTGCAGGAGGCGGTGCGCTGGATCGGCGACGACGACCCCACCACGCGGCGGCTCCTGGAGCGGCTGCTCGAAGCGAAGGAGACGCAGGCCGACGAGCTCAGCGCGCAGCCTGCCCAGCAGCAGGCGGCGACAGCGCGTCCCGGAGCGCGGCCCGGGACGTGACGCCCAGCTTGGGGAAGATCCGGTACAGGTGGGCGCCGACGGTCCGGTGGGACAGGTACAGGCGCTCGGCGATCTGCTTGTTGGTCATGCCGCTCGCCGCCAGCTCCGCGATCTGGAGTTCCTGCGCCGTCAGCGCGGTCAGGTCACCCCGCTGCCGGGGGACCGGGCGGTGACCGCCGGCGCGCAGTTCCCCTTCCACCCGGTCGAGCCAGGGCTCGGCCGCCAGGGCGGCGAACCCGTCGCGCGCGGCGAGCAGGTGCCGCCGGGCCTCCGTCGCCGACCGGGTCCGCCGCAGCCGCTCCCCGAGGGCCAACCGCACCCGGGACGCGTCGAACAGCCACCGCCGGGTCCCGGCGTCGGCCAGCAGGGCCTCCAGGCGGGTCACCGACTCGTCGTCGTCGAGGACGAGAGCCTCCGCGCCGGCCTGGAGCAGGGCCATCCGGGGCGACAGGGCGGCCACGTCCGCGTCCCGCATCGCCCGGACGTGCGCCCGGGCCTCGGCCGTGCGCCCGGTGCGTACGGCTGCCTCGACCAGGTCGAACATGACCCAGGTGCAGTGCGGCACGTGGGAGGCGAGCACGCCGGGCGGGCTCATCGCGGCGGCGTGGCCGAAGGCGGCGTCGTAGTCGCCCTGCCCCATGGCGGCGAGCACCCGGGGGTGCTGCGCGAACAACGCGGCGGCGGCGACGCCCCGGGGCAGCGCCCAGTGGGTGATCTCGTCGGCGAGCGCGTACGCCTCGTCGAACCGCCCCCGGCCGGCGGCGAGGATCGCCCGGTTGTACCTGAAGTACCACGCGAAGAACGAGAAGCCGCTGGTGTCGCAGATCCGCTGGCCCTCGGTGGCGAGTTCCCCGGCCTCGTCCCAGCGGCCCGTCAGGAAGTCGTCGAGGCACAGGTGCATCAGGGCGCCGAGGTGCCGGCGGGGCGCGCCGCCGTTGCGCCCGTGCTGGACCAGCCGCCAGGACGCCTCCCGCGAGTCGCCGAGACGGTCGAGATACACCGAGGCCGTGCCGATCCGCACGATGCGGGTGGGGTCGGCGTCCTCGGTCAGCGTCCGCAGCACCGCGTCGATCCGGCCCAGCGCCGCCTTCCCGGTGCGCACCGGGTCGGCGAAGCTGTCGCTCGCCAGCGCGAGCACGTCCGGCGGCCGGGGCTGGATCCGGCGCAGCACCGCGAAGAAGGGCTCCCAGTACTCCGGGGTGCTGCCGTACCAGCACAGCAGCAGCAGGGTGTGCATGGCCTCGACGAGCGCGGGGTCGTCGGCCCGGTAGCCGTGGTCGCCGGTCTCGATGGCGCCCGCCAGCAGCCGGTGGGCGGTGTTCACGTCGCCGTCCCCGTTGATCATGAGAAAGGCGGTCGCGTTGGCCGCGTGCAGGGAGCTGGCCGAGTCGGGGGCCGCCCGCCTCGCGTCGGTCAGCAGGATCTTCGCGTCGTCGATGGTGCCGCTGGCCTCCGCGCCGATGTACGCGGCCTCGGCGAGCCGCCGCCCCCGGCCGGCGCTGGTGGTGCTCAGCTCGGCGGCGCGGACCAGGGCCGCCACCGCGGCGAACCCGTCCCCGCGCCGCATCACCCGGTGCGCCGCCTCCTCCAGGAGCTCCGCCACCACCTCGTCCGGGCCGACGGCCGCCGCCGCGAGGTGCCACGCGCGGCGTTCCCCGTCGTCGGGCAGGGCTCCGGCGAGGGCGACGTGCGCGGTGCGGCGCTCCTCGTGGGTGGACATGGCCACGACCGCCGACCGGATCAGCGGATGCCGGAACGCGATCCGGGCCGTGGCGTCGTCCACCCGGACGAGCTGCGCCCGCTCGGCGGGGGCCAGGTCGGCCAGGCTGGGCTGGTCGGGCAGGGCGGCGCGGAGCACCCGGACGTCGCCGGTGCCCTCGAAGGTGGCGAGCAGCAACACCCGCCGGGTCGCCTCGGGCAGCCCGGTCAACCGGGCCGCGAAGATCGCCTGCAACCGGTCGCTGAGGGGGACCACCTCGGGTTGCGTCTCCGTGCGCCGCACGGAACCCAGCAGCGTGGCGGGCAGCTCCATCAGCGCGAGGGGATTGCCCTGGGCGAGGTCGAGCAGGCGTCGGCGCACCCGCGCCGGCAACTGCGGGTGGCGGGCGTCGACCAGCCGCCCCGCGGCCTCGTCGTCGAGCGGCCCGACGACGTGCTCGGCCAGCCCCCGCAGGTCGAGGAAGCTCACCGAACCCGTTCTGGTCGACGCCAGCAGCCCGGCCCGGCGACCCGCCAGCCGCCGGGCGACGAAGCCCAGGACGACGGCGCTCGCCCGGTCGAGCCAGTGCACGTCGTCGACCACCAGCACGACCGGGCCGTCGACCGTGAGCTCCGTGACGAGCAGCAGGGCGGCGTTGCAGACCAGGAGGACGTCCGGGGGCGTGCCGACGCCGAAGCCGAGCGCCACCGACAGCGCCTCGCGCGGGCCGGGCGGGAGGCGGTCGAGAGCCGCGTACGCGGGCAGCAGCAACTCGTGCAGGCCGGAGTAGCTGACGTCGGCCTCGAACTCCGACCCGGACGCCCGCAGCACGCGCATCCCGTCCGCGAGGGCGAACTCCATCGCGGCGGTCATCAGGGCGGACTTGCCGACCCCCGGCTCGCCGCAGATCAGCCGCGCGCCGCCGCCCTGGCGTACACCGTCGAGGAACTCGGCGAGCTGCGCCAGGTCGGCGCGGCGTCCGAACAGTTCGCTACCGGCCACCCGTACCTCACGTGCCCGTCGTCGTCCGTCGGCCCCGGCCGACCTTGCCTTCTGTCCGGGCAGGCTACCGGGGACGTTCCGCCATCCGGACGTCCGTCCGGCAGGCGGGCAGGATCGCGCAAGGAAACGCGAGTTCTGGTCAACTGTCGTGGGACGTGACCCGCGGGGCGGTCCGGGCGTGCAGGCGGGCCGCGTCCTGGCGGGGCGGGCCCCCGAACTGCCGGCGGTATTCGCGGCTGAACTGTGCGGGGCTCTCGTAGCCGACGCGGCGGCTGACCCCGGCGATGTCGCCGGGGCTGGCGGCGAGCAGCAGCCTCGCGCGTTGCAGGCGGATCTGCTTCTGGTACTGGATCGGGCTCATCGAGGTGACGGCCTGGAAGTTGCGGTGGAACGCGGAGACGCTCATCCCCGCCTGCTGCGCCACGTCCTCGACCCGGAAGGGCTGCGCAAAGTTGTCGCGGATCCACTGGACGGCCCGGGCGACGTGGCTGAGGCTGCTGTCGGGCAGGCCGAACTGGCGCAGGACGCCGCCCTGCTCGCCGGTGAGCAGCCGCCAGATGATCTCCCGCTTGATCAGGGGCGCGATCATGGGAATGTCGCGGGGCTGGTCGAGCAGGCGCAGCAACCGGACGGCGGCGTCGAGCAGCTCGACGGGGGCCCGGCTGACGGCCAGGCCCGCCGGTGTGTCGGCGGCAGGCTCCGGCAGGCCCGCCGGGTCCGCCTGGAGCAGCACCTCGGCGACGGCCGCCGGGTGGAGGGTCAGGCCGAAGCCGAGCGCCGGCTCCTCCGGGCTGGCGCGGGCGAAGTGCGCGGTCACCGGCAGGTCGACCGAGGCGACGAGATAGTCGCCGGCCTGGTACTCGTACACGCGGTCGCCGAGCGCGAACCGCTTCGTGCCCTGGGCGACGAGGGCCAGCACCTTGCCGTAGGTGGTCGGCGTCGGCGGGTTGGGCCGGTCGGCGCGGAAGATACGGACATCGGGGATGCCCGTGCTCAGGTCGGGCCGGGCATGCCGGGCCAGCAGAACGCGCAGCTCGTCGAGTGGCATGCCCACCATTGAAGCACCGTGACCAGGAGCGAGGCCCCGGTCGATCCCGCCGCGAGCGGCGGATGGATCGCCCCCGACGGGGGAAGCGGAGGACATGCGGATCAGCAGCGCGCCGGCGGTGGCGGCGTCGAGCGAGGAGACCGGCCCCGACGGGGTGCGCCGGCCCGGCGGCGAGGTGCACGCCTGGCTGCCCGGGCAGAACCAGACCCTGTGCGGGCTGCCCCTGAGCAGGGCCGGGCTGCGCCGCTTCCCGCACGTCCGCTTCGACTACTCCCCGACCGACGTGCTCACCGCCGCCGACGCGGTGGGCCACGTCTGCCCGCGCTGCCTGGCCGCCACCGGGCGCAGCCGGGACCGCCGGCAGCGGCAGAGCTGGGTACGCACCTCCCCCCGACCCTGACGCCCCGCGCGGTTCGGCCCCCGCGCAGCGGGTACGGGGCCAGGCATGCGGATCGTGGTGGTGGGGGCGAGCGGGAACGCCGGGACGGCGCTGCTGCGCCGGCTACGCCGGGAACGGGGCCTGGACCTGGTCGGGGTGGCCCGCCGCCCGCCCGGCCACACCAACCCCTACCGACCTCGCCCGCGCCCGGAGCGCACTCAGGCGTGGGAGAGCGCGAAGGCGGTCAGGAAGCCGGCGACCGTGATCAGGCCGACCAGCAGGTGCGCGTCCTCGAACGCCTCGGGGACCATGGTGTCGGTGATCATCGCGAGGATCGCGCCGGCTGCCAGCGCGGTGATCGAGGCCAGCACCTCCGGCGGCGCGCCACCCAGCAGCGTGTAGCCGGCGAGCGCCGCGAGGCCGCTGACCAGGGCGATCCCGGCCCACAGGGCGAAGACGTACCGGCTGCTCCGGCCGGCCCGGCGCATCCCGGCGGCGCTGGACAGGCCCTCCGGCACGTTGCTGAGGAAGACCGCGACGACCGTGACCAGGCTGACCGGGCCGCCGGTGAGCAGGCTCGCGCCGATCACCACCGACTCGGGGATCCCGTCGAGCAGCGCGCCCACCGCGATCGCCGACCCGGAGCCGGGCGCGTCCTGTTCCGACGGCTGCGCGCCGGAGCGCTTGCGGTGCCGCGCGCCCCGCCGGGCCAGCAGGACGTTCGCCCCGGTGTACGCGACCGCGCCGCCGGCCGCCCCGACCGTGGTGGGCAACAGGCCGCCCTGCTCGTGCGCCTCGGCGATCAGCTCGAAGGAGACGGCGGAGAGCAGCACCCCGGCCCCGAAGGCCATGATCGACGCGATGACCCGGCGCGGTACGGGCACGAACCAGCCCAGCGCCGCCCCGAGCAGCAGCGCCGACCCGGCCAGCAGCCCCCAACCACCCGCTTGCGACCATTCCGGCATCCGCAGGACGCTACCCGCGCCCCCGAGCCGCGAAACAGCACCCGCTCGCCGCGGCCAGGGTCTAGAAGTCCGCGAAGAGGTATGGCAACCGGCGGGGGAAGAGCCGGCGCAGCTCGGCGGCGGCGTCCGCCGGCACCCGGCCCAGGCCCCGGACGTCGACCTCCGCCGGGTCCAGCACCCCGTACGCCAGGGCGGAGAGCCCGGCCGCCGTGAGCGTCGCCGCCGGCACGGACCCGGCGGTGCCGGCGTCGCCGGGCAGCTCCAGCCGACCGGTCGCGCCGTCGAGCAGGTGGGTGCCGGCGAGCCACCGGTCCCCGGTCAGCTCCACCCGGACCCGCCCCGGCCCGGCCGGGAGACCGGCCAGCGCGTCGAGCGCGAGCAGCCGGGCCATCGGCGCGGACGACCCTGGCCGGGCGACCCGCGCCTCGACGTGCACGGCCAGGTCGGTCAGCCACAGCTCGGGCAGCTCGTCCGCCGGGATCCGCAGGCGGACCCGCTCCACCTGGTCGACGTGTCGGGCGAGGAACTGCAGGATCAGGGACCGGGCGTACGGGTCGGCGACCAGCAGGTCGTCGCCGGCCAGCTCGCCGCCGTGGTCGTCGATCCGGTACGTCAGCACGCCGACCGTCTCGCCGTCGACGCGGGCGGTGAGCTGCCACCGGTCGTCGTCGTCGCGCTGCCGCACCGCCCTGGTGTCGGGGAAGACCGCGAACCCGTGCCGCTCGGCCAGGCAGCGCTCGGTGAAGGCGCGGTGGTCGGCGTACCCGACGCCGCTGCGGCCCCAGGCCAGCTCGCCGGGCAGGTCCGCGCGCAGCAGCGGGGCCAGGTCGGCCGGGGCGAAGGCCACCGTGCGCGCCCGGGGCAGCCCGACGTAGCCGAAGCGCTCGTAGAACGACGCGCGGAACGGGTACAGCGTGGTCAGCGGGTGCCCCTCGTCGCGCATCTCGTCGAGGAGCTGGCGCAGCAGGTCCCGGACGTGCCCGCGCCGCCGCGCCAGCGGGTGGGTGGCGACCCCGGCGACGCCGGCCATCGGCAGCACCGCCCCGCGCAGGTTCTGCCGCATCGGGATGGCCGACACGGTGGCCACCGTCTCGCCGCCCTCCTCGGCGACGAGGGTGCGGGTGGCCTCGTGGTAGGGCAGGTAGCTGCGGAACTCCTCGGCCCGCCCGGCCCGCATCGGGGACGCCTCGAAGGCGTACGCCTGGAGCGGGAAGGAGGTGGCCGGCCGTTCGGCGTTGGTCAACCGGCGGATGGTCATGCGAGCGCGCTGACGTCGGAGACGACGACGGTGACGTTGTCGGGCGCGCCGGCCTGGTGGGCGAGCTTCACGAGCTGCTCGCCGCACTGCTGGCGGTCGCCGTACATGGCGAGGGCGGCGGCGATCGCCGCGTCGTCCACGTAGTCGGAGAGCCCGTCGCTGCACAGCAGCAGCCGGTCGCCGCCGAAGACGGTGAGCGTGCCGATCGCCGGGGGCGTGTCGGCGCCCTGCACGGCGCGGGTCACCAGCGACCGCTGCGGGTGGTGCCGCGCCTGGTCCGGGGAGAGCGCGCCCTGGTCGACGAGCGCCTGCACGAACGTGTCGTCCCGGGTGAGCTGGGTCAGCTCGCTGTCCCGCAGCAGGTAGCAGCGGGAGTCGCCGACCTGCGCGAGGACCAGGACGTCCCCGGCGAGCAGGCCGGCCGTGAGCGTCGTACCCATGCCCTCGCGCGCCGGGTCGACGGAGATGGCGGCCCGGATCCGCTGGTTGGCGGTGCTCACCACGGCCCGCAGCGCGTCGGCGGCCCCCTCGGTGGTGGTGGGCGGGTCCAGCTCGTCGAGGATGCGGATGACGATCTCGCTCGCCACCTCACCAGCCGGCAGGCCACCCATCCCGTCGGCGACGGCGACGAGGCGGTCACCGGCGAGGGCGGAATCCTCGTTGTTGGTCCGCACGAGGCCGACGTCGTTGAGGATGGCCGAGCGGAGGATCAGCGTCATACGACAAGCTTGCCAAGAAGACCCGCCCGGCGTCTCTACGCCCTCCGGGGTCGGCCCGAAAAGAATCTTGTGTCGGCGCGGGTGGCCGACCGGCCGGCGGCCCGAACGGTCGACCGGCCCGAACGATCAGCGGCGGGGGTAGCGCAGCAGCAGGCTCGCCCACACCTCCTCGTCGCCGATCGCCGCGTAGCCGTGCGGCACGTCCGACGTCCACCGCAGGTGGCCGCCGGGACCGGCGGTCAGCGGGGCGTCCACCGGCCCGGCGCGGAGCTGCCCGGCGAAGACGGTGACGTGCTCGGTGACCCCGGGCTGGTGCGCGGGGGAGAGCTGCCCGACGCCGGGGGCGACCCGCATCCGGTACAGCTCGTACGTCGCCCCGGCCTCGGTGAACACCTCCAGCAGGGTGGCGCTCACCGCCGCCCCGCGCACCGTGGGGGTCGCCGCCGGCCCGGAGAGCGCCGCGGTCAGCGGCACCCCGAGCTGGGCGGTCACGGCGTAGAGCGTCTCCAGGGTGGGGTTGCGGGTGCCGTTCTCCAGGCCGGAGAGGGTGGCCTTGCCCACCCCGGCGAGCCGGGCCAGCGTGGACAGTGACAGGCCGCGCTCCTCGCGCAGGGCGCGCACCCGGGCGCCGACCGTGCCGGCGTCCGTGACTGCCTGCTCCCGGGCCGTTCGGGGGGTTGGTGTCGGCGACTCCATCCCGCTATCGTGCTACACGCCATCGTTCCGTAAACGGAACGGCGAAGGGGGAAGACGTGGCCGGCCTGCTGCAACCCGTGCTCGCCGGGGTGGTGACCGCGCTCGTCGGCTTCGCCAGCTCGTTCACCGTCGTGCTCGCCGGGCTGCGCGCCGTCGGCGCCGACGAGCGGCAGGCGGCCTCCGGGCTGCTCGCGGTCAGCGTCGCGTCCGGCCTCTGCGCGGTGTGGCTGGGCCTGCGCCACCGGCTGCCGATGGCGATCGCCTGGTCCACCCCCGGGGCGGCGCTGCTGGTGGCCACCGGCCCGGTCCCCGGCGGCTGGCCGGCGGCCGTCGGCGCGTTCGTCGTCTGCGGTGCGCTGATCGTCGCCGCCGGCCTCTTCCCGGCCCTCGGCCGGGCGGTGGCCGCGATCCCCGGGCCGATCGCCGCCGCGATGCTGGCCGGGGTGCTGCTGCCGCTGTGCACCGCGCCGGTCCGCGCCCTGGTCGAGGTGCCGAAGCTGGCCGCGCCGGTGGTCGTCACCTGGCTCGTCCTGCACCGCTTCGCCCGGCGCTGGGCGGTGCCCGCCGCACTCGTCGCGGCGGCGGTCGCCATCGCCGCGACCACGCCGGGCGGCATCGGCGCGCACGGCCTGCGGCCGGTGTTCGTCCTCACCGCGCCCGAGTGGACGGTGCCGGCGGTGATCGGGCTGGCCCTGCCGCTGTTCCTGGTCACCATGGCCGCGCAGAACGTCCCCGGGATGGCGGTGCTCACCGGGTACGGCTACCGCCCCCCGCTAGGCTCCGCGCTGCGGGTCACCGGCCTGGCCAGCGCGATCGGCGCGCCGGTCGGCGGGCACGCGGTCAACCTCGCCGCGATCACCGCCGCGCTGGCCGCCGGCCCCGACGCCCACCCGGACCCGGAGCGCCGCTGGGTCGCCTCGGTCACGGCGGGGGTCGGGCTGGCGCTGCTCGGCCTCGGCGCGGGCGTCGCCACCGCCCTCGTGCTGCTCTCCCCGCCCGTGCTGATCGAGGCCGTGGCGGGGCTCGCGCTGCTCGCCGCGCTGGCCGGCGCGGTGTCGGCGGCCGTCGCCGACCCGGCGACCCGGGAGGCGGCCGTGGTGACCTTCGTCGTCACCGCCTCCGGGGTGAGCCTGCTCGGCGTCGGGGGCGCGTTCTGGGGGCTGCTCGCCGGCTGGTTGATGCTGCTGTTGCTGCGTCGCCGCCGTGCGGGCGACCCCACCGCGCCGCCTGCGCCGGTCGAGCCCGCGCCGGTCGAGCCCGCGCCGGTCGAGCCCGCGCCGGTCGCGCCGCCCGCGCCCGTCGAGCCCGCGTCGGCTGGGCCGGCGGAGCGCTAGATCGACTCCATGTCGGCGACATGGTGGGGAAAACCGCCCCGGGATACCGCGATGTCGCCGACATGAAGTCGATCAAGGGACCGGCGTCGATCGAGGCCCGCTGGGGTCACTCCTCGGCGGGGAGGCTCGCCGCGAGGACGTCGAGGCGTACCCGGCCGTCGGCGACGGCGGCGATCTGGTCGGCGAGCACGTAGACCGCGCCGGTCGGGGCGTGGTCGGTGGAGACCTTCAGGTAGCCGGTGCGCAGCAGGCGGGCGGCCAGGTCGGCCGGGACGTCCGGCTCCTCGACCGCCGCGGATTCGATCAACTCGTCCAGGCTGCCGCCCGGGTCGGCGGTGGGGGCGGTCGACGCCTGCACGGTCAGCGCGTTCGGGTCGCCCCGCTGGACGAGGTCCACGGTGCCGACCTCGACGCCGGTCACGTCGACCACGGGCATCCCGGTGGTGACGCGGGAGATGCCCGCCTGCTGATCCGTCCCCTGCTGCTCCATCCCGGGGCGGTTCCCGCCCGGCCACCGGACTAAACGCCGCGCCGGTCAGGCCCATCCGGACGGCGGCCGGGGGGACAGTTCCCGCCACCCGTCCGTTCCGGCGAGCAGCGCGCGGACGGTCTCCTCGGCCTCCTCCGCGCTCGGGTGCTCGTAGAACCGGGAGACCCCCTCCGCGCCCCCGGCGCGCTGCTCGACGTGCCACCGGTCGCCGTCGACCCGGAGGAAGACGTCCCGCCGGGCCAGCCGCCCCCATTTGCCGTTCCACCAGTGCTTACGCTGTTCCATGGCCGGACTCTATCGAACATGTGTACGACATAATCCGGCCCCCACGGGATCCCGTGAGGGCCGGATTGTGTCGCGGTGGGCGTCAGCGCGCGGCCGGGGGCTCCGGGTTGCGGCCGAGCACGTCGTCCAGGGCCCCCCGCTGCTGGCCGGGGGTGGTGTGGCCGGCGGTCACCAGCGCGTCCCGGATCTCGGTGAGCAGCTTGACCTCCTCGCTGGGGGCGGCGGGCGGCGGCTCCTCGCCGCGCTTGCGCCGCTCGGCCAGCCTGTTCATCGGGAAGACGACCAGGAAGTAGAGCGCCGCCGCGGTGAGCAGGAAGGTGATCGCCGCGTTGACGAAGGCGATCCAGTCGAAGGCGATGCCCCGGAACTTCGGGGCCGTGCCGGCGAGGCCCTTGTCGCTGCCGGTGATCAGCAGCACGAGGACGCGGATCAGCGGGTCCAGGAACGACTTGGTCAGCTGGGTGACCACGCCCGTGAACGCCGCGCCGATGACGACGCCGACCGCGAGGTCGACGACGTTGCCGCGCATGATGAAGTCCTTGAAGCCCTTGAGCATCCGTCACTCCCGTGGTGTCCGGTTCGGTTCCCGGGCAACCTATTCCCCCGGGGAGGGCTCCAGGAAAGCACCAGCCTCCCGGGCCGCCAAGTCCGGGTCGCCGGCCCGGATCGCGTCCACCAGGCGGGCGTGGTCGACGTACCGCTCGGGCTCCAGCGCGTCGCCCGTCGCCTGGCTGATCGTGCTGCGCAGCGCCGCGCCGACCGACGCGTACAGCTCGGCGAGCATGCGGTTGTGTGCGGCGGCCACCACCGCCGTGTGCAGGGCCGCGTCGGCCTCGACGAACTCGTCGACCCGGCCCGCGCGCCAGGCGGCCTCCCGGGCGGCGAGCGCGCCGTCGAGGGCGGCCAGGTCCGCCGGGGTACGCCGCAGCGCGGCCAGTCGCGCCGCCTCCACCTCGAAGGCGCGGCGCACCTCGACGACCTCGGTCATCCGGTCGTCGGTGAGTCGGCGGGCCACCACGGGGGCCAGCTCGTCGGTCGACACCACGTACGTCCCGGAGCCCTGCCGGCACTCCAGCACCCCGGCGTGCACCAGGGCGCGGACGGCCTCCCGGACGGTGTTGCGCCCCACGCCGAGGGCGGCGACGAGTTGCGGCTCGGTGGGGATGCGGCCGCCCACCGGCCACTCGCCGCCGAGGATGCGGGCCCGGAGCTGCTCGGTCGTCTGCCGGACGCGTTGGCCCCGGGGCGGCGGCGCGGCGGCACCGGGCGGGGATGCGGGGTCGGGCGGGGGCGTGGGGTCGGGTCGGGCGGCCGGGCCGGGCGGAGGTGCGGAATCAGCCGACGGTGGCACTGGTTACATCACCTGCCCAGGATTCATCCCATGATTGTAGGTTGAAGACCATGACCCCGCCACCGACCGTCATCGCGGAACCCGTCACCGGGGCAGCCCGGCCTCGACCGACCGTCGACGTGGCCCCGGCCCCCGCGCCCGTCACCCCGGCCCCCGGCCCGAAGCCCGCGACCGGCGGCCTGCTGGTGCTGGCCGGGATGCTGCTGGTCGCCCTCAACCTGCGCGCCGCCGTGACCAGCCTCGGCGCGCTGCTCGGCGAGGTCCGCACCGGCCTCGGGCTCTCCGGGGCGATGGCCGGTCTCGTCACCACCCTGCCGACGATCGCCTTCGCCGGGCTCGGCGCGCTCACCCCCTGGCTGGTCCGGCGGTACGCCCCGGCCCGGGTGCTCGTGGTCGCCATGACGGCCCTCGCCGTCGGGCAGGTGCTGCGCGTGGTCACCGACTCCGCGCTGGTCTTCGTGGCCACCAGCGCGCTCGCGCTGGCCGGCATCGCGGTGGCGAACATCCTGCTGCCGATGCTGGTGAAGCAGCACTTCCCGCACCGCACCGGGCTGGTCACCGGGGCGTACACGATGGCGTTGACGACGGGCACGACGGTGGCCGCCGCGTCGGCGGTGCCGGTGGCGCACGCCTTCGGCTCCTGGCGGGCCGGGCTCGGGGTCTGGGCCGGGCTGGCCGCGCTGGCCGTACTCCCGTGGGTGCCCCTGGCGCTGCGGGCCCGCGCCGCGCGACGGGCCGCCACCGGCGCGTTGGCCGTCGCCGCCCCGGCCCGGGTGCGGCCGGCGCGGACGCGGCTTGGCTGGGCGATGGCGGTCTACTTCGGCGCGCAGTCGCTGAGCGGGTACGCGATCATGGGCTGGCTGGCCCAGCTCTTCCGCGACGCCGGCTTCCGCCCGGAGACGGCCGGGCTGCTGCTGGCCGGGGTGACCGCGCTCGGCGTGCCGGTGGCGCTGCTGATGCCGACGCTCGCCGGCCGGCTGCGGACGCTGCGCCCGCTGGTGTTCGGGCTGACCGCCTTCTCGGCCGCGTCCTACCTGGGGCTGGCGCTCGCGCCGCGCGGCGGCGCGCTGCTCTGGGTGGCCCTGCTCGCCCTCGGCCAGGGCGCGTTCCCGCTGATCCTCACCACCATCGGGCTGCGCGCCCGCACGGCGGAGGGGACGGTGGCGCTGTCGGCGTTCGCGCAGAGCACCGGCTATGTGATCGCGGCGCTCGGGCCGCTGCTGGTCGGCGTCCTCTACGAGGCGACCGGCGGGTGGACCGCGCCGATCGGGTTCCTGCTCGCCGCCCTCGCCGTGCAGACGGGCGCGGGCCTGGTCATCGCCCGCCCCCGCTTCGTCGAGGACGAGAGAACGAGGTGAGCGGTCAGGAGGAGGTCGGCGTGGGGTCGCCCGCGACGGCCTGCTCCACCGTCGGGTAGGTGTGCAGCACCTCGACGAGCCCGCTGACCTCCAGGATGCGCAGCACCCCGCGCTGCGGCGCGGCCAGTCGGACCACGCCCCCGGCCTCGTCGCAGCTGTTCTTGGCGCGCACGAACACCGACAGCCCGGTCGAGTCGCAGAACGAAACCTCCGCCAGGTCGAACACGAGACGGCTGCGGCCCTTGTCCAGCAGGTCCGTGATCTGGTCCTGGAGCTGCGGGGCCGTCGCCATGTCCAGCTCGCCCGCGACCGACACGACGACCACGTCGCCGCGCTGTTCCGTCTGCACCGTCAAGGACATTCGCCGACCTCCTGCTGTTATCGGTGGAACCGTATCCCACGAGCGGGGTTCGGCGCAGAACCGGGAGCGCCGGGGTGCCGGTCGTCATGTCGTTGCCGTGGGACAACTACTTCCCGGCTACCCGGTGGTAGAGTCCGGCCGATCCAGGTCCTAGGGAGGATGCCGTGGCGTTGAGCGCGGAGGAAAGCGGTCGCCTGACCGGTCTGCTCGACGGGCACGCCGAGCGGATCACCCAGCGCTGGGCGGAGCTGCTGGCCGCCTCGCTACGCGGCCGGCTCAGTCAGGCGGAGCTGCGTCGCCAGGTGCAGGAGCTGCACCGCGCCGTCATCGAGGCCGCCCGCGGCGGCGGGTTCGACCTGGAGTCCGAATCGGCCGGCGAGCTGCGCGCCGTGCTGGCCGAGCTGTCCCGGGGCCGGGCCCGGCAGGGCTTCACCGCCACCGAGACGGCGATCAGCGTGTACGCCCTCAAGGACGTCCTGCTGGAGCTGCTGGAGGCCGACGCCGCCGACACGGCGCTGCGCGACTACGTTGCCTTCTCCGCCCTGGTCGACCAGATGGGGCTGTTCACCTTCGAGAGCTTCGTCCGCACCCGGGAGAGCCTGATCGCCGACCAGGCCGAGCAGCTGCTCGAACTCTCCACCCCGGTCGTGAAGATCTGGGAGGGCGTGGTCGCCGTCCCGCTGGTGGGCACGCTCGACTCCGCCCGCGCCCAGGTGGTGATGGAGCGGCTGCTCCAGACCCTCGTCGACACCGGCTCGCCGTACGCGATCATCGACATCACCGGCGTGCCGGCGGTCGACACCCAGGTCGCCCAGCACATCCTCAAGACCGTGGTGGCCGCCCGGCTGATGGGCGCCGACTGCATCATCTCCGGCATCCGTCCGCAGATCGCCCAGACCATCGTCGCCCTCGGCATCGAGTTCGGCGACATCGCCACCAAGGCCAGCCTCGCCGACGCGCTGCGACACGTGTTGCGGCTGACAGGCGTGGAAACGGCGCGCCGCCAGCCGCGCCGGGAGTCCTGATGGAGCGGGTGCCGGTCCTGAAGATCGGCGACATCCTGCTCGTCTCGATCCAGGTCGACATGTCCGACCAGACGGCGGTGCAGCTCCAGGAGGACCTGGCCGAGCGGATCGTCGCCACCGGCTGCCACGGCGTGATCATCGACATCACGGCGCTGGACATCGTCGACTCGTTCGTCGGCCGGATGCTCTCCACCATCGCCTCCATCTCCAAGGTGCTCGACGCCGAGACGGTGGTGGTCGGGATGCGTCCCGCCGTCGCCATCACCCTGGTCGAGCTGGGCCTGTCGCTCAACGGCATCCGCACCGCCCTCAACGTGGAGCGGGGCATGGAGCTGATCGCGGCGACCCGCGACGACCACTACGACCTCGACGAGCCCGGCGACCAGCCCACGGACACGAGGTGACCGCGGGCGTCGACCTGGGCCACCCGCAGGCCCAGGCGATCCGCAGCGACGAGGACGTGGTGCGGGTCCGCCAGCTGGTGCGCACGGTCGCGGTGGCGGTCCGGCTCTCGCTGGTCGACCAGACGAAGCTGGTCACCGCCGCCAGCGAACTGGCGCGCAACACCCTGGTCTACGGCGGAGGCGGCAGCGCCGAGGTGTCCGTCGTGGACAACGGCCTGCGGCGCGGGGTGCGGATCGTCTTCGCCGACGACGGCCCCGGCATCGCCGACCTGGACCTGGCCCTCACCGACGGCTACACCACCGGCGGCGGCCTCGGGCTCGGCCTCAGCGGCGCCCGCCGCCTCGTCGACGAGTTCGCCATCGACACCGGCCCGGGGCGGGGCACCCGGATCACGGTCACCAAGTGGTCCCGATGACCCCGGACGCCGTTTCCGACCACGGCCTCTGGTTCCGGGTCGAGAGCGGCAGCGCGGCCAGCGCGGTCCGGCGGGCCGCCGAACGGCTGGGCGGGCAGCTCGGCATCGGCGACGCCCGCACCGCCGACCTGGCCATCGTCGCCGCCGAGCTGACCAGCAACCTGGTCAAGCACGCCGACGACGGGGTGCTGCTGCTGCGCCCCGTGCGCGTCGGCGACCGGGCCGGCGTGGAACTCGTCGCCATCGACTCCGGGCCGGGCATGGCCGACCTCACGGTCTCCTCCCGGGACGGCCACTCCACCGCCGGCACGCTCGGCATCGGCCTCGGCGCGATCATGCGCCAGGCGGACTGGTTCGACGGCTACTCCCGCCCCGGCCGGGGCACCGTGCTCGCCGTGCAGGTCTGGCCGAAGGGGCCCGCCCCGGAGCAGTCCTGGGCCGGGGCGCTGACCCGGCCGCTGACCGGTGAGGCGGTCAGCGGCGACGGGTACGCCGCCCGGGTCGCCGAGGGGCGGCACCAGGTGCTCGTCTGCGACGGGCTCGGGCACGGCCCCCTGGCCGCGTCCGCGACCGACGCGGCGCTCGCCGCGTTCCGGGCCGCCCCGGCCGCCCCGCCGGCCGCCGTGGTGCAGCACCTGCACCGGTCGATGTCGCACACCCGGGGGGCCGCGCTGGCCGTCGCCGAGCTGGACGGGGAGGCCCACCTGCTCCGGTACGCCGGACTCGGCAACATCGCGGCGACCGTGCTCGCCGAGGGCGAGCGGCGGCGCGGGCTCGTCTCCCTGCCCGGCATCGCCGGCCACCAGCGACCCGTCGTCCGCGAATACGAGTACGCCTTCCCCGCCGGGGCGACGCTGGTGATGCACAGTGACGGGGTGGCGGACCGCTGGCAGCTCGACGACTATCCCGGCCTGGCCGGGCGCGCCCCGCTGGTGCTGGCCGCGACCGTGCTGCGCGACGCCGGGGTGCGGCGGGACGACGCGTGCGTACTCGCCGCGAGGGCGCCCTGGTGACGGGCCCGGCGGGCGGCCCGTCGCTGCTCCAGATGGCGCTGCGGGTCGAGCACGACATCTTCCTCGTCCGGCAGCGGGGCCGGGAGGTGGCCGAGGCGGTCGGGCTGGAACACCAGGACCAGGTCCGGCTCGCCACCGCGCTGAGCGAGGTGGCCCGGGACCTGCTGCGCCTCTGCGGCGGTGCGGACGTCACCTTCTCCGTCGTCGTCGAGGTGCAGGGCCCGGTCCACCTGCGCGTCGACCTGGCCCCGGCGCGCCCGCTGCCCCACCATGGGTACGAGCCGCAGTCCGGCGCGGTGGCACGCCTCGTGGACATGCTGGGCGTGGTGGGCCGCGGGGGCGATACGGTCGTGAGGATGTCCCGACGTGTCCCGGCCAACGCGCAGGCGCTGACCCCGGAGCGCCTCGCCGAGCTGCGCGCCGAACTCGGCAGCTCCGCTCCGGCCAGCGCCCTGGACGAGCTCGCCCTCCAGAACGAGCAGCTCATCGCCGCCCTCGACGAGGTGCGCAGCCAGCGCGACGAGCTGGCCGTGCTCAACGAGGAGCTCCAGGAGACCAACCGGGGCGTGATGGCGCTCTACAACCAGCTCACCGAGGAGCTGGAGGAGACCAACCGGGGCGTGGTGGCGCTCTACGCCGAGCTGGACGAGAAGTCGGCCCAGCTCCGCACCGCCAGCGAGTCCAAGAGCCGGTTCCTGGCCAACGTCAGCCACGAGCTGCGCGCCCCGGTGACCGCGGTCATCGGGCTGAGCCGGCTGCTGGCCGACTCCGCGTCCGACCCGCTCACCGCCGAGCAGGCCCGCCAGGTGGGGCTGATCCGGGACTCCGCCACCGACCTGCTCGGCCTGGTCAACGACCTGCTCGACCTCGCCAAGGCCGAGTCCGGGCGGCTGGAGCCGACCTGGACCGAGGTCGACCTGCGGGCGGTCTTCGGCCAGCTCCGCGGCACCCTGCGGGCGCTGTCCACCAAGCCCGGCGTCGAGCTGGTGGTGGAGGACCCGCCGCCGCCCGGCACGGTCCGCTCCGACGAGGTGCTGCTCGCCCAGGTGCTGCGTAACCTGCTGCACAACGGGCTCAAGTTCACCGAGCGGGGCGAGGTCCGGCTGCGCGCCGAGATCTGCGACGGGCGGTGGCGGCTGTCCGTCTCCGACACCGGTGCGGGCATCGCCCCGGAGCTGCACGAGCGGATCTTCGAGGAGTTCTACCAGGTGCCGGGGAGCACCCGCATCGGCGGCACCGGCCTCGGCCTGCCGTACGCCCGGCGGGTGACGCACCTGCTCGGCGGCGCCCTGGAGCTGGTCAGCAGGCCGGGACAGGGGAGCACCTTCACCGTCGTCCTGCCCACCGACGGGGCGTGACGGTGGACGGCGGTCAGGGGACCGTGCTGGTCGTCGACGACAGCCGCACCAAGCGTTACCTCCTGGTGAGCTGGCTGAGCCGGGCCGGCTTCGCGACGCTGGAGGCGGAGAGCGGCGGCGAGGCCCTGGCCCGGGTCGGGGTGGACCCGATCGACCTGGTGGTGCTCGACGTCCGGCTGCCCGACCTGACCGGGTTCGAGGTCTGCGAGCAGATCAAGAAGGCCCACCCGGCGATGCCGGTGATCCACGTGTCGGCGCACGCGGTCGACGTCAACGACCGGGCGCAGGGCCTGACCCGGGGCGCGGACGCCTACCTGGCCGAGCCCATCGAGCCCGACGAGCTGGTCGCCACCGCCCACGCGGTGCTGCGTTACTACCGGGCCCGGCAGCGCGCCGAGCAGCTTGCCGACCGGCTCATCCGGCTCGCCGAGACGACCCTCGCCGTCAACTCCGCGCCGACCTTCCCCCGGCTGATGGTCGCCGCGGCGAAGGGCGCGGCGGAGATGCTCGGCACCCCCGTCGTCGTGCTGGCCGAGACGATGGACGGGACCACGCTCGCCGCCGCCACCACCGGCCCCGGCGCGGAGCCCGTGGTGCGCCCCTGGCCGATGCCGACCGACGACGTGCCGATCGGGGCGATCCTGCGCGAGCAGGTGGACCCGGCCGAATGGGCGGTGCACGACTGGGGCGGCGAGCCGGAGCTGGTCGTCGCGGTCGCCCGGCTGCGCCCCGACCGGTCCCCCATCTACGTGGCGGTGCCGCCCCGGGCCCTGCTCCCCGACGCCCCGGTGGTGCGGCAGCTCGCCCAGGCCCTCGCGGCGGCCGTGGAGGCGCAGCGCACCCTCGACGAGGAGCACCGGATCGCGGTGACCCTGCAACGCAGCCTGCTGCCGCGCCGGCTGCCCGAGGTGACCGGGCTGGACCTAGCCGTCCGCTACGAGCCGGCCAGCGCGCAGACCGAGGTGGGCGGGGACTTCTACGAGCTGGTGATGCTCGGCGACGAGCTGCTGGTGGCCATCGGCGACGTGGCCGGCCACTCGCTGCACGCGGCGACGGTGATGGCCGAGCTGCGGCACGCGGTGCGGGCGTACGCGGTCGAGGGACATCCGCCCGGCGTGGTCCTGACCCGGGTCGACGCGCTGATGCGCGCGCTGCTCCCCGGCGAGCTGGCCACCCTCTGCGTGCTGCTGCTGCACCCCGGCACCGGCCGGGTCCGCCTCGCCAGCGCCGGTCACCTGCCGGCGCTGATCAGCCGCGCCGGCCAGGTGGAGTACGTCAACCACTCCGCGCCGCTGCTCGGCGTGCGCGCGGACCGCCCCGCCGACCTGGAGTTCGTGCTGCCGGCCGGGTCGACGCTGGTGCTCTACACGGACGGGCTGATCGAGCGGCGGGACGCCACCATCGACGAGGGACTGGCAGCCCTGGCCCGCTGCGCCGAGGCGGTCGACGACGACCTGGACGGCTTCTGCCAGCGGCTGGTGGTCGAGCTGGCCCCCACGGAGATCCAGGACGACGTGGCGGTGGTGGCGGTCCGCCGGAGGTAAGGAAGGGCACCTTGTTAACGCTTTCTGTTGTACAGGGGCCCCTTCCTAACACCCGTCGCGCTGCTCGCCCGCCTTCAGCATCAGCCCGGCGAGCAGGGCCACGGCCCGCCGCGGACCCGGCAGAGCCAGATCGGCCGGACCGGCAGATGCCCCCGGGCCGGCGGGCGTTCGAGAGGCTGCGTCGCGTGTTCGCGGGCCGGGTCCCGGGGTCGTTCGTCCACTGTGGCTGTCCCTTCTCGACGCGGTGCGGGGGCGTGCCGCCGTGCCGGAGCCCCCGCGCGGTCCCGCCCGGGCCGGGGAATCGCGGGGGAAGGCGACCGAACGGGCCCGCCGGGGTCACATTCTGCTGATGCTACGGTTACTGTGTGAATGGTCGCGGCCCGGGCCGTCCGGGCGTCCGGGCCGCGATTCCGCAGGTCCCATGGCAACCTGCCCGGCGTGGTGGTCGTGCGCGACTCGAAGGACCGCACCGGCCCGGTGCTGGCGTTCGCCCCGGCGGCGTGGGGAGCCTTCCTCACCCGCCTCGCCCCGGCCGACTGACCCGCTTCGCCCCCGCTGGCTGACCCGCTTCACCCCGGCTGGCTGAGCGAGCTTCCCGCCGGTCGATGGAGCGAGCGGGCGTACGCGGCCGGGGTGAGGCCCGTCGCGGCGGCGAACTCGCGGATCAGGTGGGCCTGGTCGGCGTACCCGAGGTCGGCGGCGACGGCCGCCCAGTCCACCGGTCCGCCGCCGGCGGCGTGCTCGATCGCCTCCTGGATGCGGTACCGCCGGATCACCCACTTCGGGCCGACGCCGACGTGGTCGAGGAACAGCCGTTGCAGGCGTCGGGTGGTGGTGCCGTGCCGGCGGGCCAGGTCGTCGACCCGCAACACGCTGCGGTCGGCGCGGATCTCCCCGGCCAGCGCCATCGCCTCCGCCGTCGGCGGGTCGGCCGCCGGCAGGCCGGTCGCCGGGACGCCGGCCGCCGACCGGGAGGCCGGCAGCGAGACGGGGCGGGGGTGCCAGGTGAGCAGGAGGGCGTCGAGGGTGGCGGCGCGCTCGTCGTCCGTACCGTCACAGGGGTGCCGGCCCCCGACGAGCCCGGCGGGCAGCGGGCGGCGCTCGCCGGTCAGCTCGGCGACCGGTCGCGGCCAGAACGGGCGGAACCCGCCGGGGCGGAACTGCACGCCGCTGACCCGGCCGGTGCCGGCGAGGGTGATCCGGAACAGCTCCCGCCCGACGCCGGCCACCTCGGCGGACCCGGAAGCCGGACCGCCCGCCGGGTCGCGGCGGAAGACGAGGTTGACCGCCGGGTGCGGGAGCACCCGCTGCTCGAACGGCTCATCGAGGTCCCAGTCGATCAGCCAGTAGTGCTCGACGTACGGGAGCAGGGCGGCGGCGGGCAGACGGCGGCGGAAGCGGACCTCGCGTCGCAGCCGCGCGGGGTCGAGGATGCCCCGGTTGTCGGCGCGCGGGCCGCTGTCGCACTTCTTCAAGCTTGCCCTCCCGGGCTGCATACGCTGCCCCTATGACCACGAAGACTAGTGAACTGCTGGCGGATGCCGCGCCGCGCGCCGTGGCGGTGGTCCGGGCGATCTCCGACGACCAGTTCGACCTGCCGACCCCGTGCGCGGACTACACCGTGCGGGACCTGCTCGGGCATCTCTTTCAGGTGGTGGTCAACTTCCAGGCGATGGCCGCCCGGGAATCGGCGGACTGGGCCGACAAGACCGACCGGCTCACCGACGGCTGGCGGGCCCGGTTCGCCGCCGAGACGGAGCGGCTGGTGGCGGCGTGGGCCGATCCGGCCGCGCTGGAGGGCGTGTCGCCGGGGATGGGCCTGCCGCAGGAGACCATCGGCGACATGGCGCTGATCGACCTGACCGTCCACGCGTGGGACCTGGCGCGGGCCACCGGCCAGCCGTACGAGGCCGCGCCGGCCGTGATCGCCACGCTTGACGCGTTCATGGACCGGATGGGCGACATGGGCCAGCAGCAGGGTGCCTTCGCCGCCCCGGTCACCGCCCCGCCGAACGCCACCGCCCTGGAGCGCGCCGTAGCCCGAATGGGCCGCGACCCCAACTGGTCCCCGAACTGACCTCCACCCTCGGGGGGCAGGATGGGGCCGTGGACCTCGTGACGCTCGACGACATCCGGGCCGCCGCCGCCGACATCGCGCCGACCGTCCTGCGCACGCCGCTGCTGGCCGCGCCGTGGGACGACGGGCTGTGGCTGAAGCCGGAGAGCCTGCAACCGGTCGGTTCGTTCAAGCTGCGCGGGGCCACCCACGCGGTCGCCCGGCTCGACCCCGGCGCGCGGGCCCGGGGGGTGGTCACCCACTCGTCCGGCAACCACGGCCAGGCCCTCGCGTACGCGGCGCGGGCCGCCGGCGTGCCGTGCACGGTGGTGGTGCCCGAGGGCGCGCCGGAGGTGAAGGTCGCCCGGATGCGGGCGTTCGGGGCGGAGGTGCTGCTCGTCCCGCCGGCCCGGCGGCTGGCGGAGGCCCGGCGGATCGTCGCCGAGACGGGGGCGACCCTGGTGCCGCCGTTCGACGACCGGCGGATCATCGCCGGTCAGGGCACCGTCGGGGCGGAGATCGTCGCCGACCTGCCCGACGTCGACGTGGTGCTGGTGCCCGTCGGCGGCGGCGGCCTCGCCTCCGGGGTCGCCACGGCGGTCCGGGCGCTGCGCCCGTCGACCGCCGTGTACGGCGTCGAGCCGCTGCTCGCCGCCGACGCGCGGGACTCGCTCGCCGCCGGGCGGGTGGTCACCTGGGACGTGGAGCTGACCTACCGCACCTGCGCGGACGGGCTGCGCACCAACCTGTCGGAGCTGACGCTGGCCCACCTGCGGGACCGCCTCGACGGCATCGTCACGGTGACCGAGGAGGAGATCCGGGCGGCCGCCGGTCGCCTGATCCGCGAGGCCCGGCTGGTCGTCGAGCCCAGCGGCGCGGTGGCCACGGCCGCCCGGCTGTTCCGCGTGGGCGAGCTGCCGGCGGGGCGTACGGCCGCGGTGGTGACCGGCGGCAACGCCGACCCGCAGGTCCTCGCCGACCTGGTCACCACCGCGTGACCAGTGGTGAGAAGGGTGCCCTTCTCGACCGGATGCGTTAACAGGGGGCCCTTCCTTACGCAGCGCCCAGGCGGTCGAGGATCCAGGCGTTGATGAACGCCTCCTCGCGCCACGCGTCGTACCGGCCGCTGGGGCCGCCGTGCCCGGCCCCCATCTCCGTCTTGAGCAGGTAGTCGCCCTGCGGGGCGGCAGCCCGCAGCCGGGCGATCCACTTGGCCGGCTCGTGGTAGAGGACCCGGGTGTCGTTGAGGCTGGTCACCGCGAGGATCGCCGGGTAGTCCACCGCCGCCACGTTCTCGTACGGCGCGTACGACTTCATGTACGCGTAGACCTCGGGGTCGTCGAGGGGGTTGCCCCACTCCTCCCACTCGGTGACGGTCAGCGGCAGCGACGGGTCGAGGATCGAGGTGAGCGGGTCCACGAAGGGCACCTGCGCGACGATGCCCGCGAACGCGTCCGGCGCGAGGTTGGCCACCGCGCCCATCAGCAGGCCGCCGGCCGACGCGCCCCGGGCCACCAGCCGGTCGGCCGACGTCCAGCCGGACTTGACCAGGTGCCGGGCGCAGGCCACGAAGTCGGTGAAGGTGTTCTTCTTGGCCAGCATCTTGCCCTGGTCGTACCAGCACCGGCCCAGCTCGCCGCCGCCCCGCACGTGCGCGACGGCGAAGACCACGCCCCGGTCCAGCAGGGAGAGCCGGGCGACGGAGAACCACGGGTCCATGCTCGCCTCGTACGAGCCGTAGCCGTAGATGACGCAGCCGGCGGAGCCGTCGCGGGGGGTGCCGGCCCGGCAGACCAGCGAGATCGGCACGCGCGTGCCGTCGTCGGCGAGCGCCCAGTCCCGGTGCTGCTCGTAGTCGGCCGGGTCGTACTCGCGGCCGTCCGGGCCGGGCAGGACCGGCTTGCGGCGGCGCAGGGTCAGCTCCCGGGTGACCAGGTCGTAGTCGTACACCGACTCGGGGGCGACCAGCGAGGCGTAGCGCAGCCGGACCTGCCGGGTGCGGTACTCCGGGTTGCTGTCCAGCCCGACGCTGTAGAGCGGCTCGGGGAAGTCGATGTCGTGACCGTCGCCGCCGCCGACCGGCAGCACGCGCAGCCCGGTCAGCCCGTTGGTGCGCAGCGACACGACCAGGTGGTCGGCGAACGCGTCGACCGACTCCAGCCGGGTGCCGGGGGTGTGCGGGATCAGCGGCACCCAGTCGCCGGGCGCGTCCGCCGAGGTGTACGCGAGCGCGAAGTCCTCGGCGTCGTCGTTGTGCAGGATCAGGAAGCGGTGCCCGTGGTGCTCGACGCTGTATTCCACGCCTTGCCGCCGGGGCGCGACGGACGCCGGCTCGCCGGTGGGGTTGCCGGCGGGGATGACCAGCACCTCGCTGGTGATCTTGCTGTGGATGTCGATGAGGACGAACTTCTCCGACCGGGTCAGCTCGACGCCGACCCAGAACCGCTCGTCGTCCTCCTGGTAGACCACCACGTCCTCGGTGGACGGGGTGCCGATCCGGTGCCGCCACACCCGGTGGGGCCGCCAGGCGTCGTCGACGGTCACGTAGAACAGCACCGAGGCGTCGGCCGACCAGGCCGTGCCGTAGAACGTGCCCGGCACCTCGTCGGCCAGCACCTCACCGGTGCCCAGGTCCTTGACCCGCAGCGTGAACCGCTCGTCGCCGCTGAAGTCCGTCGAGTATGCCAGCCAGCGGCCGTCGGGGCTCACGTCGAACGCGCCGAGGGAGAAGAAGTCGTGCCCCTCGGCGAGCAGGTTGCCGTCGAGCAGCACCTCCTCGCCGTCGAGCGGGGCGCCGTCCACGCTGACCGGCGGGTCGGTCTCGCCGTCGCGTACCGCGCGGCGGCAGTGCACGCCGTACTGCTGGCCCTCGACGGTGCGGGTGTAGTACCAGTGGCCGCCCTTGCGGGCCGGCACCGACAGGTCGGTCTCCTGGGTGCGCCGGCGCGTCTCCTCGAACAGGGCGGCCCGCAGCTCCGCCAGGTGGGCGGTGCGCGCCTCGGTGTGCGCGTTCTCCGCCGTCAGGTGGGCGATCGTCTCCGGGTCGTCCTTGGCGGCCAGCCAGGCGTACTCGTCGACGACGGTGTCGCCGTGGTGGGTGCGCTCGCTGGGGACCCGCTTGGCGACGGGCACGGGAGTCTCGGTGGTCACGCCGGTCAGGTTACCGTCCGTCGGGACGCCGGCACTCGCCCGGCGAGACCGACGCCCGACGCCGGCCCGGCGGCACGACCGGCTGTTCGAACACATGTACGATTGCGGCCATGGCGGCAGCAGCGGGGTCCATCGATCGGTCCGGGGCAGTGGGCATCACCCGTCGGCTGGCGGAGATCTGCGGCCCGCCCTTCGCACGGTTCGCGGGGGCGGCCGACGAGGTGGCCGGCGCGCAGGCCCGGTGGGTGGCCGTGCCCGGCGCCCCGCAGGCCGCGGCCGAGGTGCTGCGGCTGGCCGCCGCCCACGACCTGACGGTGGTGCCCCGGGGCGCCGGCACGAAGATCGACTGGGGGGCCACCCCCGCGCACGTCGACATCATGCTCGACACCGGGCGGCTGGCCGGCATCTGCCACCGGCCGGCCGACGGCGGCGTGGCCGAGATCGGCGCGGGCACCCCGCTGCGGGCCGCCCAGGCCGCCCTGGAGCGGGCGGGGCTGCGGCTGGCCCTCGACGCGCCCTCGCCCGGGGCCACCGTCGGCGGGGTGCTGGCCACCGACGAGTCCGGCCCGCTGCGGCACCGCCACGGCGGTCCCTGCGAGCAACTGGTCGGCCTGCGCTACCTGGACGCGGCCGGCGAGCTGATCAGTGCCGGCGGCGGCGCGCCTGGCCTGGAGCTGGCCCGGCTGCTGTGCGGGTCGCAGGGCGGCCTCGGCGTGCTCGTCTCGGCCACCCTGCGGGTGCAGCCGGTGCCGGCCAGCCGCGCCTGGGTCACCCGCCCGGTGTGGAGCCCGCTGGAGGTCGACGACCTGGTCCGGGAGGTGCTCGCCGCCCGGCTCGACCCGGCGGCCGTGGAGCTGGACCTGCCGGCCCGGGCCAACCGGGTGCGCCCGCCGCTGCCCCCCGACTCCCCGGAGGCCCTGGCCAGGGCCCGCCACCCCGCCATGTTCCGGCGCACGGTGACCCCGGCCGGGGCGGGCAGCCTGACCGTGCTGCTGGAGGGCGGTCCCGCCGACGTCGCCGAACGCGCCGACGGCCTGCGCGGCCTGCTGGGCGGAGAGGCGAAGACCGAGAGCTCGGCGCCGCAGTGGTGGCGGCGTTATCCGTTCGGCCCCGGCGAGACCGCGCTGCGCATCGAGGTGCCGGTCAGCGACCTGCACGCGGCCGTCTACGCGCTGCGCGACGCGGCCGGTGGCCCGGTGCCGGTGCGGGGCTCCGCCGGGCAGGGGGTGCTGCACGCCGGCCTGCCCGGCACCCTGCCCGCCGAGCGGGTGGCGTCCATCGTCGCCGGGGTGCGGGCCGTCCTGCTCGCCCGGCGGGGCCGGTGCGTGGTGGTCGCCGCGCCGCCGCCGGTGCGGGAGGCCGTCGACCTGTGGGGCGAGCTGGCCTCGCTGCCCCGGCTGCGGGCGGCGAAGGAATACCTGGACCCGCACCAGCGCCTGGCCCCGGGCCGCCTCCCCGGCGGCCTCTGACCGGCCCGCCGCGCCCCGCCCCTCCGTCTCCATGCGCCCGCGCCCGCGCCCGCCCCGCGGCCGCCGGGCCGGGTCGCCATGTCGGCGACATGGAGGTATCCCGGGCCGGGGATACCGCGATGTCGCCGACATGCAGCGCCGACGCGCCCCCCGGCCCCCGGCGCCCGGTGCGGGCCTGCCCGGCGGGCCGGGCGTCAGCGGCGGTCGTTGCGCAGCACCAGGATCGCGATGTCGTCGCGGGGCGTCTCGGCCGAGAACCCGATCGCCGTCGACCGCAGCCGGGCGGCCACCACGTCGGCCGAGTAGCCGGCCAGCGGCGCGGCGGACTCCCGCAGCCGCTCCGTGCCGAACAGCTCCCGGCCGCGCCGTCGTTCGGTCACCCCGTCGGTGTAGAAGATCAGCGAGTCGCCGGGGGTCAGGCTCAGCTCGGCGGCCGGGGAGGCGATCGCGTCGAGCAGGCCGAGCGCGGTGCCGCCGGCCCCGACGAACGCGGCACCGTCGCCGGCGCGCAGCAGCACCGGGCGGTCGTGGCCGGCCAGGTGCAGGGACACGTCGAGCTGGTCGCCCTCGCCCGGCCCGACGGCCGCCAGCGCCAGCGTGCAGTAGCGCCCGCCGCCCCGCTCGACCAGCGTGTTGTTGAGCCGGCCCAGCGCCTCCGGCAGCGGCTTGCCGTCGCTGACCAGCACCCGGATGACGTCGCGGACCAGCCCGGTGACGGCCGCCGCCTCGACCCCCTTGCCGGACACGTCGCCGACCACCACGAGCCAGCGCCCGTCGGGCAGGGGGAGCACGTCGTAGAAGTCGCCACCCACCTCGGCGTCGTCGCCGGTCGGCACGTACTCGGCGGCGAAGCCGATGCCGTCGACGACCGGCAGGACCGGCGGCAGCAGCGACCGCTGGAGCGCCTGCGCCACCCGCCGCCGCTCGGCGTGGATCCGGGCGTTCTCGATGGCCAGGGCCGCCCGCCGGGCCACGTCCTCCAGCACGGCCACCTCGTCGGGGTCGTGCCGGTGCCGCTGGTGGCGACCCACCGCCAGGGTGCCGAGCCGCTGCCCGCGCGCCACCAGCGGGACGGCGAAGCCCTCCATCGGCCCGCCCAGCGGCACCTGCGACCCGATCCGGGACGCCTCCCGCAGCCGGGACTGCACCGAGTCCGTCCCCGTCTCGCGGAGCACCTTGTGCAGTTGCGGCAGCACCGACTCGTCGGCGTGGGTGGCCGCCGCGAGCCGCAGCCGGCCCCACTCGTCGGCCGTGTGCACCGCGCACCACTGGCCGAGCCGGGGCACGACGAGCTGCGGGATCAGCACCATCGTCAGCTCGACGTCGAGGGACTGGGCGAGCAGCTCGCCCGCCTCGGCCAGGAACGTCAGCCAGGCCTGTCGCCGCACGTCGGCCCGGCGCAGCCGGTCGTTCTCCAGGTGCAGCGAGAGCCGCTCGGCGGTCAGCACGGCGAGCGGCCGCGCGTACGTCGAGGGGGCCGCGTCCAGCTCCAGCTCCCCGGAGTACGGCCGGTGCACCGCCAGCGGCACCCGCAGCAGCTCGTTGCCGGTGCGGGGGGTGCGACCGTAGCGGGCCAGCACCTGCCGGCCCAGCCCGTCGCCCCGGTCGAGTCGGACGAGTCCGCCGGCCGCGCCGACCATCTCGGCGAGCCGGGTGAGCAGGTCGGTGGCGAAGTCGGGCAGCGGGTCGTCGGCGTACTGGTCGGGGGCGGTCTGCATCAGCTCGCTCATCGCCCCGGCGCTGGGCCCCGCGTGCTCCGCGCCGCCAGCCGACGTCGGCGTGCCCCCGGCGGCGCCGGCCTGGGGGCCGGCGGCGACCCGCTGCCCGTCGGCGACGCCGGCCCGGTCCAGCCGGAACCACACCCCCTTGCCGGTGGGCAGGTAGGTCGTGCCCCACCGGCTGGCGAAGTGGTCCACCAGCAGCAGCCCCCGGCCCCGCTCGGACACCTCGTCGATCTCCGAGGTGTCGTTGCGTACGCCGATGGTCAGCTCGTCGACGGACCCGGCGGCGAAGTCGGAGACCGTCACGGTGAGGCCGACGTCGTCGCCGACGACCTCGATGTCCAGCTCGGTGCGGGCGTGTTCGACGGCGTTGGTGGTCAGCTCGGTGGTGAGCAGCAGGGCCTCGTTGAGCAGGTCGTCGAGCCGCGCGGCGGCGAGCACGGAGCGGACCAGGGCGCGGGCGGCGGCCGGTGTGCGCCGGTCCGCGGGCAGCCGGACCCGCCGGACGCGCTCGTCCGGACCGTCGAACGCCGCCGGCCCCGCCTCCGCTGACACCTCCGTATCCTCCACCGCCGCCGGGCCCCGCGCCAAGCTGATCCGGCACTAGGGGCCGTCGCGCCGGACGGGCCGCGGCCCGGCGACGGCGGCGTCGCCGGGCGTGGCGGGCCGGCGGGCGGCGCGTCCGGGGAGCCCAGCCGGGCACAATGAGGGAACGGCCGGTGCGTTCGACGGGCGCCGGCGGCCCCCGGAACTCAGCGAGGAATGCGATGACCACGGCGAAACACCAGGTAGCCGCGGACCCGTCCGCGCCGGACCAGGCCGCGCTGCTCGGCGATCTGGCGGAGGCGCTGCGGCGCGTGCGCGGTGGCGACCTGAAGGTGCGGCTGCGCCCCCGGGCGGGCGCGGCCGGCGAGGTGGCGGACGCGTTCAACGAGGTGGTGGCGCTCCAGGAGCGGCAGCACCGCGACCTGCTGCGGATCAGCCGGGTCGTCGGCCGCGACGGCCGGCTCAACGAGCGACTGGAGGAGGAGGGGCTGGAGGGCTCCTGGGCGGAGGACCAGCGGGCGGTCAACTCGCTGATCGACGGCCTGGGCCGGCCGACCACCGAGATCGCCCGGGTGATCGTGGCGGTGGCCGACGGCGACCTCTCCCAGCACATGGCGTTGGAGATCGACGGCCGCCCGCTGCGGGGCGAGTACCTGCGGATCGGCCGCACGGTCAACACGATGGTCGACCAGCTCTCGTCGTTCTCCAACGAGGTGACCCGGGTGGCCCGGGAGGTGGGCACCGAGGGCAAGCTCGGCGGCCAGGCCGACGTGCGCGGCGTGGCCGGCACCTGGAAGGACCTCACCGACTCGGTGAACACCATGGCGTCGAACCTGACCGGCCAGGTGCGGTCGATCTCCCAGGTGGCGACGGCCGTGGCGAAGGGCGACCTGTCGCAGAAGATCACGGTCGGGGCGCGCGGCGAGGTCGCCGAGCTGGCCGACACGATGAACTCGCTCACCGACACGCTGCGCCTCTTCGCCGAGCAGGTGACCCGGGTGGCGCGCGAGGTGGGCACGGAGGGCAAGCTCGGCGGCCAGGCCGACGTGCCGAACGTCGCCGGCACCTGGAAGGACCTGACCGACAGCGTCAACTCGATGGCGTCGAACCTGACCGCGCAGGTGCGCAACATCGCCCAGGTCTCGACGGCCGTCGCCCGGGGCGACCTGTCGCAGAAGATCACCGTTGCCGCGCAGGGCGAGATCCTGGAGCTGAAGGACACCGTGAACACGATGGTGGACCAGCTCAGTTCGTTCGCCGACGAGGTGACGCGGGTGGCGCGTGAGGTGGGCATCGAGGGCAAGCTGGGCGGTCAGGCCCAGGTGCGCGGGGTCTCGGGCACCTGGCGCGACCTCACCGAGAACGTCAACCAGCTCGCCGGCAACCTGACCAGCCAGGTCCGCAACATCTCGCAGGTCTCGACGGCGGTCGCGAAGGGCGACCTGAGCCAGAAGATCACGGTGGACGCGCAGGGCGAGATCCTGGAGCTGAAGAACACCGTGAACACGATGGTGGACCAGCTCAGCTCGTTCGCCGACGAGGTGACGCGGGTCGCGCGTGAGGTGGGCACCGAGGGCAAGCTGGGCGGCCAGGCCCAGGTCAAGGGCGTTCTGGGTACGTGGCGGGACCTGACCGACAACGTCAACTCGATGGCGTCGAACCTGACGTCGCAGGTGCGCAACATCGCCTCGGTGACCACGGCGGTGGCGAAGGGTGACCTGTCGCAGAAGATCACGGTGGATGCCCGGGGTGAGATCCTGGAGTTGAAGTCGACGGTGAACACGATGGTGGATCAGCTCAGTTCGTTCGCCGACGAGGTGACGCGGGTGGCGCGTGAGGTGGGCACCGAGGGCAAGCTGGGCGGTCAGGCGCAGGTGCGCGGCGTCGCGGGCACCTGGCGCGACCTGACCGACAACGTGAACTCGATGGCGTCGAACCTCACCGCCCAGGTGCGCAACATCGCCCAGGTCTCCACGGCGGTGGCGAAGGGTGACCTGTCGCAGAAGATCACGGTGGATGCCCGGGGTGAGATCCTGGAGTTGAAGTCGACGGTGAACACGATGGTGGATCAGCTCAGTTCGTTCGCCGACGAGGTGACGCGGGTGGCGCGTGAGGTGGGCACCGAGGGCAAGCTGGGCGGTCAGGCGCAGGTCAAGGGCGTCTCCGGCACATGGCGGGACCTTACGGACAACGTGAACTCGATGGGGTCGAACCTGACGTCGCAGGTGCGCAACATCGCCTCGGTGACCACGGCGGTGGCGAAGGGCGACCTGAGCCAGAAGATCACGGTGGACGCGCAGGGCGAGATCCTGGAGCTGAAGAACACCGTCAACACGATGGTGGACCAGCTCCGGTCGTTCGCCGACGAGGTGACCCGGGTGGGCCGCGAGGTCGGCATCGAGGGCAAGCTGGGCGCGCAGGCCCAGGTGAAGGGCGTCTCGGGCACGTGGCGGGACCTGACGGAGAACGTCAACCAGCTCGCCTCGACGCTCACCACCCAGCTCCGGGCCATCGCCCAGGTGTCGACGTCGGTGACCCGGGGCGACCTGACCCAGCGGATCGCGGTCGAGGCGCAGGGCGAGGTCGCCGACCTGAAGGACAACATCAACCAGATGATCGTCACCCTCCGGGAGACGACGAAGAAGAACGCCGAGCAGGGCTGGCTGGACTCCAACCTGGCCCGCATCGGCGGCCTGCTCCAGGGGCAGCGCGACCTCGGCGAGGTCTGCCGGATGATCATGATGGAGGTGACCCCGCTGGTCGACGCGCAGCTCGGCGCGTTCTTCCTGGCGGACACCTCCGACGGCAGCATGCGGCTGCGGCTGACCGCCTCGTACGGCTACGTGGCGCGGGGGCACGACGTCACGTTCGGGCCGGGCGAGGGACTGGTCGGGCAGGCCGCCCTCTCCCGGCGGACGATCCGGGTGAGCGCCTCGCCGGACGGCCGGCTCACCCTGCGTTCCGGGCTGGCCAACACCCCGCCGGCCGACCTGGTGGTGCTTCCCGTCCTGTTCGAGGGCGAGCTGCTCGGCGTGATCGAGTTCGCCGGCGTGGCGGCCTTCCCCGACCTGCACCTGGCGTTCCTGGAGCGGCTGGTGCTGACCATCGGCGTGGCGGTCAACACCATCCAGGCCAACCGGCGCACCGAGGAGCTGCTGGCGCAGTCGCAGCGGCTGGCCCACGAGCTCCAGGAGCAGTCGGCCGAGTTGCAGCGCACCAACGCCGAGCTGGAGGACAAGGCCCAGCTCCTGTCGGAGCAGAAGGCCAACATCGAGACCCAGAACCGGGAGATCGAGCTGGCCCGGCTGGGCCTGGAGGACAAGGCGCAGCAGCTCACCCGGGCGTCGGCGTACAAGTCGGAGTTCCTGGCCAACATGAGCCACGAGCTGCGTACGCCGCTGAACTCGTTGCTGCTGCTCGCGCGGCTGCTGGTGGAGAACTCGGAGCAGAACCTCACCCCGAAGCAGATCGAGTTCGCCCGGACGATCCACGGCTCCGGCTCGGACCTGCTGCGCCTGATCGACGACATCCTCGACCTGTCGAAGATCGAGGCGGGCCGGATGGACGTCGAGCCGACGGAGGTCCAGTTCGCCGAGATCCGGGGGTACGTCGAGCAGGCGTTCGCCCCGCAGGCGGAGGAGAAGGGCCTCGACTTCCAGGTGCGGCTGGCGAAGGAGCTGCCCCCGGCGCTGGTCACCGACGCGCAGCGGTTGCAGCAGATCCTGCGCAACCTGCTCTCCAACGCGGTGAAGTTCACCGACAACGGCGCGGTGACGCTGCGCATCGCCCCGGCCCCCGAGAACGTCGTGTTCGACGTGCCGGCGCTGACCAACGCCCGCCAGGTGATCGCCTTCACGGTGATCGACACGGGCATCGGCATCTCGGACGACAAGCTGTCGCTGATCTTCGAGGCGTTCCAGCAGGCGGACGGCACGACCAGCCGCCGCTACGGCGGGACGGGGCTGGGCCTGTCGATCAGCCGGGACCTGGCCCGCCTGCTCGGCGGCTCGATCACGGTCAGCTCGGCGCCCGGGGAGGGTTCGACGTTCACCCTCTACGTCCCGGAGGTGCTGGCGCCGGACGCGGTGGTCGCGCCCGCGCCGCCCTCGCCGGCCCGGGCGGGCCTGCCGTCGTCGCTGCTCATGCCCCCGCTGGAGCTGCCGGAGCCGGCCGACACGCCGGGGACCCGCCGGCTGGAGGGCGTGACCGTGCTGATCATCGACGACGATGTGCGAAATGTCTTCGCTCTGACCAGCGCATTGGAGTTGCACGGTATGACCGTGTTGTACTCGGACAACGGGGCGGACGGGGTCCGCCTGCTGGCCGAGCATCCGGAGGTGGACATCGTGCTGATGGACGCGATGATGCCCGACCAGGACGGCTACGAGACGACCCGGCAGATCCGCCGCAACCACCACTTCGCCGACCTCCCGATCGTCTTCCTCACCGCGAAGGCGATGCCGGGGGACCGCGAGTCCGCGCTCGCGGCGGGAGGCAGCGACTACATCACCAAACCGGTCGACCTGGACGAGCTGATCGAGCTGATGTCGTCCTGGGCGAGCGGCGGCCGAGGCGAGGAGAGTTCGTGATTCAGACGGCCAAGGCGCTGCTGGTCGACGACCGGCGGGAGAACCTGATGGCCCTGGAGGCGATCCTCCAGGGGCTGCCGGTGCAGTCGGTGGCGGTGGAGAGCGGCGAGGCGGCGCTCAAGCAGTTGCTGGTGGACGACTTCGCGGTCATCCTGCTGGACGCGCAGATGCCCGACATGGACGGCTTCGAGACCGCCAGCCACATCAAGCGGCGGGAACGCACCCGGCACGTGCCGATCATCTTCCTCACCGCCGCCGACAAGGACGCCCAGCTCGCCCTACGCGGGTACGCGGTCGGCGCGGTGGACTACCTGACCAAGCCCTTCGACCCGTGGGTGCTGCGGGCCAAGGTGTCGGTGTTCGTGGAGCTGTGGGTGAAGACCCGGCAGTTGGCGGCGCAGTCCGACCTGGTCCGCGAACGCGAGACGCAGTGGCGGGCGCTCACCGACGCGGTCGACGAGGCCACGGCGCTGCTGCGCGGCGACGCGCCGGACGGCCGCGCCCGCGCCGTGGAGCTCCTCGAACAGGCCCGCTGGGGCAACAGCCTCTAGATCGCGCGGCACCGGACCGGCCGCGTCGACCGGTGGAGCGGTGGCCGGTGGAGTGGCGGCCGGCAGGCGCGGTGGCCGGCGGGACGTCAGCGGCCGGCCGGGTGCCCGTCGTGCCCGGTGGCGGCGCGCCGGGCCCGCCAGCGCTCGCCCAGCGCGTCGATCTCCTCCTGGACGAAGACGAAGAAGTCGCGCATCTCGGAGACCCGCTCGCCGGCCACGGTGCCGCGTCCGTTCAGGGCGTCGACCCCGCCGTCGGCGAGGTCGATGAGGTTCTTGTAGATCCCGGTCTTGGTGAGGGTCCCCTCGTACCAGGGGTTGTCGGGCAGCCGGTAGCGGTCGCGGCGGGAGCCCTTCACCGGCTCGCGGACCAGCATGCCGAACTGGGTCAGGTAGCGGACCGCGCCGGAGACGGCCGCCGCGCTGACGTCGAGCCGCTCGCCGATCTCGGCGGCGGTCAGCGGGTCGTCCGCGCTCATGACCGTGAACAGCACCCGGGCCGCCATCCGGGGGAAGCCGACCTCCGCGAAGGCCATGGCCATCCGTTCGACGAAGTGGTGGACCGCCTCCTCGTTGCGGCGGGGCGGATCGGCGGCGCTCATCGGGTTCTCCTCGGCAGTCGGGTATCAGATCGTGCCTCAGGCTCCACATGCTTCACAACTTTCTGAAATCACTGTAGCTTCGGAAGTGTGGAAACTCCGATAGAGATCTCCGGCCTGGTGAAGACCTTCGGCCGGACCAGGGCGCTCGACGGGCTCGACCTGACCGTCCGCGCGGGCGAGGTGCACGGGTTCCTGGGCCCCAACGGGGCCGGCAAGTCCACCGCCATCCGGGTGCTGCTCGGCCTGCTCCGCGCCGACGCGGGAACCGTCCGGCTGCTCGGCGGCGACCCCTGGCGCGACGCCGTCGCCCTGCACCGCCGGCTCGCGTACGTGCCCGGCGACGTGACGCTGTGGCCCAACCTGACCGGCGGCGAGGTCATCGACCTGCTCGGCCGGATGCGCGGCGGCCTCGACCGCGCCCGCCGCGACGAGCTGCTCGCCGCCTTCGAGCTGGACCCGCGCAAGAAGGGCCGGGCCTACTCCAAGGGCAACCGGCAGAAGGTCGGCCTGGTCGCCGCCCTCGCCTCCGACGCCGAGCTGCTGATCCTCGACGAGCCCACCTCCGGGCTCGACCCGCTGATGGAGGAGGTCTTCCAGCACTGGGTCCGCCGGGCCCGCGCCGACGGCCGCACCGTCCTGCTCTCCAGCCACATCCTCGGCGAGGTCGAGGCCCTCTGCGACCGGGTGACGATCATCCGCACCGGCCGGGCCACGGAGGCCGGCACCCTGAGCGAGCTGCGCCACCTCCAGCGCACCAGCGTCGACGCCGAGCTGGCCGGGCCGCCGCACGGGCTGGCCGGGCTGCCCGGCGTGCACGACCTGCGGGTCGACGGCGACCGCGTCCGCTTCGACGTGGACACCCCGGCCCTCGACGCCGCGCTGCGCCGGCTCACCGAGATCGGCGTACGCAGCCTGGTCAGCCGGCCGCCCACGCTGGAGGAGCTGTTCCTGCGGCACTACGGCACGGCCGCGCCCGACGCCGCCCCGGCCGGGGCGACGCGATGAGCCGCGCAGCCGCCGCACGGGTCGGCGCGACGAGCCGCGCAGCCGCCGGGCGGGGCGGGCCGCTCACCGGCACCCGGCACCTGGCCCGGCTGATCCTGCGGCGCGACCGCGTCCTGCTGCCGATCTGGGTGCTGGTGATCGCCGCCCTCCCCGCCAGCTACGCGGCGACCTACGCCGAGCTGTACCCGACCGCCGCCCAGCGCGCCGGCTACCTGGCGACCACCGCCAGCAACCCGTCGGTCGAGGCGCTGCTCGGCCCCGTGTACGGCGACAGCGTCGGCGCGCTCGCCGCCCAGCGGGCCGGGCTGCTGCACCTGATCGTGGGCCTGATCAGCCTGCTCGTCGTCGTCCGGCACACCCGCACCGAGGAGGAGGCGGGCCGGCGGGAGCTGCTCGGCGCCACCGTCCTCGGCCGGGCCGCGCCGCTGGCCGCCGCGCTGCTCGTCACGTACGCGGCGGACCTGCT
The DNA here is from genome assembly GCF_014205165.1 of Micromonospora carbonacea. Lineage (NCBI taxonomy): Bacteria > Bacillati > Actinomycetota > Actinomycetes > Micromonosporales > Micromonosporaceae > Micromonospora > Micromonospora carbonacea. The sequence continues at coordinate 6,735,368 of NZ_JACHMZ010000001.1, read as the reverse complement.
GCTCGGGCTGCTCGTCGCCGGTGGCCTGGTCGCCACCGACCTGCCGGCCGCCGGCTCGGTGGCGTTCGGGCTGTCGGTGACCCTCGCCGGGATGTTCTTCGCCACCGTCGGCGCGCTCGCCGCGCAGCTCACCGAGAGCGCGGGCGCCGCCCGAGGGCTGGGCCTCGCGGCCCTCGGCGTGGCCTACCTGGTCCGGCTCGCCGGGGACGCCGGCGGGGTGGAGTGGCTGAGCCGGCTCTCCCCTCTGGGCCTGGCCCAGCGCACCCACCCCTACACCTCCGAGCGGTGGTGGCCGCTGGCGGTGCTGGCCGGGCTGACCGCCCTGGTCGGTGCGCTGGCGTCGCGGCTGGCCGCCCGGCGGGATCTCGGTGCCGGCGTGCTGCCGCAGCGGCTCGGCCCGGCCACCGCCGGTGCCGCCCTCGCCGGCCCGCTGGGGTTGGCCTGGCGGCTCAACCGGGTCGCCCTGATCGGCTGGACCGTGGGCGCGGCGGCGCTCGGCGCGGTGCTCGGCGGCGCGGCGGAGGCGGCCGGTGGCGCGGTGGACGGCAACGAGACCGTCGCCCGGATGATGGAGCGGCTGGGCGGCACCGCGTCGGTCGCGGAGGCGTACCTCGGGGCGACCCTGAGCATCACCGCCCTCGCCGCCGCCGGCTACGGCATCCAGGCCGCGCTGCGGATGCGGGCCGAGGAGACCGCCCAGCGGGCCGAGCCGGTGCTCGCCACCGGGGTCAGCCGGCCCCGCTGGCTGCTCGGCCACCTCGTCTTCGCCCTGCTCGGCCCGGCGGTCGTGCTGGTCGTCACGGGGCTGGCGACGGGCCTGGCGTACGGCCTCAGCAGCGGCGACGTCGCCGGCCGGGTGCCCCGGCTGACCGGGGCGGCGCTGGCCCACGTGCCGGCGGTGTGGGTGCTGGTCGGCGTGGCGGTGCTGCTGTTCGGCCTGCTGCCGCGCGTCAGCGTCGGGGTGGCCTGGGCGACGCTCGCGGCCTGCCTGCTGCTCGGCCAGCTCGGCGCGGTGCTGGAGTTGAGCCAGTGGCTGCTGGACCTGTCGCCGTTCACCCACACCCCGCAGGTGCTGGGCGGGCCCGTGCCCCGGACGCCGCTGCTGGCGCTCACCGCCGTCGCGGCGGCCCTGTCGGCGGCGGGCCTGCTGGCGTTCCGCCGCCGCGACCTGCCGAGCTGACGCGACCAGCCGCCGAGCTGACGCGGCCCGGCCCGCCGAGCTGACGCGACCAGCCGGCCGGTGCCCGGGTCAGTCGGCGGCCGCGCCGTTGCGGATCATCAGGGCCGAGCGCAGGCCCGTGATGTCCAGGACGCGCAGCAGGAAGTCGCCGACGTTGGTCAGGACCAGCAGGCTCTGCGCGTGGCTGGCCTTGCGGCTCAGGACGACCAGGGTGCCCAGGCCCTGCGAGTCGCAGAAGGTGACGCCGCCCAGGTCGAGGACGATGCGCGGCGGCGGGTCGGCGAGCGCCTCGTTGACGGCGGTCGAGAGCTGGGCGGCCGTGAGCATGTCGATCTCACCGGCGAGGCGAAGCACGGCTTCATCGCCCGTCCGGTGTACCGTGATGGACAGTTCGGCACGATCCACCCGGTCAGCCTAGCGCGATCTCGCTCACCCGGCCCGCTGAGGCGACCAGGCGCGGCGGGCCCCTCCCGCAGCGGGCGTCCTCCCGGCGCGTGAGCGCCGCCGCCGGGGTGAGCCCGGTAACCCCGATCAGGGGTGGCTGCCGATTCGCCGTCCGGCGCTGACACAATGGCCGCATCGTGACCGATGACTTTTCCGCCGGATCCGGCCGCTACCCGGCCGACGCGCCGGCCTCAGAGGCCCTGTTCGACCGCGCCCGCGCCATCGTGCCGGGCGGGGTCAACTCCCCCGTGCGCGCGTTCCAGGCCGTCGGCGGGACGCCGCGCTTCATGGTCCGGGGGGAGGGCCCCTGGCTCTACGACGCGGACGGCCGGCGCTACGTCGACCTGGTCTGCTCCTGGGGCCCGCTGCTGCTCGGGCACGCCCACCCCGAGGTGGTCGACGCCGTCCAGGCCGCCGCCGCCCGGGGCACCAGCTTCGGCACCCCGACCCCCGGCGAGGTCGAGCTGGCCGCCGAGATCGTCGACCGGACCCCGGTCGAGCAGGTCCGCCTGGTCAACTCGGGCACCGAGGCCACCATGTCGGCGATCCGGCTGGCCCGGGGCCACACCGGCCGCTCCAAGATCATCAAGTTCGCCGGCTGCTACCACGGGCACGTCGACGCGCTGCTCGCCGCCGCCGGCTCCGGCGTGGCCACCCTCGGCCTGCCCGACTCGCCGGGCGTCACCGGCGCGGCGGCGGGCGAGACCATCGTGCTGCCGTACAACGACGTCGCCGCCGTCGAGGAGGCGTTCGCCGCGCAGGGGCAGCACATCGCCGCCGTCATCACCGAGGCGGCGGCCGGCAACATGGGCGTGGTCGCCCCGCGCGACGGGTTCAACACCCAGCTCGCCCGGATCGCCCACGCGCACGGCGCGCTGCTCATCGTCGACGAGGTGATGACCGGGTTCCGGGTGTCCCGCTCCGGCTGGCACGGGCTCGACCCGGTCGACGCCGACCTGTGGACGTACGGGAAGGTCATGGGTGGCGGGCTGCCCGCCGCGGCCTTCGGCGGGCGCGCGGAGATCATGGCGCGGCTCGCCCCGGCCGGGCCGGTCTACCAGGCCGGCACGCTCTCCGGCAACCCTCTCGCGTGCGCCGCCGGCCTGGCCACGCTGCGGCTGGCCGACGACGCCGTCTACCGCCGGCTCGACGACACGGCCGCCGTCGTGGGCAAGCTCGCCTCCGACGCGCTGGCCGCCGCCGGGGTCCCGCACCGCCTGTCGTACGCGGGCAGCATGTTCTCGATCTTCTTCACGGACGCCGACGTGGTCGACTACGACAGCGCGCGGACCCAGCAGGTCCCGGCGTTCCGGGCGTTCTTCCACTCGATGCTCTCCGACGGCGTCTACCTGCCGCCGAGCGCGTTCGAGTCCTGGTTCGTCTCGGCGGCGCTCGACGACGCCGCCCTGGAGCGGATCGCCTCGGCCCTGCCGGCGGCGGCGGGCGCGGCGGCAGCGGCAGGTAACGGGGGGTAACCGGTGAGCAAGACGGTGGTCCATGTGCTGCGGCACGGCGAGGTGCACAACCCGGGCCAGATCCTCTACGGCCGGTTGCCCGGCTTCCGCCTGTCGGAGCTGGGCGTGCAGATGGCCAAGGCGGCGGCCCAGGGGCTCGCCGAGCGGCACGTGGTGCACGTGGTGGCCAGCCCGCTCGAACGCGCCCAGCAGACCGCCGAGCCGATCGCCGCCCAGTTCGGCCTGCCCGTCGGGGTGGACGAGCGGCTGATCGAGAGCGCCAACTGGTTCGAGGGCAAGAAGGTCTCCCCGGGCGACGGGTCGTTCCGCGACCCGCGCAACTGGTGGGTGCTGCGCGACCCGGTCACCCCGAGCTGGGGCGAGGCCTACCGGGCGATCGCCGAGCGGATGTTCGCCGCCCTGCACGCGGCCCGCGTCGCCGCCGAGGGCCGGGAGGCCGTGCTGGTCTCCCACCAGCTCCCCATCTGGACCCTGCGCCGGTACGTCGAGCGCAAGCGGCTCTGGCACGACCCGCGCAAGCGGCAGTGCGGGCTGGCCAGCCTCACCTCGTTCCACTTCGACGGCGCGAAGGTGGTGGGCATCGGCTACTCGGAGCCCGCCGCGCACCTCGTCGCCATCTCGCCGACCGCCCGGACGGCCAAGGGGGCCTGATGCCAGCCCGAAGGTGGATCGCCGGACTGCTCGCGGCCGTGACGGCCACGGCGGCGCTGGCCGGCTGCTCCGGCGACAGCCAGGAGCGGCGCTGCGTCACCACCGACGGGGTCATCGAGTGCGCCCCCGACCAGCGCTCCGCCGCGCCGAAGCTGACCGGTGAGCTGCTCACCGGCGGCAGCTACGACATCGCGAAGGACCTCGGGCAGGTCGTCGTGGTCAACTTCTGGGGCTCCTGGTGCCCGCCCTGCCGGGCCGAGGCCGACGACCTGGAGGCCACCTACCAGGCCACGAAGGGCTCCGGGGTGACGTTCCTGGGCATCAACGTGCAGGACAACCGGGACAAGGCCCTCGCGTTCGAGGAGGGGCGGGTCACCTACCCGAGCCTGTTCGATCCGCCGAGCCGGCTCGCCCTCGCCTTCGACATCGCGCCGAACACCATCCCCGCCACGGTGATCCTCGACCGGGACGGCCGGGTCGCCGTGGTCATCCGGTCGGCGGTCACCCAGGACCGGCTGCAACCGATCGTCGAGCGGATCGCCGCCGAGAAGCCCGCGCCCGACGGTTCCCGCTGATGGGCGAGACCTTCCACGACATCGCCAGCGGCGGCCCGCTGCTGCTGGCCATCGGCGCGGCGGCGCTCGCCGGGCTGGTCAGCTTCCTCTCCCCGTGCATCCTCCCGTTGGTCCCCGGCTACCTGTCCTACGTCACGGGCCTCGCCGGCACCGACCTGGAGCGTGCAAGGAAGGGCCCCCTGTTAACGCCTTCTGTAGAGCAGGGGCCCCCTGTTAACACCCCCGCGCCGGGGGAGCCGGCCGACGGCGGGGCGGCGGCGACCGGCCCCGGCGACCCGGCCGGCGGCGGGGTCGCCGTGCGGGAACGGGCGGCGGAGCGTACCCGGGAGGGCAGCCGGACCGGCGCGGCCGTCAAGGGGCGGGTGCTCGCCGGGACGCTGCTCTTCATCGCCGGCTTCACCGCTGTCTTCACCGCCACCGCGATCCTCTTCGCCAGTGTCGGCCGGGTCCTCATCCAGTACGAGCGGCAGCTGGAGATCGGCGCGGGCGTGCTGATCGTCGTGCTGGGGCTGGCCTTCGTCGGGGTGCTCCCCGGCCTGCAACGGGAGTTCCGCATCCAGCGGCTGCCCGCCGCCGGCCTGCTCGGTGCCCCCGTCTTCGGCGCGGTCTTCGCGCTGAGCTGGATGCCCTGCACCGGCCCGACGCTCGCGGCGGTGCTCGGCATGGCCACCCCCGGCGGGCAGCTCGACCGGGCCGTGGTGCTCGCCGTGGCATATTGCCTCGGGCTGGGGGTGCCGTTCGTCGTCTTCGGGCTGGCCTTCCACCGGCTGCTCGGGGTGTTCCGCGCCGTGCGGCGCAACAGCCGCTGGGTCACCCGCGTCGGCGGGGTCCTGCTGATCCTGATCGGCCTGGCGCTGGTCACCGGCGGGTGGACCAACTTCGTGATCTGGTTGCAGACCACCGTCGGCGTGGGCGAGGTGAGCATCTGATGACGGTCGTCGAGGACCGGCCGGCACCGCCGGCCGACGCCCCCCGCCGCCGGCCCAACCCCGTGCTGGCCCTGCTGCGCAACTCGTGGCGGCAGCTCACCAGCATGCGTACGGCGCTGATCCTGCTCTTCCTGCTCGCGGTCGCCGCCGTCCCCGGCTCGGTGCTGCCGCAGCGCGGGGTCAACCCGGAGAACGTCAACACGTACTTCGCCGAGCACCCCGACCTGGCCCCGAAGCTGGACCGGATCGGCGCGTTCGAGGTGTTCGGCTCGGTCTGGTTCTCGGCGATCTACCTGCTGCTGTTCACCTCGCTGATCGGCTGCATCGTGCCCCGGCTGCGCGACCACGTGCGCGCCCTGCGGGCGAAGCCACCGGCCGCGCCGAAGCGGCTCGACCGGCTGCCCCAGCACGCCGTGCTGGCCGGCGTCGCCCCGACGGGCCCCGAGGCCGTCGAGGCCGTCGCCGCCGAGCTGCGCCGCCGCCGCTGGCGGGTTCAGGTGCGCGGCACCGAGGTCTCCGCCGAGAAGGGCTACCTCAAGGAGACCGGCAACCTGCTGTTCCACACCTCGCTGATCGCCGTGCTGCTCGGGGTCGCGCTCGGCTCGTGGTACGGCTGGCACGGCAACAAGCTGCTGGTGGCCGGCGCGGACAACGCGTTCTGCAACACCCGGCAGCAGTACGCCGAGGCCAAGCTCGGCCCCCGCGTCGACAGCGCCGACCTGCCGCCGTTCTGCCTGACGCTGAAGAGGTTCGACGCGACGTTCCTGGAGTCGACGCAGCCGGAGTCGTACCGGGCGACGGTCGACGTGGAGGAGGCGGGTCGGGCCACCCGCACCGCGTCCTTCTCGGTGAACGACCCGCTGCGCCTCGCCGGGGCCAACGTCTACCTGCTCGGCCACGGCTACGCTCCGGTCCTGCGCTACACCGACCGCTACGGCAAGATGCAGACCAGCAACTTCCCGTTCCTGACCACCGGGGACGCCACCCTCACCAGCGAGGGCGTGGCCGCGTTCCCCGACGTCAACGTCGACCCGGCCACGGGGAAGCGGAACGCCGACCTCCAGGTCGCCTTCGAGGGGCTCTACCTGCCCACCGCGCCGCAGCAGCCCCCGTTCACCCGGTCGGAGTTCCCGACCGAGCGCAACCCGGCGGTGGTGCTGGTCGCCTACCGGGGCAACCTGGGCATGGACGCCGGCATCCCCGGCTCGGTCTACCAGCTCGACCAGCGCCAGGTCAGCAACGGCAAGCTCAAGCAGATCGGCGACCGCAAGCTCGCCGTCGGCGAGAAGTGGACGCTGGACGACGGCAGCGTGCTGGAGTTCGTCGGCACCCAGCCGTACATCACGATCTCGGTCCGGTACGACCCCGGCTCGGCCCTGCTGCTCGTCAGCTCGACGACGCTGCTGATCGGCCTCATGGGCGCGCTGTTCGGCAAGCGCCGCCGGGTCTGGTTCCGCCTCACGCCGGCCGGGACGCCCCCGGCGGCCGGGGCGACGGAGACCACGGCGGACCCCGCCGGTGGATCTCCGACGGCCGGTAGTAGCTTGGTGGAGGCCGGTGGCCTGCCGCGCACCGACTATCCAGGGTTCGCCGACGAGTTCGCGCAGCTCGTCGCCGCCATCCGCGGCGACGGGACGCCGGGCGAGCGGGCCGGCGAGGCGACAGCGCGTGGCCCGGCCGGGACGCGAGAAGGAGCGCAGTGATGTCCGCACTCTCCGACCAGCTGGTCACGTTCGCGACCCTGGCATACCTGATCGCGATGATCAGCCACGCCGTCGAGTACGCCCTGGGCAACGCCCGCGCCGTCGCCCGGCCCGCCGCGCCCGCGCGCGAGCTGGTCGGGGCGGGGGTGGGTGCCGGGGGTGCCGCCCGCTCCGACGGTCCCGTCGCCAGGGCCGACGCCCCGCCGGCCGGCGTCGACCGTTCGGCGGCCCGGGGCCGGCTCGCCGGCCGCGTCGCGGTGTGGATCACCGCGCTCGCCGCGGCGCTGCACCTCGGGGCCACGGTCACGCGCGGCATCGCCGCCGACCGGATGCCCTGGGGCAACATGTACGAGTTCGTGCTGACCGTGTCGTTCATCGGCACGGCGGCGTGGCTCGCCGTGCTGTGGAAGCGCCCCTCGCTGCGCCGCCTCGGGCTGTTCCTCACCCTCGTCATGGTGCTGCTGCTGGCGTTCGCCGAGCTGAAGCTCTATGTCGAGGTGGTGCCGCTGACCCCGGCGCTCAACTCCTACTGGTTCGTCGTGCACGTGTCGACGATCAGCTTCTCGTCCGGCATCTTCCTGCTGGGTGTCGTGCCGGCGGTGGCGTTCCTCATGCGCAACGGCTACGAGCAGGGCAAGCGGAGCTTCCCGTACACCCTGGCGAAGCGGCTGCCGGCGGCTGCCGGCCTGGAGCGGCTGACCTTCTCGCTGCACGCCTTCGCGTTCCCCGTCTTCACCTTCGCGGTGATCGCCGGGGCGATCTGGGCGGAGGCCGCGTGGGGCCGGCCGTGGGGCTGGGACCCGAAGGAAACCTGGGCGTTCATCTCCTGGGTGGTCTACGCGGGCTACCTGCACGCCCGGGCCACCCCGAGCGTGCGCCGCAACGTGGCGACCTGGCTCGCCGTCGTCGGCTTCCTCACCGTGCTGATGAACCTGTTCGGCGTCAACTTCTTCTTCACCGGCCTGCACTCGTACGCCGGGGTGAGCTGACCCCGCCGGGTCCGACCCGCACGCGCGGGCCGGACCCGGACCGGGTCAGTGGCAGGTGCCGGTGCCCGAGTCGGTGAACCAGGTGTTGCTGCGCACCGTGCCGAGCGAGCCGAGCGGTCCGCCGATCGACGGCGGCCGGGTGGCGTACGTCAGCGTGCGCTCCGACCAGTCGGTGCCGACCTCCCGTGCCGTGCCGCCGGCCGGGCTGGGCGCGTTGGCGGGAGGAACGTCACGGTGGTGGTTGCCGCCGCTGCCGGCGGCGCGCCGCCAGCAGCCCGGCCACGAGGGCGAGGGCCGCCAGCACGCTGTGGGGAGCGCGTCTGCTCATGGGGATCTCCGTCCGGGCCGGCCGACCGCCACGGGTCGCGGCGCTGCCTCCCGGCCCGCCCATGCCCGGCGAGTGGACCCCGGGGCCCGTCACCGCCGTGTCAACGTCCGGTCACCGCACGGCTGGGTTCTCCGGCTGGCCTCTTCGGCGACCGGGGCGCCCTGCTGCAAGATGTATAAGTACACTTCTTATAACTGTACTTATAAGAAATGTGGTGGGTGCGGTGGCGCTGACGAAACCGTCCGGCATCTTCGACCGGGACGTCGAGTGGGCCGAGCTGACCCGGTTCGCCGCAGACTCGCGGGAGGGCGCGACCCTCGGGGTCGTCAGTGGCCGGCGTCGTCAGGGCAAGACCCTGCTGCTGTACGAGTTGGCACGGGCGACGGGCGGCTTCTACTTCGGTGCCACCGAGGCCACCGCCACCGAGTCACTCCGCCGGCTCGGTGCGGCACTGGGCCAGTTCAGCGGCGCACCGGGCCCCGTCGACCTGCCCGACTGGGGCAGCGCCGTGGATGCTCTCCTCGCGCTCGGCCGCGACCGGCCGGTAACCGTGGTGATCGACGAGTTTCCGTACCTGGTGCGGGCCGCGCGGGACCTGCCGTCGATCATCCAGCACGCGTTGACCCCCGGCCGCCCGGAGCGTACCGGTTCCCGTACCCGACTGTTGTTGTGCGGGTCCGCGCTCTCCTTCATGGGCGGGCTGCTCGCCGGCTCGGCACCGCTGCGGGGCCGCGCCGGGCTGGAGCTTCCGGTGCAGCCGCTGGATCATCGGGCGGCGGCGGCCTTCTGGGGGATCGATGACCCCGGGCTGGCCGTCGAGGTCTTCTCCATCGTCGGCGGGACGCCCGCCTACCGGCGGGAGTACGTCCAGGACGACGCGCCGACCGGCCCGGACGACTTCGACGACTGGGTGGTGCGCGCGGTGCTGAACCCCGCCCGTCCGCTGTTCCGCGAGGCACGCTACCTGCTCGCCGAGGACCCCGACCTGCGGGACGCCGCGCTCTACCACTCGGTCCTGGCGGCGGTGGCGGAGGGGAACGCGACCAGGGGCGGCATCGCCGGTTACATCGGCCGGAAGGCGACGGACCTGCATCACCCGCTGACCGTCCTGGAGGATGCCGGCCTGCTCGCCCGCGACCCGGATCCGCTGCGCAGCGGGCGGAGTCGCTACCGGATCACCGAGCCGCTCATCACCTTCTACCAGGCGGTGATGCGGCCGGCCTGGACAGCCTTGGAGCAGCGGCGAGGATCGGATGTCTGGCGGCGTTCCCAGCGCCGGTACGCCAGCGCGGTGCTGGGGCCCACCTTCGAGGAACTCGTGCGTCAGTGGGCCCTCCGCTTCGCCGACCCCGACACGCTCGGCGGGATCGTGGCGGAGGCGAGCGCGGCGACGTTGACCGACCCGTCCACCCGGACCGCCCACGAGCTGGACCTGGTGGCCCTCGGCGAGCCGCCCCTCGGTGACGGCGCGCGTCCGCTGCTGACCATCGGCGAGGTCAAGTGGGGACGGACCCTGGGCCGTCCCGACCTGGAACGACTGGGCCGGGCCCGTGACTTGCTGGCGGGTCGCCCCGGGCTCGACGCGGCGGGCACCCGACTGCTGTTGGCCAGCGCCGAGGGCTTCACCGACGAGTTGGCCCGGGAGGCGGCGCGTCGGCCGGACGTCGTCCTCGTCGACGCCGCCCGGCTGTACGGGGACTGAGTGGCGCCGAGTCAGACCAGGGCGTCGAGACTGAGCGGGCTGGCGGGCGGCCGGTGGGTCACTCGCGCAGGAAGGGCAGCAGCAGGCCGGTCAGCTCGGCCGGGCGCTCCTCGAAGAGCCAGTGACCGCTGTCCTCGACGACCCGGCCCTCGACCGTGCGGGCGTACCGGCGCACCTGGTCGGCCACCTGCCCGCCGAGGCTGGCCGCGGCCCCGACGGCGAGCACCGGCATCGGCAACGGCCGCTTCCGGTACGCCGCGTTGTCCGCGACGTCCTGCCCGAACGCCCGGAAGTAGGCGAAGCTGGCCCGCAGGTGCGCCGGGTCCCTCAGCTGCCGGGCGTACTCCTCGATGTCGTCCGCGCCGATGCTGCCCTTGCGCACCATGAGCGAGTCGGTGAAGCGGTCCACCCAGAGCGACTCCCGGCCGGCGACCAGTTCCTCCGGCAGGCCGTTGGTGAGGTTGAAGAAGCCGAAGTTCCAGACCGCCGGCCCGGCGGCGGTCAACGCGGGGAACGCGTAGATGCTCTCGTCGGGGATCGGCGCCTCGGTCAGCACCAGCCGGGACACCTCGTCGGGGTGCGCGGCGGCGTAGGCGTACGCGACCATGGTGCCGACGTCGTGGCCGACCAGCCGGATGCCCCCGGCCAGGCCCAGGTCGGTCAGCAGCCCGTGCAGGTCGGCGGCGAGGGTCTTCTTGTCGTACCCGCCGGGCGGGGCGTCGCTGTCGCCGAAGCCGCGCAGGTCGGGGGCGATCACGTGGTACGAGTCGGCCAGCTCCGGCAGCAGCCCCCGCCACATCCGCCAGCACTGCGGGTAGCCGTGCAGCAGCACCAGGGTCGGCCCCCGGCCGCCCCGGACGTAGTTGATCGCCACCGCGCCGACCTGGGCCCGCTGCTCGGTGAACCCCGCCGGCACCCGTCCGTCGCCCATCGCCGCCCCCGTCCCGACCCCGGCGGCCGATCACCCGGCGCGCCGCCATCCGTACCAACGAGCGCCGGTCGACTGGGGAGACGCCCGCCGCCCGGCGACCGGGCTTTGTTAACAGGGGGCCCTTCCTCTACAGAAGGCGTTAACAAGGGGCCCTTCCTTGCACCTCAGCACGGTGCGGGAGACTGGGGGGCATGGCGGTTCGTGGGTTCCCGTACACCGATCTGTTGGACTTCCTCGCGGCCCTGGAGCGGGCGGGGGAGCTGCGCCGCGTCCGCGTCCCCGTGGACCCGACGCTGGAGATCAGCGAGATCGTCACCCGGACCGTGCGCGAGGGCGGCCCCGCGCTGCTGTTCGAGCGCCCGACCCGGGGCGAGCTGCCGGTGGCGATCAACCTGTTCGGCACCGAGAAGCGGATGGCGATGGCGCTGGGCGTCGACTCGCTCGACGAGGTCGGCGCGCGGATCGGCGCGCTGATCAAGCCGGAGCTGCCGGTCGGCTGGTCCGGCATCCGCGAGGGCCTCGGCAAGGTCATGCAGCTCAAGTCGGTGCCGCCGCGCAAGGTCAAGACCGCCCCCTGTCAGCAGGTGGTCTACTCGGGCGACGACGTCGACCTCGGCCGGCTGCCCGGCCTCCAGGTCTGGCCCGGCGACGGCGGGATCTTCCACAACTACGGGCTCACCCACACCAAGCACCCCGAGACCGGCAAGCGCAACCTGGGCCTCTACCGGCTCCAGCAGCACTCCCGCAACACCCTCGGCATGCACTGGCAGATCCACAAGGACTCCACCGCCCACCACGCGGTCGCCGAGCGGCTCGGCCAGCGTCTGCCCGTCGCGGTCGCGATCGGCTGCGACCCCGTCGTCTCGTACGCGGCCAGCGCGCCGCTGCCCAGCGACATCGACGAATACCTGTTCGCCGGGTTCCTGCGCGGCGAGCGGGTCGAGATGGTCGACTGCCTCACCGTCCCGCTCCAGGTGCCCGCGCACGCCCAGATCGTGCTGGAGGGCTACCTGGAGCCCGGCGAGCGCCTGCCCGAGGGGCCGTTCGGCGACCACACCGGCTTCTACACCCCGGTCGAGCCGTTCCCCGTGCTGCACATCGAGACGATGACCATGCAGCGCGACGCGGTCTACCACTCGATCGTCACCTCGAAGCCGCCGCAGGAGGACCACGGCCTCGGCAAGGCCACCGAGCGGATCTTCCAGCCGCTGCTGAAGCTGCTGATCCCCGACATCGTCGACTACGACCTGCCGGCCGCCGGGGTCTTCCACAACTGCGCGATCGTGTCGATCCGCAAGCGCTACCCGAAGCACGCCCAGAAGGTGATGAACGCGATCTGGGGCGCGCACCTGATGTCGCTGACGAAGCTGATCGTGATCGTCGACGAGGACTGCGACGTGCACGACTACCACGAGGTCGCGTTCCGGGCGTTCGGCAACGTCGACTACGCCCGCGACCTGCTGCTCACCGAGGGGCCCGTCGACCACCTCGATCACTCCTCCTACCAGCAGTTCTGGGGCGGCAAGGTCGGCGTCGACGCCACCCGAAAGCTGCCCACCGAGGGCTACACCCGGGGCTGGCCCGAGGAGATGACCATGGCTCCCGAGGTCGTCTCCCTGGTCGACAAGCGCTGGAAGGAGTACGGGATCTGATGGCCGCCGCCGCCGCTGCGCCCGCGCGGCCGGGCCGCGTCAAGTCCTTCCTCAAGCTCGTCGCGATCGAGCACTCCGTCTTCGCGCTGCCGTTCGCGTACCTGTCGGCGCTGACCGCGATGCAGGTCGACGGCGGCCGGGTCCGCTGGCTCGACCTGCTGCTGATCACCGTGGCGATGGTCGGGGCGCGGACGTTCGCCATGGCCGCCAACCGCATCCTCGACCGGCGGATCGACGCGCGGAACCCGCGTACCGCCGCCCGGGAGCTGGTCACCGGGGCGGTGAGCGTGCGGACGGCCTGGACCGGCGCGGGTGTCGCGCTCGTGGTGTTCCTCGCCGCCGCCGCCCTGCTCAACCCGCTCTGTCTGGCGCTCGCGCCGCTGGCCGTCGTCCCGCTGGTCGTCTACCCGTACGGCAAGCGGTTCACCAACTGGCCGCACGCGATCCTCGCGGTCGCCCAGGCGGTCGGCCCGGTCGGCGCGTGGCTCGCCGTCACCGGCACCTTCGCCGGCTCCTGGCCGGCGTGGCTGCTCGGCGCGGCCGTCGGCCTGTGGATCGGCGGCTTCGACCTGATCTACGCCTGCCAGGACGCCGAGGTCGACCGCGAGATCGGCGTGCACAGCGTCCCCGCCCGGTACGGGCTGCGGTTCGCCCTGCACGCCTCCACCGTCGCGCACGTGGTGACGTTCGCGCTGTTCGTCTGGTTCGGGGCGCTCGTCGGGTTCGGCTGGCCGTGGTGGATCGGGCTGGCGCTCACCGCCGCCGCGTTCGGCTACCAGCACCTGGTGGTCAGCCCGACCGACCTGAGCAAGGTCAACCGGGCGTTCTTCACGGCGAACGGGTTCGTCGGCATCGCGCTGTTCGTGTTCGCGCTGGTCGACCTCGTGGCCAGGCTGGGCCTGCGCCCCTGAGCGAGCCCGCCCCGCCCGCACTGCCCCCCGCCGCCCGGCCCGCGCTGCCCCCCGCCGCGCCTGCCGCTCCCGCCGCTGCCGCTGCCGCCGCCGCCCAGCGTGGTTAGGAAGGGGCCCCTGCTCTACCGGAAGCGTTAAGAAGGGGCCCCTCCTTACCGTCGTCCCCGTAGCGGGCGCTCTCCAGCGTCCAGTCGATCGTGCCCCGCACGGCGGCGGCGACCCCGTCGAGGTGGTCGGCGACCGCCTCGTCCAGCGCCGGCCCGAACGACGGCACGCCCGCGCGCAGCTCGCCGAAGCGGCGCATCGCCGCCCGCCACCGCTCGGCGGCCGGGCCGAGCGCGGCCGCCACCCCGATGCCCCGCTCGGCGGCCAGCGCCAGCACCAGGTTGTGCCCGCCGGAGGTGACCCGGTCCCGCTCCAGCGAGGCGATGTCGTTGTACCAGGAGAGCAGGTCGTTGCCGAGATCGCCGATCTCGCGCAGCAGCGGGTGGTGGTACACCGCGTCGGGCAGCGGCCGGCCCGTGACGAACTCGATCAGCGGATACGACACGTACGCCGCCGAGGTGGCCCGGCGCAGCTCGACGTACCGGGCGACGTCCGGCGGGCGGCCGGCCGCCTTCTCCACCGCCTCCCGCCACGCGCCGTGCAGGTGGTGACCGACCGCGTCCGTGAACCGCTCCCGCCAGCGTGCCGGCATCCGGCGGCGCGGTTCCCGCCACGCCCGCACCAGCAGCCGGCGCAGTGGGCCCGTGAGGCCCGGGTGCCGCCCCCGGGGCCCGTCGCGCAGCAGCCGGAGCGTCCCGTCCCGCAGCGCGAGGATCTCGTCGGGGCACAGCCGGCCCGGCCTGTCGCAGGCGTCGTCGACCAGGAAGAACCAGGTGAACAGGGCTGCGATGACCCGCAGGTCGGGCTCGGTGGCCTGCGGGTAGAGCCGGCCCGCGTACCGGGCGAACCGGGCGCGGGACAGCCGTTCCAGGGCAGGGGAGTCCAACGGGAGGCCGACGCCGGGCAGCCGGTCGTCGAGCCAGCGTTGCACCCGGTCGGCGTGCGGCGACAGCCGGGGCGGGATCGGGCAGTCGGCGCGCAGCGACCGGAGGATGTCGTCGGTCATCACCGATTCCCTCTGTGGGATGTGAATCGTTCTCGGCAGCATGGCAGGTCGGCCCCGCGCGGCTGCCCCCGCCCCGTCCCGGTGGTGGGGGCGGTCGGCGGCCCGCCGCCGTGACCAGGCAGGCTGGACGGCATGCGGGAACCATGGGTGGTGGGAGTCTCCGGCGCATCGGGCACGCCGTACGCGGCGGCGGTCGTCCGGGGGCTGCTCGACGCGGGCGAGCCGGTGGACTTGGTCGTCTCCCGGGCCGCCCGGCTGACCATCCTCGACGAGACCGGGCGGGCGTTCCGCGACGGGCACTGGGCCGAGGACCTCGCGGCCTGGCTCGGGCGCGACCTGGGCGACGCCGACGTGCGGCACTGGCCCGCCGGTGACCTCGCCGCCGGCCCCAGCAGCGGCTCCTACCGGGTACGCGGCATGGCGGTCGTGCCGGCCAGCACGGCGGCCTGCGCCGGCATCGCGATCGGCCTGTCGAAGGACCTCTTGCAGCGGGCCGCCGAGGTCAACCTCAAGGAGCGCCGGCCGGTGGTGGTCGTGCCCCGGGAGACGCCGGTGACCCGCAGTCACCTGGAGCACCTGATCGCCCTGCACGACGCCGGGGCGGTGGTGCTGCCGGCCAGCCCCGGCTTCTACGGGGCCGGGGCGGCCGCCTCGGCGCAGCAGCTCGTCGACTTCGTGGCGGGAAAGGTGCTCGACGCGTTGGGCGTGCCGCACACGCTGTTCCGCCGCTGGTCCGGCGAGCTGGGCACCGCCCGCTCCTGAACCGGGCCCGGGCCGGTCGCTCCCGCCCCACGGTCCGGGGCCGGTCGTCGGCCCCGCCGCCGTGGCACTCCCGCCGCCGGGGCCGGTGGCCGGACGCGGGCCGGACTGGCCGGCCCGTGCCCGTCAGCACACCTGCTCAGTACATCCCGGCATTGGCCGGGCCAGGGCCGGTCGACGCGGCGGGGCCGACGTTACGGGCCTTCCCCATCTCGTCCGCCTCGTCCAGCATGCCCTCCCCCTCAAGCAGGGCCCGCACCTCGGATTCCCGAAACCGGCGATGCCCGCCTGGAGTCCGGATGCTGCCTATCCGGCCGGCCGCCGCCCAGCGCGTCACAGTCTTCGGGTCAACCCGAAACAGCGCGGCGACCTCACCCGGTGTCAGCAGGCGATCTCCAGTGTCCACAGCCCCCTCCTCGCGTCGACGAAGCCCTCGGCTGAACACACTGCCCCCGGCCGGTGCGAGCCCAGAGCCGTCATGAGGGACGTATGGCAATTACAGCACCAGCGACCTGGCCTGTCCGCCAAACGCGAAAAACGCACTGAGTGGGAAGTTAGTAAACTGGGGCGGTTCTGCTCTCCCTCGACCGAAGGTCTGCGGACACTCACCTACTGTCATGTGCAACGCATGCCGGGCGACCGGCGTTACGCCCCAACGACTAGGGTCACAGTCCGTGGACGCCATCGACCTCAGCCTCGTGGAGCTGTTGCAGGGCAACGCCCGACTCTCGTACGCCGAGCTGGCCCGCCAGGTCGGCCTCTCCGCCCCGGCCGTGCACGAGCGGGTCGGCAAGCTGGAGTCGAGCGGCGTCGTCCGGGCGTACCGGGCCGAGGTCGAGCCCGAGGCCATCGGCCTCGGCGTCACCGCGCTCATCGGCATCGTCGAGGACTCCGGCGGCGACACCGACGACGTGCTGGAGGCGTTCCGGCGGATGCCCGAGATCGAGTCCTGCTACTTCATGGCGGGCGTCGAGTCGTTCCTGCTGAAGGCCCGGGTCGGCACCATCGCCGAGCTGGAGCAGCTGATCATGCGGCTGAACCGCACCCCCGGGGTGGCCTCGACCCGGACGGGCATCGCGCTGTCCACCAAGTGGGAGAACCGCCCGCAGCCACTGGCCCGCCCCGCGACCTGACCGCCCGCGACCAGGGCCGATCCGCTTGCTACGTTTCCGAACATGACTCATCTCGACCGGTGTGACGAGGCCAGCCGGCGCTGGGTGACCGAGGCGATCGCCACGGTGGAGGCCGACGCCAACCGGTCCGCCGACACCCACCTGCTGCCGTTCCCGCTGCCCCGCGAGTGGGGCGTCGACCTCTATCTCAAGGACGAGTCGGTGCACCCCACCGGCTCGCTCAAGCACCGGCTCGCCCGCTCGCTGTTCCTGTACGGGCTCTGCAACGGCTGGATCGGCCCGGGGACGACGATCGTCGAGGCGTCCTCCGGCTCGACGGCGGTCTCCGAGGCGTACTTCGCCCGGATGCTGGGGCTGCCGTTCATCGCGGTGATGCCGGCGTCCACCTCGCCTGAGAAGATCACCCAGATCGAGTTCCAGGGCGGGCGCTGCCACCTCGTCGACGACCCGGCGAAGGTGGTCGTCGAGGCGCGCTGGCTCGCCGAGGACTCCGGCGGGCACTTCATGGACCAGTTCACGTACGCCGAGCGGGCCACCGACTGGCGGGGCAACAACAACATCGCCGAGTCGATCTACGCCCAGCTCGCGCTGGAACGGCACCCCGTGCCGGCCTGGATCGTCGTCGGGGCCGGCACCGGCGGCACCAGCGCCACCATCGGCCGCTACACCCGGTTCCGGCGGCTGCCCACCAAGCTCTGCGTGGTCGACCCGGAGAACTCGGCGTTCTACCCCGCCTGGCAGGCCGCCGACTGGGCGGTGTGCACCGGCCGGGGCTCGCGGATCGAGGGCATCGGCCGGCCCAGCGTCGAGGCATCGTTCCTGCCCGCCGTGGTGGACCGGATGGTCCAGGTGCCCGACGCCGCGTCCCTGGCCGCCATGCGGGCCGGCTCGGCCCTGCTCGGCCGCCGCGTCGGCGGCTCCACCGGCACCAACCTGTGGGGCGCGTTCGGCCTGATCGCCGGGATGCTCGCCGAGGGCCGTACCGGCTCGGTGGTCACCCTGATCTGCGACCCGGGGGACCGGTACGCCGACACCTACTACGCCGACGACTGGGTGGCCGGGCAGGGCCTCGACCTTGCCCCGCACCTGGCGACCGTCGACCGCTTCCTGGCGACCGGCGCCTGGCCCGAGTGAAAGGAAGGGCTCCCTGTTAACGCATTCTGTTGTACAGGGGACCCCTGCTAACACTGGCGTCAGGCCGGGAACGTTCAGCGCGGCGCGATGCGGTCGGCCAGGCCCGGATAGTGCAGCACCCAGCCGCCCGGGTCGACGGCCAGTTCCGTGGTGAACGTCTCGCTGGCGAAGCGGACCCGCCCGGGCCCGAGCGCCGCGTAGACCTGCTCGGCGGGCAGCACCAGCAGGCTGGGCACCTGCACCCACGCCACGGTGATCCGGTGCGCCGCCCCCGGCTCCGCCGCAGCCGGAGACGACGTCGTGGTCGGGGATGCGGCGGTCAGCCCGAGCCGGCGTACCGGAAGGGTGTTGAACAGCGGCGAACCGCCGAGGTCGACGTCCACCGCGTCGGCCAGCCGCTCCGGATCGTCGGCGCCCGGCAGACCGGCCGCCGGATGCCCGGCCGCCCGCAAGGCCGCGTCCAGGTCGCCCTGCTCGGCGGCGGTCACGCGCCACCGGCCACCCACCGCTTCCAGGCGTACGCTCCGCTGCCAGCCCGCGCCCTCCACCTCGACCTCCAGCCGGCTGGTCGCCCAGTCCGACCCGGCCGTCAGCCGGTAACGGCAGGTGTAGGGGATCGGGTCGACCGCGAGCACGACGCCCCGCGCGCCGAGCCCGGCGCCGTCGTCGAACACCACGTGCTCGCTGCCGGCGGTGTCCGTCCGGGCCCAGAACAGCGACTTCGGCATTGTCGGCATGAACCGGACGTTACGGCACGCCGGACCCGCCGGCAGCACAAGCGGAAACGCCGCCGCGGAGCGTGGGCTCCGCGGCGGCGTGCCGACCAGTGGCGGCGTTGCGATCAGTGGGTACGCGCCGGCGGCCGCCCGCCGAAGCCGCGCCGGTCGTCCCGGGGCCGGTCGTCCCGCCCGCGCCCCTCGGGGCGGAACCCACCCCGTCGGTCGCCGGTACGGGCGTCCCCGCCCCGCTCGCCGAAGGCCCGATCCCCGAAGCGGCGCTCGCCCATGGGCCGGTCGCCGCCGGGCCGGTCGTCGTGTCGGCGCTCGCCGCCGGGCCGGTCGCCGTAGCGGCGCTCGCCACCGGCGCGCTCGTCGAACCGGCGCGGCTCGGCCGGCCGGTCGCCAAAGCGGCGCTCGCCGGTGGCCCGGTCACCGGTCGACCGGTCACCGAAGGACCGCTCGCTGGTAGGCCGGTCGCTGTGGCGGCGCTCGCCGGTCGGGCCGTCGCCGTAGCGGCGCTCGCCGGTCGGTCGGTCGCCGTAGCGGCGGTCGCCACCGGCGCGCTCGTCGAACCGCCGGTCGCCGAAGCCGCGCTCGCCCCGGTCCTCGTGGCGGCGCTCACCCGTCGGGCGGTCACCGAACCGGCGGTCCCCGCCAGCGCGCTGCTCCCGGTCGCCGTACCGCCGCTCGCCGAAGGCGCGGTCGCCGCCGGGCCGGTCGCTGTGGCGCCGCTCGCCGGTCGGCCGGTCGCCGAAGGGCCGCTCGCTGGTAGGCCGGTCGCTGTGGCGGCGCTCGCCGGTCGGGCCGTCGCCGTAGCGCCGCTCGCCGGTGGGTCGCTCGCCGAAGGACCGCTCGCTGGTGGGCCGGTCGCCGTAGCGGCGCTCGCCGAAGCCGCGCTCGCCCGACGGCCGGTCGCCGAAACGGCGTTCGCCGCCGCCGGGCCGGTCGCCGGTCGGCCGGTCGCCGTAGCGGCGCTCGCCCCGGCCGTCCCGGTCGCCGTGCCGGCGCTCGCCCCGCTCCTCGAACCGGCGCGGACCGGACGGCCGGTCGCCGTAGCGGCGCGGGGCGGGCGGCTCGTCGCGGACCGGCACCCCGCTGGGCTCCCGGGCGCCGGTCAGCTCGGCCAGGGCCGGGTCGCCGGCCCGGACCCGCGTCTCCGCCGGCTCGACGCCGGCCTTCTGCAACATGGCGAGGGTGGTCCGGCGCTGCTTGGGCAGCACCAGCGTGGCCACCGCGCCCGACTCGCCGGCCCGGGCGGTACGCCCCGCCCGGTGCAGGTAGTCCTTCGGGTCCTTCGGCGGGTCCACGTGCAGCACCAGCGAGACGCCGTCCACGTGGATGCCCCGGGCCGCGACGTCCGTGGCGACCAGCACGCTCATCCGGCCCTCGCGGAACTCGGCGAGGGTCTTGGTGCGCATCCGCTGCGTCTTGCCCCCGTGCAGCCCGCCGGCCCGGACGCCGACGGCGGCGAGCTGCTCGACGAGCCGGTCCACCCCGAGCTGGGTGCGGGCGAAGAGCATCGTCCGGCCGGACCGGGCGGCGATGGACGCCGCCACGGCGAACTTGTCGTGCGGCGGGATCAGCAGCAGGTGATGGTCCATCGTGGACACGGCGGCGGTGGCGGGGGCGGTCGAGTGGGTGACCGGGTCGGTCATGAACCGCTTGACCAGCGAGTCCACGTCACCGTCCAGGGTGGCCGAGAAGAGCAGCCGCTGGCTGCCGGCCGGCGTCTTGGCCAGCAGCTCGGTGACCTCCGGCAGGAAGCCCATGTCGGCCATCTGGTCGGCCTCGTCGAGCACGGTCACCTCGACGTCGTCGAGGTGGCAGACGCCCCGGTTGATCAGGTCGCCCAGCCGGCCGGGGGTGGCCACGACGATCTCCACCCCCCGCCGGAGCGCGTCGATCTGCCGGTCGTACGGCACGCCGCCGACGGCGGTCTTGAGGAAGATCCCGACCGCCTTGCCGAGCGGCACCAGCGCGTCGTTGACCTGCATGGCCAGCTCCCGGGTGGGCACCAGCACCAGGGCCCGGGGGTGCAGCGGGCGGGCCCGGTTGCGCTTGGCGAGCCGGGCGATCACCGGCAGGCCGAAGGCGAGGGTCTTGCCGGAGCCGGTCTGGCCCCGACCGAGGACGTCGCGCCCGGCGAGGGCGTCCGGCACGGTGGCCCGCTGGATCGGGAACGGCGTGGTGATGCCCAGCCGGCCGAGAGCCTGGACCAGCGAGTCGGGCAGGCCGAGCGCGGCGAAGTCGACATCCGCGTCGGCGGCGGTGTCCGCGTCGTCGGCCTCGGCGGCGACGGTTTCGGCCCCGGCCCGGGCGGCAACGGCCCCGGCCTCGGCGGCAACAAGTGCAGCCCCGGCCTCGGCGGCGACAGCCTCGGCGGCGACGGGTCCGGCCCCGGCCTCGGCGGCTACGGGCTCGGCGGCTACGGGCTCGTCGGCGGTGGCGAGCGCGAGTGGCGCGCTGCCGTCGACGGTGTCGCGGGGAGCGGTCGCGGCGACGTCGGGCGCGGCGGCCTCGGCGGCGGCGGTGTCGGCCGGCTCGTTCGGCTCGGCCGAGGTGTCGAAGACGGACGGGAACGTGCTGGGGTCAGCAAACGTGGTCAAGAAATGCCTTTCAAGCGGGGCGCATCTTCGCGATGGCCTGCCGCAGCTGAACGCCGCCGGATCGCCCGCAAGATCGCCCATGGGCGCGCCTCATGCACGCCGGGTCAGTGATCCCGACAAGTGTACGGCGACATAGCAAACCTGCCACCGTGTCACGAGACCGGAGTGGGCGGGCTCACCCTCCCGGGCTCACCGCCCCGGGTCGGCCCCGCCACGCTCCGGTCCGGCTCGGCCCCTTCTCCCGGCCTGCTTGGCTGCTTCTCCCGGCCCGCTCAGTCGCCCCTCCGGCCCGCTCAGCTGTTGAGGAGGCCGCCGACCAGACCGTCCATCGCGTCGCCGGCCAGCAGCACGACGAGCACGCCGATCGCGACGAGCAGCCCGAGCGACGCCACCAGGACGATCAACACCTTGGCGGTGCTGGACCGGGCGGTCGGGGCGTCCGTCCAGCCCTGGGCCAGGATGTGCCCGGTCAGCGAGCCGGAATTGTCCAGTTGGTTGCCGGTGGGCAGCGAGACCGTGGCGAAGCCCGGCCCGTCGGTGCCGTACGCGGTGCTGGCCAGGTCGGCCGTGCCCGGTTCCGGCCGGGCGGCGGGGCTGCCGACGGTGGCCCGGCCGCCCTGGGCCCCGCCCGGGGGCGCGGGCGGCCCATCCGGGGGTGCCACCGGCCAGGCGGTGGTCGGGGCTGCGCCGTACAGGCCGGACGTCGGTCGGCCTGCGACCTGCGGCCCGGCCGCGGGAACACCCGACGCCGGAATGCCCGAGGCTGGGATGCCCGAGACGGGAGCGCCCGGTGCGGAGACGCCCGATGCCGGGACGCCCGACGCAGGAATGCCCGGAGCCGGGATGCCCGGGGCGGGAGCACCCGACGCCGGCGCGGCGGGTGCCGGTGTCGTTGCCACGCCGCTGGCGGCGGGCGTGCCGTCCCGCTGGGTGGCCGGGTTGGTCGGCGGCGGCCAGACCGGGAGCGCCGGGGCCGGCACGACCGGGGGCGGCGGGGCTGCCGGCGACGGTGGCTCCGTCGGGAACGGCGGTGCGGCGTGGCCCACCGGCCAGCCGGCCGGAGCCCCGGATGACGGCGGGGCCCCGGATGACGGCCGGGCCTCGGACGACGGCGGTGCCGACGACGGCGGGGTGCCGGCCGGGCCGACCGGTGGCCATGCGGGGGCGGCCGGCGGCGGCGCGGTGGTGGCCGGGGCGGTCAGCGGTGGCGGCGGGAACGGCGGTGCCGGCAGCGGGCCGGGCGGCGGCGGGGACGGCGGCACCGCCGGGCCGGGCGGGGGGACCGGCGGGCCGGGCGGGGGGACCGGCGGGCCGGGCACGGGCGGCACGGGACTGGGCGCCGGGGGCGGCGGCACGGCCGGGCCGGGCGGCGGCGTCGGGACCGGCGGGTACGGGGCGGGGGCGGGCGGCGTCGGCTCGGGAACAGGCGGGTTCGGCGACGGCGGGGTGGGACCCGGCACGGGCGGTGTGGGTGGGTTCGGCCCGGGAACGGGGGTGGGTGCCGGGGCGGGCGCCGGTGGCGCGGGCGGCCTGGTCGGCGTCGGGGGCTCGGCCGGCCCCGGGGGCCGTGCGGGCTCGGGCGGCTCCGGGCTCACCGGGGCCGACCGGTACACCCTGGCGTTGCCGGGCTTCGCGCCGCCTGCCGCCTCCGCCCCGACGACGCCGGCCGCCTCACCGGCGGAGACCCGGTTCAGGCCGGGCACCGAGGCGCTGGCGCGGGCGGCGCCGGTGCCGCCGCTCCGCTGGCTCGGCACGATGACGCCCTGCCGGGCGTTTCCCGACGCGGCTGCCGCGCCGCCGCCGGGATCCGGCGTGACCCGGGCGTCCGGCCCGGTCGACCCGCCGGTCACGGGCGCGCTGCCCGACGGGCGTGCCCCGTCCCCCGGGCCCGGCGTCGATCCGCTGGCGACGCCCCCGGCCGTCCCGGCGGGCGGTGTCGACGGCTGGCCCGGAACGGAATCGATCGCCGGGGCACCCGCGCGGTACGTGGTCCCGCTGCTGCCCGCGACCGGCAACGCGACGCCGTCGGGCGGGGCGGTCACGCCGGTGACGCTCACCCGGGCCCGTGCCGTCGCGGCGGGCACCGCTGCCCGCCCTGCCGACCCGGGCGGCGGCCCCTCGGCCGGCGCGGTGCCGACCGGGGTGCGTGTGGAGCCGGCCGGACCATCGCCGGGGGCGGGTGTGGATCCGGGGTCAAGCCGGGATCCGGGGTCGGTCGTTCCCGCCGGAACCTCTTGCTCGCCCATGGTCGTCCTCCGTGCCCACGCTCGCCTCCGGCCCGAGGCGTCGGGCCGGAAGTGTATGGGTGTCACGGTGCCACATTCCCGCCCGGCAGCACAGCCGGAGCGGACGGATGGTCAGCCGGCCACGCTCGTCGAGGCGTCCGGCGAGGCGCTGTCCTCCGGTGCCGGGCTGCTGGCCTGGGTGGTCGGCGCCGGTGACGGGGACGGGGTGTCCGACGGGCTCGGCGTCGGAGTCGGCGTCGGCGTCGGGCTCGCCGTGGTCGGCTTCGGCGTCGGCGTCGTGGGCTTCGGCGTCGGGGTGGTCGGCTTCGGCGTCGGAGTCTTCGTCGGCTTGGGGGTGGCGGTGGGCTTGGGAGTGGTCGGAGCCGGGGTGGGGGTCGGGGTCGGGGCGGGCACCGCGCCGACCACGCGGGTCGCGGCGTAGAGCCGGGACCATCCCACCGTGCTGATCTTCACCGTCTGGCCCGTGGTGGGGGACTGCACCATCTTGCCGTTGCCGATGTACATCGCGACGTGGTGGATCGTCGTCCAACTGCTGCCGGAGGCGAAGAAGAGCAGGTCGCCGGGGAGCAGCGCGCTGCGGCTCACCGTGCGGCCCCGGGTCGCGTAGTACTGGTCGCGGGAGACCCGGGGCAGCTGGTTGTAGCCGGCCGACCGGTAGGCGGCCCACATCAGCCCGGAGCAGTCGAAGGCGTCCGGACCCTCGGCGGCCCAGACGTACGGGTCGCCGAGCTGGGCCAGGGCGTAGCGGACGGCGGCCAGCGCGGTCGGGCTCGCGGTGAGGCCGTTGCTGCTCTGCCCGTCGACGTAGCCCGCGCCGAGCTGCTGCTCGAGGGCCTCCTGCTGGCGTTCCAGCTCGATGATCTGCGCCGCGTTGTCCTTGCGCAGCTTGAGCAGCTTCTTCTCCTGCTCGCGGAGCGACTTCTCCACGGCGGCGTACTGGTCCCGGACCGAACGCACCCGGGTGTCGGCGGCGAGCCACGCCTGGTAGGCGACCTGCTCGGCGGCGCGGGCGCGGGTCAGCTCGCCGGCCGCGGCGGTCGTCGCCCCCTCCGCCTCCTCGCCGCGGGTGATCTGCTGGAGCATGTTGAGCCCGTGCAGGTCCTCGGCGAACTCGCCGGGCGGCAGCGCGGCGGCGGCCTTGAGCGCGCCGGCCGCGGCGGCGTCGGCGCCCTCCTGGGCGCGGGCCAGGGCGTCGCGGGCCGTCTTCAGGTCCCGGTCGGCGGCGGCGAGCTGGCCCTCCGCCTCGGTGCGGGTCTGGCGCAGCCCGAGCAGTTGGTCACCGAGGAGGCCGACCTGGGCCTCGGCGGCCGCGATGGCGGCGGCGAGCGGGCCGGTGCCGAGCGGCGTCACCGGCGCGCCGGCGCCGGGGACGGCCGGGCCGTTCAGGCCGGGCACCGGGAGCCCGCCGACGGCGACGGGGCGGGAACCGGTGTCGGGCACGACGTTGGGCAGCGGCGGTTCGGCGTACGCGGGGGTGGCGAGCGCGGCCGTGGCCACGGCGCTGAGCAGGGCGGACCACAGCGCTGGCCGGAGCACCGGCGAGAACAGGGGCGCCCTCCGTCGCTGCCGTCGCTGTCGTCGCGTGCTCTGCACCATTCCGCTCCCCGTCCGGCGTGGGTGGGCGTCGCGCTCGGGTGGCGCGACGGCGGGGGCGGCCCCGAATGTGGCGCGCCCCACCCTGTCTTACCGCACCCGGGCAGTGATGTCGATGGCGTAACAGGTCACGAGCGGCTGAGAGTCCGGTGAGGTACGTCGCTGGGGCCGACCGGACCGGCGGCGGGTCGACGACCCGACGTAGGCTCGACGGGACCGCAGGTGGAAGGGACGTGGCTTTCGATGGACGCCGGACTCAAGCGCGAGCTCGAAGAGAAGGTGTACGCGGGCGAACGGTTGACCCGAGAGGACGGGATCGCCCTCTACGACAGCGACGACCTGACCTGGCTGGGCCGCCTGGCGCACCACCGGCGCACGGAGCTCAACGGCGACCGGGTGATGTTCAACGTCAACCGGCACCTCAACCTGACCAACGTGTGCAGCGCCTCCTGCGCGTACTGCTCGTTCCAGCGCAAGCCGGGCGAGAAGGACGCGTACACGATGCGCATCGACGAGGCGGTCCGCAAGGCCAAGGAGATGGAGGACGAGCAGCTCACCGAGCTGCACATCGTCAACGGCCTGCACCCGACGCTGCCCTGGCGCTACTACCCGAAGGTGCTGCGCGAGCTGAAGGCGGCGCTGCCGAAGGTCAACCTGAAGGCGTTCACCGCGACCGAGGTGCAGTGGTTCGAGAAGATCAGCGGCCTGGGCGCCGACGAGATCCTCGACGAGCTGATGGACGCCGGCCTGGAGTCGCTGACCGGCGGCGGCGCGGAGATCTTCGACTGGGAGGTCCGCCAGCACATCGTCGACCACGCCTGCCACTGGGAGGACTGGTCGCGGATCCACCGGCTGGCCCACTCGAAGGGCATGAAGACCCCGTCGACGATGCTCTACGGGCACATCGAGGAGCCCCGGCACCGCGTCGACCACGTGCTGCGGCTGCGCGAGTTGCAGGACGAGACGGGCGGCTTCCAGGTCTTCATCCCGCTGCGCTACCAGCACGACTTCGTCGACTCGGCGGACGGCAAGATCCGTAACCGGATCCAGGCGCGGACCACGATGGCCTCGCCGGCCGAGTCGCTGAAGACGTTCGCGGTCTCCCGGCTGCTGTTCGACAACGTCCCGCACGTGAAGTGCTTCTGGGTGATGCACGGCCTGTCGGTGGCCCAGCTCTCGCTGAACTTCGGCGTGGACGACCTGGACGGCTCCGTCGTGGAATACAAGATCACCCACGACGCCGACTCGTACGGCACCCCGAACACCATGCACCGCGACGACCTGCTGCACCTGATCTGGGACGCGGGCTTCCGCCCGGTCGAGCGCAACACCCGCTACGAGATCGTCCGCGAGTACGACGGGCCCCCGTCGCTGGCGGAGCGCCGGTCCGAGCCGCAGCAGGTGTGGGCCTGAGCAGCCCGTACCCTGGTGGGTCATGAGCGAGTCGAGCCGGCAGGGTCAGGGCGGGTTCCCGCGGCGGGACGCCGACGGGCGGATCGTCGCCCTCGGTGACCTGCTGGGCATCAGCCTCGCCGGTCTGGTGATCGGCCTGCTCGCCCTGCTGCTGTTCGACTGGGGCTTCGCCACGGTGGGCGCGGGCGACTTCGGCCGGGCCAACGGCTGGCTGGCGATCATCCTGCCGGCCTGGCTCTACTGGGAGGACTTCCGGGCCTGGGAGTTCGGCGCGGCCCGGGTGGTGGCCGCGCTGGCGGCGGCCGGGCTGGCCGTGGTCGCCGGCCTGGTGGTGGCGGGCCTGGCCGACGGGCTGCCGCCGCTGCTGGGCGGCGGGCTCGGCGCGGCGGCCTTCACCGTGGTCTACGCGGTGGTCTGGTTTCCCGGGGTGCACTGGCTGGCCCGCCGGACGGGCTGAAACCCCCGCCCGGCGGGGCCAGCCGGGGCGAATCCTACGGCCGGCCCCGCCGGCGGAGAACGGAGTGCGACGTGAGCGCGGCGGTCAAGTACACGCTGGGCCGGATCGGTCTGTTCGTGGTGGTCGTCGCGGCGCTCTGGCCGGTCGACCTGAACATCTTCCTGAAGCTCATGCTGGCGTTGGCGTTCTCCGCCGCGCTCTCGTTCTTCCTGCTGCGGGGCTGGCGGGACGAGATGGCCGGGGAGATGGCCGGGGCCGCCGAGCGCCGCCGGGCCGAGAAGGAGCGGTTGCGCTCCGCCCTGGCCGGCGACGACGAGCAGCCCGGCGACAAGAGCTGACGGCTACCAGTTGGTCGAGCCCGGCACCACCGGCCACGGCTGGTCCGCCGGCTTGATCAGGTACGCGATGCCGCCCGAGCCGCTGGCCACCGTCCCGTCGGCGCGGTAGCGCTTGGTGCGCAGCCAGATCTGCTCGAACTGCTCCCGCCGGTAGACGTTGCGTACCTCGGCGTTCGACGACGACGCCGGATCGTTGACGATCACGTCGCCGTCGGCGGTGAAGCCGACGACCACGAAGAGGTGCCCGGAGGTGCCGTAGTTCGACCCGTCCAGCTCGGTGTCCAGGAAGGACTGCGAGGTGATGACGGGCAGGCCGGCGGCGACGAAGCGTTCCAGCTCGTCGAGGGAGTGCAGCCGGGTCACCCGGGCGTCGATGTCGGGGAAGCTCGCGGCGTACGCGGTGTTGAACGGCCAGTTCCCCGCGCCCTCGTACTCGTAGTCCCAGGTCATCCGGGCGGCGTGGGCGACCTGCGGATCGGTGTAGCCGGGGGTGACCCAGGCCAGGTCCTCGGCCGACGGGCCCCGGCCGTGGTATTCCAGCACCATCGTGGTCGACGTGGGGCTGCACCAGACCTGCCCGCCGCCGCCCCACTCGGGGTAGTTGCCTTTGTGGATCATCTGGGAGTGGGCGGGAACGGGCAGCTCCCTCCCCCAGGCGATGCCGCCCCGGCTCGGCGTGACGGTGAACCGGTCCGGCACGTTCGAGCTCATCGCGCCGAGCATCCGGACCCGGGGCGAGGCCGTCTGGCCGGGCTTGCGGTAGAGGCTGAGCCGAAGCTGGTACGACCGCAGCAGCACCCCGGCGTCGGCGTCGTCGATGGCGAACGTGTCCGTCCACACGCTCGACCACGGGTCGCCCTGACCGTCGAGGGTGGCCCGCTTGATGTCGGCGTCGCCGGAGGCCCACCGGCCCATGACGTACCAGGGGGTCCGGTCGCCGGTGTTGTACGTGCCCTGGAGCTCGACCTGGAGCCAGGTGCCCGCCGGGGTGTCGGCGTTCCACGAGGCCACCAGCTCGGTGGCGTCGAAGCCGATCCGGGTGGCCGGCGAGGTCCAGGTGGCGTACTCCCAGGTGCTGGTGGTGCCGGCGTGCTCGTCGGTGAACTCGGTCGTCCCGGCGGGCCGGCCGATGGTGATCCCGGCGCGGTGACCGGGCACGGCCCGGGTGCCCCGGTGGGTGCCGGTACGCCAGTCGGGGTGGCGGGACCACTCCTGGAACGTGATCTGCTCGTCGTGTTCGACGGGCGGGCGGTGGCGGCCGGCGTGGGCGGGAACGGCCGTGCCGGCGAGGGCGAGCGCGGCGACGCCGGTGAGCGCGAGCGCGCGTAGGGCTGTGCTGGCCATCTGATCTCCGCGGGGTGAGGCGGGTCGGGGCATGCTTGCCGGTCACTATCCCGCCCGTCGGGAAGTTTCGCCAGATGTTCGCGTCAGGAAACTCCTTGCCGGAGTGAGGATGCGGTCGGGATGGATCACGTAGTGAAAGATATTGATCTGACCATGTGACAAGTGGTGAAGTGTTGACCACGAGACGGGATATCCCCGTACCCCCAGGAGGTTGTCCATGGCCTTCCGCACCTCGACCCGCCTGCGTCGCGCACTGGTGCTCGCCACCGCCGCCGGCCTGGGCCTCACCGTCGCCACCGGGCCGGTCTCCGCGCGCCCCGCCCCGGAGCCCGCCGCCGAGCCGGTCGCCGCCGAGTACGACGTGCTCGGCGTGCGCACCCTGGCCGCCCGCAACGCCGTCGCCCGCACCGGCGCCGCCGTCGACGCCGCCGAGCACGGCATCCTGCACGTCACGGCGACCGACGCCGAGGCGGCGGCGATCAGGCGACTCGGCTACCAGGTGGAGAAGCAGGCGGCCCCCGTCCACTCCGACGGCGTCGGCACGACCGGCTTTCCGTCGGCCGACTCCAACTACCACGACTACGCCGAGCTGACCACGGTGGTGAACAAGGTGGTCGCCGACCACCCGACCATCGCCCGCAAGATCAGCATCGGCAAGTCGTACGAGGGCCGCGACCTGATGGCCGTGAAGATCTCCGACAACGTGGCCACCGACGAGGCCGAGCCGGAGATCCTGTTCAACTCGCAGCAGCACGCCCGCGAGCACCTGACCGTCGAGATGGCGATCTACCTGCTCGACCTGTTCACCGACAGCTACGGCAGCGACTCCCGGATCACCAGCATCGTCAACAGCCGGGAGATCTGGATCGTCCCCACCGTCAACCCCGACGGCAGCGAGTACGACATCGCCACCGGCTCGTACCGGTCCTGGCGCAAGAACCGGCAGCCCAACAGCGGCGCGGCCGCGGTCGGCACCGACCTGAACCGCAACTGGGGCTACAACTGGGGCTGCTGCGGCGGGTCGTCCGGCGTGCCGTCGTCGTCGACCTACCGCGGGCCGTCCGCCTTCTCCGCCCCCGAGACGAAGGCGCTGCGTGACTTCGTCAACAGCCGGGTCGTCGGCGGGGTCCAGCAGATCAAGGCCAACATCGACTGGCACACGTACTCGCAGCTCGTGCTCTGGCCCTTCGGCTACACGACGGCGAACACCACCACCGGCATGACGGCGGACCAGTACAACACCTTCGCCACCCTCGGTCAGCGGATGGCCGCCACCAACGGCTACACCCCCGAGCAGTCCAGCGACCTCTACATCACCGACGGCGACAGCCTCGACTGGATGTGGGCGACGCACGGCATCTGGGCGTACACCTTCGAGATGTACCCCGGCTCGTCCGGCGCCGGCGGCGGCTTCTACCCGCCCGACGAGGTCATCCCGGCCCAGACGTCGCGCAACAAGGAGGCGGTCCTGCTGCTCTCCGAGTACGCCGACTGCCCGTACCGGGTCATCAACAAGCAGGCGCAGTACTGCTCCTGACCGCCCGTTGGTGCGGGGCCCCGCCCGGGGCCCCGCACCCGTGTCGGCATCGTCACGCTGAGACGTAGTCCCTAGATCAACGAGGTGCCGGCGGGGCGTGCGCTACGGTGGCACCGACCAAACCGCAGCGAAGCCGGTGCGAATCCGGCGCTGTCCCGCAACTGTGATGCCCCACCCGCGGCGTCGGCCCCCGGCCGCCGTCGACCAGGCGTCGGCCCGCCGGCCGACGCCGACGTGTGTGGGGCGAGCCAGGTCGCCTGCGGCACGGTCGCGACACGCGCTCTCGAGGAAGGGCGCCTCGCGGACGGGCACCCACCGGGCTCCTGTCGGCGAAGCACCACGCTCCTCGACCGACAGGAGGACCAGTGTTCCGACGTACCCCCCGGCTCTTCGCCGCGACCCTCGCGGTGGCCGCGCTCGCGCTCGGTGCGTGCGCCGAGAAGAGCTCCGACGACGCCCCGGCCCCCGGTGGCAGCTCGGCCGCCGCCGCCTTCCCGGCCACCGTCGGCAAGCTCACGCTCGACAAGCGGCCCGAGAAGATCGTCTCGCTCTCGCCGACCGCCACCGAGATGCTCTTCGCCATCGGCGCGGGCAAGCAGGTCACCGCCGTCGACGACCAGTCCAACTACCCGCCGGACGCGCCGAAGACCGACCTGTCCGGCTTCCAGCCCAACGCCGAGGCGATCGCCGGCAAGAGCCCCGACCTGGTGGTGCTCTCCAACGACACCAACAAGATCGTCGACCAGCTCACCACGCTGAAGATCCCGGTGCTGGTCACCCCGGCGGCGACCACCCTGGAGGACTCCTACCGGCAGCTCGCCGACCTCGGCACGCTGACCGGCCACCCGGACGAGGCCGCCGACGTCGTCACCCGGATGAAGGACGACATCGCCAAGCTCACCAAGGACCTGCCGCAGCGGTCGGCGAAGCTGACCTATTACCACGAGCTGGGCCCGGAGCTCTACAGCGCGACCAGCAGGACCTTCATCGGCTCGATCTACGCCCTCGCCGGGCTGGAGAACATCGCCGACGCCGCCGACGCCGACGGCAAGAACGGCGGGTACCCGCAGCTCTCCCAGGAGATCATCGTCAAGGCGAACCCCGACTTCGTCTTCCTGGCCGACACCAAGTGCTGCAAGCAGAGCCCCGAGACCGTCAAGGCGCGCAGCGGCTGGGCCGGCGTCACCGCCGTCAAGAACAACCAGGTCGTCGCGCTCGACGACGACATCGCCTCGCGCTGGGGCCCCCGGGTCGTCGACCTGCTCCGGGCCGTCGTCGACGCCGTCGCCAAGGTGCCGGCGTGACCCTCGGCGTGCTCTCCTCGGCGCGCGGCTGCCCATCCGTCGCTGCCGGCGTGGCGCGCGGCTCGCGGTGAGGGGCGTTAAGAAGGGGCCCCTGCTATGCAGAAAGCGTTGACAAGGGGCCCCTCCTTCGCGCAGCGGCCGGCCGGGCTGCGGCCCGGCTGGCTGGCCGCGGGGGTGGCCGCCGTGCTGGTCGCGCTCGTCGCCGGGGTGTCGCTCGGCCCGGTCAGCCTGCCCCCCGGCAGCGTCGCCGCCGAACTGCTCAACCTGCTGCCCGGGGTGCGCCTCGACAGTGGACTGAGCGAACGCGAGATCGCCATCGTCACCGAGCTGCGGCTGCCCCGGGTCGTGCTCGGGCTGCTCGTCGGCGGCCTGCTCGCCCTGGCCGGCGGCTGCTACCAGGGTGTGTTCCGCAACCCGCTGGCCGACCCGTACCTGCTCGGGGTGGCGGCCGGCGCCGGCCTCGCCGTCACCGCCGTGATCTCCCTCGGGGCCGTGGCGGGCGGCGCGCCGACCGGGCTGCCGCTCACCGTTCCCCTCGCCGCGTTCGTCGGCTCGCTCGGCGCGGTCGCCATGACGTACCTGCTCGGGGTCGCCGGCGGGCGGGGGCGCTCCACGGCCACACTGATCCTGGCCGGGGTGGCCGTCTCCGCGTTCCTCTCCGCCGGGCAGACCTACCTGCTCCAGCGCAACTCCGACAGCATCCAGCAGGTCTACTCGTGGCTGCTCGGCCGGCTGGCCACCGCCGGCTGGCACGACGTCCGGCTGGTCCTGCCGTACTTCCTGCTCACCACGGTCGTCGTGCTGCTGCACCGGCGCGAGCTGGACGTCCTCTCCGTCGGCGACGACGAGGCCCGCAGCCTCGGCCTGCACCCGCAGCGCTCCCGCTACCTGCTGATCGCCGCCGCCTCGCTCGGCACCGCCGCCGCCGTCTCCGCGTCCGGGCTGATCGGCTTCGTCGGGATCATCGTCCCGCACACCGTGCGGCTGCTCGCCGGGTCCAGCTACCGGGTGATCCTGCCGCTGTCCCTGCTCTTCGGCGGGGCGTTCCTGGCGCTGACCGACGTGGTCGCCCGGACCGCCGCCGCGCCCGCCGAGGTGCCCATCGGCGTGGTCACCGCGCTGCTCGGCGGCCCGTTCTTCGTCCTGGTGCTGCGCACCGCCCGTCGGGTGCTGACGTGACCGCCGCGTCGACCGGAGGCGCGTCGACCGTCCCGCCCGCCGGTCCGCCACCGGGTGCCCCGCCCGCCGTCGAGGTGCGGGACCTGCGGGTCAGCCTGGACGGCACGCCGATCCTGGCCGGCGTCGACCTGACCGTCGAGCGGGGCGAGTGGGTCACCGTGATCGGCCCGAACGGCGCCGGCAAGTCGACCCTGCTGCGCGCCCTCGGCGGCCTGCTGCCCGCGCCGGGCGCGATCCGCATCTTCGGTACGCCGAGCGAGGCGCTGCGCCGCCGCGAGCGGGCCCGGGTGGTGGCCACCGTCGCGCAGTCCCCGGTCGTCCCGGCCGGCATGACCGTCTTCGACTACGTGCTGCTCGGCCGCACCCCGTACGTCCCCCCGTTGGGCCGGGAGTCCGCCGCCGACCTCGCCGCCGTGCGGGACGTGCTGACCCGCCTCGACCTGGTCGGCTTCGGCCGCCGCGAGCTGGCCACCCTGTCCGGCGGCGAGCGGCAGCGGGTCTTCCTGGCCCGGGCGCTGGCGCAGGGGGCGACCCTGCTGCTGCTCGACGAGCCGACCAGCGCGCTCGACATCGGCCACCAGCAGGAGGTGCTCGAACTGGTCGACCAGCTCCGCCGCGCGCACGGTCTCACCGTCCTCGCCACCATGCACGACCTCTCCCTGGCCGGCGAGTACGCCGACCGGATGGTCCTGCTCGCGGCGGGCCGGGTCGCCGCCGCCGGCCCGCCGCGCGACGTGCTCACCGAGGACCTGCTGGCGAGGCACTACCGCGCCTCGGTCCGGGTCCTGCCCGGCGAGCACGGCCCCCTGGTGGTCCCGGTCCGCCCCCGCTGAGGCGTAAGGAGGGGCCCCCTGTTAACGCATTCTGTATAGGAAGGGGCCCCTGTTAACAAGCCGCTGGCCGTCAGCCGCGCGTGGGCCGGGCGATGACGGAGAACAGCGCGCCCTGGGGGTCGCGCAGCGCGGCGAGGCGGCCCTGCGGGGTGTCGTGCGGCGGCACCAGGACGGAACCGCCCAGCTCGGTGGCGCGGGCGGCGGCGTCGTCGGCGTCGGCCACGGCGAAGTACACCGTCCAGTACGCCGGCAGGTCGGCCGGGAAGTCGTCGGCCAGCGGCGGCATCATCCCGCCGACGATCCGTTCGCCGCACCGCCAGCCGGTGTAGGAGGGGCGGGTGGTCCCGCCCGTCTCCGGCGGGACCGGGCCCGCCGGCTGCTCCTCCGGACGCCAGCCGAAGACCAGCTCGTAGAAGACCTTCGCGCCTTCCGGGTCGGGCGTGACCAGCTCGTTCCAGCTCATCGCCCCGGGGGTGTCGGACAGCTCCGCCCCGGGGTGGGCCATCGGCTGCCAGACGCTGAACACCGCGCCGGCCGGGTCGGCGAAGACCGCCATCCGCCCCTGGTCGAACACGTCGAACGGACCGACCAGCACCTGCCCCCCGGCCGCCTCGACCCGGGTCGTGACCAGGTCCGCGTGGTCGGTCGCCACGTACGTCGACCAGATCGGCACCTGGTCGGGCGCGGCCGGCGGTCCGGCCCCGGCCACCGCGCGCCCGCCGAGCAGGAACGTGGTGTAGCCGGCGGCCTCCGGCTGCGGGGCGATCCGGGTGGTCCAGCCGAACAGCTCCGGGTAGAAGCGCCGGGCGTCCGCCAGGCCCGGGGTGGCCAGGTCGGCCCAGCACGGCGTGCCCGGCGGCGGCGGGACGCTGCTCACGCTGCCCTCCCTCCACAGGTGGCGGCCCGGCGGGACGCCCTGCCCGCATCCTGGCACCGGCACCCGATGGAACGGGCGGGAACGGGACGAAACGCCCCGGCCGGGCGGCGGGCCCGGTCCCTTGCCGGCGACCGCCGGCCCCGTCCGTTGCAGGGGGCCGCCGGCCCCGACCCGCGCCCACGGGCGCTCGCCGGACACCTGACCGGGCGTCTCAGCGGAAGCGGCGGCCCTCGTCGCGCCGGTACGCCCAGCCGGCGAGCGCCGCCAGCGCCACCACCCAGACGCCGAGCATCAGCACCGACACCGGCGCGGGACGCCAGTCGCCGACCGCCGCCCACATCAGCTCGACCGCGCCCCGCGTCGGCAGGTACGGCGCGATCGCCCTGACGAAGGCGGGCGCGGCGTCCGGGGCGGAGAGCAGCCCGCCGCCGAACGCCAGCGGGAAGAAGACGATCTGCGCGACCACGATCGCCGCCTTGCTCGGCAGCGCGTACCCGATGGCGAGCCCCATCAGCGTGAACGGCACGGAGATCAGCCCGACCACGGCCACGGCCAGGCCGAACGCCCAGGGACTGATCCGGGCGTCGGTGAACAGCGCCGCGATCACCACGACCGGGAGCAGCGAGAGGAAGGTCAGCGCCAGGCCCGCGAGCACCCGGCCGGCGAAGGCCGGCGCCGCCCCGGCCGGCAGCGTCCGGGTGTACGGGTTCCAGGGCTGGTCGCGGTCCTCGGCCACGCCCACGCCGTACTGGAAGATGTTGGCGCTCATCACCGCGAACGTGACCATCGCGGCGGTGGCGTAGGTGGCGCCCGTCGGATCGTCCCCGGCGAACGGGACCACGAAGAAGAGCATCGCCACGGCCGGGAAGAAGGCGCTGCCGAAGACCGCCACCGGGATGCGGAGCGTCTGCAACAGCTGGTAGCGGGCGTGCACGAGGGCGAGTCTCACGGGGGCGGTCTCCTTACGCGGCGGTCGGGGCGGCGGCGCCCTGCCCACCCGGGGCGGCGGGCGCGTGCCCGCCGGGGGTGGCTGGCCCGTGCCCGCCGGGGGAGGTGATGGCCAGGAACGCCTCCTCCAGCGAGGTGGGGCGCACCTCCAGGTCGCGGAAGGCCACCCCGCTGGTCACCAGCTCCCGGACCAGCCGGTCGGAGTCGCTGGTGAGCAGGTGGGTGCGGTCGTCGACCCGCTCGACCCGGACCACGCCCGGCAGGTCGGGCAGGTCGCCCGCGACCAGGCTGACCCGGCGTACGCCGACCACCGAGCGGATCGCCGCCGTGCTGTCGTCGGCCAGCACCCGCCCCTGCCCGATCACCACCACCCGGTGCGCCAGCGCCTCCACCTCCTCCAGGTAGTGACTGCTCAGCAGCACCGTGCCGCCGTCGGCGTGGAAGCCGCGGATCGCCTCCCACAGCGTGTGCCGGGCCTCGACGTCCAGTCCGGTGGTCGGCTCGTCGAGGAGCACCAGCCGGGGCCGCCCGACGAAGGCGAGCGCCACGGCCAGCCGCCGGCGCTGGCCGCCGGAGAGCCCGCCGGTCTGCCGGCGTACCTGGTCGGCGAGGCCGAACCGGTCGAGCAGCTCGCCCCGGGGGACCGGGTCCGGGTAGTGCGCGGCGACGAAGTCGACCACCTCGCCGACCCGGAGGGTGGCCGGCAGGCCGGTCTCCTGCGGGGTGACGCCGACCGCCAGGCGGTGAGCGGGGTCGCGGGGGTCGCCGCCGAACAGCTCGACCCGGCCGGCGGTGGGCCGGCGCAGCCCGACGAGCAGGTTGAGCAGGGTGCTCTTGCCGGCGCCGTTCGGCCCGAGCAGGCCGACCAGCTCACCCGCGCGCACGTCGAGGTCGACCCGGTCGAGGGCGAGCACGTCGCCGTACCGGCGGGTGGCCTGGTCGGCGCGGGCGAGGATCATCGGTGCTCCTTCGGTCGGGCCGGCGGACACGGTCGGCCGTCGCCTTCGGTCTACTCCCCTCGCGCCACCCGGGGCAGGGTCCATCGGCCGTACGGTGACCGCCGAAGTGACCGTGCCGGGCCGGCGCGGAGGTCAGCGGGGCAGGGGCCGGGTCAACGCCGGGCTCCCCGGCAGCGGGGTCGTCGGGGCCGGCATCCGGGCCGCGTCCGCCGACCTGGCGGCGGCCGGGCCGGACAGGGCGGTGACCAGGAACGCGCCGGTGGCGGCCCCGATCGGGTCGGGCTGGCCGGGCACCTGGTAGTGCGTGACGTTCGTGCCGAGCGTCACCTGGCGGGAGCCGTCGGGGGCGTGCAGCGAGATCGTGGCGTGCCCGAAGACCACCCCGTCGTGGCCCCAGAACCGGCCGCCGGGCAGCGCCAGCCACAGCAGGCCGAGGCCGTACCCGCCGGCCTCCGGCTGCGCCGGGTTCAGCGGCACGGTGGTCCGCATCCGGGCCAGCTCGGCCGGGCGCAGCAGCCGGCCCCCGAGCAGCGCGCGGAAGAACCGGTTGAGGTCCTCCGCCGTGGAGACCAGCGCGCCGGCCGTCCACGCCCACGACATGTTCGTCACGCTGAAGTCGCGGAGCTGGCCGTCGTACCAGGGCAGGTACGCCGCGCTGTGCGGCCCGGCGATGCGGGTGCGCCGCCCCGGGAAGTACGTCTGGCGCAGCCCCAGCGGCCGGATGACCCGCCGGTGCACCTCGTCGGCCGCGCTGCGGCCGGTCACCCGCTCGACGACCAGGCCGGCGAGGACGTAGTTGGTGTTCGAGTAGGCGAACCCCGCGCCCGGCGCCCCGGTGCGGGGCTCGTCGAGCCCGATCCGGGCGAGCTGGTCCGGGGTGAACGTGGTGAACCGGAGCCGCTCGACGTCGTAGCCGCTGGTGAACAGCACGGTGTCGTAGTCGCCGATGCCGCTGGTGTGGTTGAGCAGCATCGCGACGGTGACCCCGGGCACGGCGTACTGCGGGAGATAGTGGCCGAGCGGGGCGTCCAGCGCCACCCGGCCCTCGCCGGCCAGGCGCAGCAGCGTGGCGGCGACGAACGTCTTCGTGATGCTGCCGACCCGGTGCTGGAAGCCGGGCCGCATCGACCGGCCGGTGTCGAGGTCGGCGACGCCGCTCGCGCCGCGCCACCGGTCCCGGCCGTCGCGGGCCTCGGCGAACGTTCCCACCATGCCGGCGTCGGTGATCGCGCCGATCCCGGCGTCGAGCGCGTCCGCCGGCAGCCGCCCCGCCGCCGCTCCCGACCCGGTGGCCGCGCCCGATCCGGCGGGTGCGGCCGGCCCGGCGGGCGTGGCGGCCCCGGCGGGTGCGGCCGTCGCCGGGGCGGCGGCCAGCAGGGGCGTGGCCGCCAGCGCGGTGCCGGCCCCGGCGAGCAGGAGATCGCGGCGTGACAGGTGCATGCTGCCTCCCAAGCGGACGAGGTGCACCCATCATCACCGATCGAGACAACCGGCGCCGACGGCGCATCCGCCGGGGGAGCAGGCTCCGCCGACGAGCCGGGTCTGCCGGCGGGTGAGCAGGGGACCCTTCTCGACCGTATGCGTTAACAGGGGGCCCTTCCTTACAGCGGGGCGGGGAGCGGGGCGGTGTGCAGCACCGTCAGGCGGGAGACCGCCCGGGTCAGCACCACGTACAGCCGGTGCAGCCCGCGCGGCTCGGCCGCCACGATCGCCGCCGGCTCCACGGTCACCACGTGGTCGTACTCCAGGCCCTTGACCAGCGTCGCCGGGACCACCGTGACCCGCGCCGAGGCCGCCACGTCGTCGGCGGTCGCGGTGTCGATCCCGGCGGCGGCCAGCGCCTCCCGCAGCCCGCCGACCGCGTCGTCGGCGGCGATCACCCCGACCGAGCCGTCGTGGGCCAGCGCCGCCCGCACCTCGTCCACCGTCGCCGCCACCAGGTCATCCACCGTACGCACGTCCAGCTCGCCGTCGCGGCGCAGCGACTCCGCCGGGGGTACGTCCACCGCGAGCGCCGGCAGCAGCCGGTTGGCGAACGCCACCACGGCGGCGGGCACCCGGAAGCCGACGCTCAGCGGCACCACCGTCGCGTCCGGCTTGCCCAGGTGGGCCAGGGACTCCCGCCAGTCGCGGGCGGCCCACGGGGCGGTGCCCTGCGCCAGGTCGCCGAGCAGCGTGATCGACCCGTGTTCGCTGCGCCGGGCGATGGCCCGGCACTGCATGGGGGAGAGGTCCTGCGCCTCGTCGACCACCACGTGCCCGAAGCCGGCGGGGCGCTCCAGCAGCCCGGCGGCCTCGTCGACGAGCACCGCGTCGGCGGCCGTCCACTTCGTCGCCTTCGGGGTGCGCGGCGGCTTCGCCCAGGTCAGCAGTGCCTGCTCGGCCCCGGTGAGGACGCCGTCGGCGGCCGCGGCGAGCGCCGCCGGATCGGCGAGCAGCCCGTGCACCAGCCCTTCCGGGGTGAGCGCCGGCCAGACGGTGTCCAGGAAGTCGGCGACGGGACGGCACTTGCCCATCCGGCGCAGCCAGGCGTCGCCGGGCGACTCGGCCCGGCGGGCCTCGGCCTGGCGTTGCAGCAGGCCCACCACCCGGGCCCGGACCCGTTCCCGGCCGGTGGCGTACGGCAGCCCCTCCCGGCGGGTCTCCTCGACCACGCGGTGCAGCGGGTCGAGGCCGATCCGCCAGCGGAACGAGCCGTCGGAGAC
Organism: Micromonospora carbonacea; assembly: GCF_014205165.1. NCBI lineage: Bacteria > Bacillati > Actinomycetota > Actinomycetes > Micromonosporales > Micromonosporaceae > Micromonospora > Micromonospora carbonacea. The sequence goes on along the minus strand of NZ_JACHMZ010000001.1, from coordinate 6,696,703 downwards.
CATGATCGGCTCGGTCGGGGCGGCGATCCGGGCCTCGACGGCCCGCCGCAGCACCTCGGCCATCCGCGCGTCGTGCTTGAGCGCCGCCTGGGTCGGGTCCTCCACCGCCCGCACCGGCACCCGGGCGATCAGGTCCTCCACGGTCGCCTGCTCGACCTCGACCTCGCCGAGCGCCGGCAGCACCGCCGCGATGTACGACAGGAACGCCCGGTTCGGCCCCACGATCAGCACCCCGGACCGGCGCAGCCGCTCCCGGTGCAGATAGAGCAGGTACGCCGCCCGGTGCAGGCCGACGGCCGTCTTCCCGGTGCCGGGCGCCCCCTGGACGCAGATCGAGGCGGCCAGGTCGGCGCGGACCAGTTCGTCCTGCTCCGGCTGGATGGTGGCGACGATGTCGCGCATCGGGCCGACGCGGGGGCGCTCGATCTCGGCGGTGAGGATGCGGCTGGCGGTGCCCAGCTCCTCGCCCCGGTCCAGGTGTTCGTCCTCGAAGCTGGTCAGCGCCCCGGCGCTGAAGCCGAAGCGGCGGCGCACGGTCACGCCCTGCGGGTCGCGGGCGCTGGCCCGGTAGAACGACCGGGAGATCGGGGCCCGCCAGTCGAGCACCATGGGCTCGCCGAGATCGTCGGTGACGTGCCGGCGGCCGATGTGGTGCTCCTCGTCGCCGAACGTGAGCCGCCCGAAGAACAGCGGGGTGTCGGGCTGGTCGGCCAGCTCGGCGACACGGCGGGACAGGGTGCGCCCCAGGGTCTCCGCCGTGTACGCGTCACCGGCGACGTTGTGGCCGGTGGCGAAGAGGGCCTCGGTGCGTTCGCGCATGCGGGCCAGCGCGGCCCGGGACGCGTCCAGGTGGGCCCGTTCGGTGGCCAGTTCGGTGCCCAGGGACATGGGGGCGTGCGGGGTCATCCGACCTACTCCTCGGCGCGGGGGACAACACTGCCGCTCGCGTGTCCGGCAAAGAAAGCCGGCGCGGGGACGTCCGCTGCGGTGCTGGACACCTCGGCCGTCGGCGGGGAAGACAGCCTACTCCTCCCCGGCCTGGCCCCCATCCGATTTCCGCCCCACCCCGCCCCACCCCGGGCCCGCTGACCAAGAGAAGAACACCCGAGTCGAGCTCGGCGATGCCGCGAACCTCGTGATCACCGGCCCCCGGAGGGCGGGGCCGATGGCAGGCGCGGGTGGCGGGCGGGATCATGGGGGCATGAGCGAGGCATTGCCCGAGCGGCAGCGGGTGACGATCAGCGATCCGCAGGTGATGCGCGCCCTGGCCCACCCGGCGCGGCTCGCGATCATGGAACATCTCGCCTCGATCGGGTCGGGGGCCACCGCCACCGAGTGCGCGGAGATCGCCGGCCTGTCGCCGAGCGCGACCAGCTACCACCTGCGCGAGCTGGCGAAGTTCGGCCTGATCGAGCAGGCCCCGAGCCGGGGGGACGCCCGGGAGCGGGTGTGGCGGGCGTTCAGCCCGTCGTACAACGTGGAGGCGGGGCAGGAGGCCGGTTCCGAGGCGCGGGCCGCCGAGCTGGCTCTCGTGGAGGCGCACCTCGCCCGGGACGCGCAGCGCACCCGGGAGTGGTTCCGCCGGATGGCCGGGGAGCCGACGGAGTGGTATCGCGCCGGGGCGTTCAGCGACACCGTGCTGCTGCTCACCGCCGAGGAGCTGTCGGCGCTCAACGAGGCGGTCCAGGACCTGCTGGCGCCCTACCGGCGTCGGCTGCGGACCGATCCGCCGGCCGGGGCGCGTTCCGTGGCCATCCAGTACCGGTCGGTGCCCGTGGACTGAACGGGCGGCGACGGGGATTGCCTGCACCAAGTGTGAAGGATTATTTTCGAAGTATGTCCTTCACACCTGGTCGGTCGCGCTGGCCCGACGTCTGGCTCGCCACCGCCGCCCGGGGCATCTCCAGCTGCGGCGACTTCCTGGCCGCGAGCACGCTCACCCTCGCCCTCCAGTCCGCCGGGGCCGGCGGCCCGGCCGTGGCGGGGCTGCTGATCGCCGCCAGCCTGCCGCTCGTCGGCCTCGCCCCGCTGACCGGCCGGCTCGCCGACCGGGTGGACTCCCGCACCCTGCTCGTCGCGGCCGGCGTGGTCCAGGCGGCGATCTGCCTCGCCCTCGCGTACGCCGGACACCCGGCCCTGGTGATCGGCCTGGTGGCGCTGCTGGCCGCCGGGCTCGCGGTCACCCAGCCGGTGCTCGCCGCCCTCGTCCCGGCGATGGTCACGCCCGGGGACCTGCCCCGGGCCAGCGCGCTGAACCAGACGGCCGGCACCCTCGGCGCGCTGGCCGGCCCGGCGCTGGCCGGGCTGCTGGTGGGGCAGTTCGGCACCCGCGTGCCGCTGCTGCTGGACGCCGTCAGCTACCTCGCCCTGGTGGCCGCCGGCCTGCTGATCCGCACCCGCCGGGGCGGCGCCCGCCCGGCCGCCAAGTCCCGGCCGACCGCCAAGCCGCGCCCGGCCGCCAAGCCGCGCCCGGCCGCCGACGCCCACCCGACGCCGGCCCCCGACGGGCTGGCCCGGGGCTGGCGGCTGCGCCCCGACCGGCTGCTGTTCGCCATGGTGGCCTCGCTCGCCGGGGTGGTCGGCGCGGTCGGGGCGATCAACGTGATCGAGGTGTTCTTCATCCGCGAGACGCTGGGCAGCTCCACCACCGTCTACGGGCTCGTCACCGGGGCCTGGCCGCTGGGCATCGTGGCCGGGGCGTGGGCACTCGCCCCGCTGACCCGCCGGCTCACCGACGACGGTCGGCTGCTCGGCGTGGGGCTGCTCCTGCTCGGCGGGTGCTGCCTCGCGGTGCTGGTCTCCGCCGCCGTGCCGTCCGCCTGGTTGCTGGTGCCGATCTGGCTGCTCGGCGGGCTGCTCAACGGCGGCAACAACGTCGTCAGCAACGTGCTGCTGGCCCGTCGGGTGCCCGAGGCGGCGCGCGGCCGGGCGTACGCCGTGCTCGGCGCGGCCGTGCAGGGCGCGGGCATGGTCGGTCTCGCGGTCGGCGGCCTGCTGCTCGACCTGGCCGACCCCCGGCCGCTGGTGGCGGCGTGCGGCACCGTGGGGTTGCTCGCGGTGGCCGCCTTCGCCGTCCCGGTCCTCCGCGCGGCCCGCGCGGCGAGGGCTACGCCGTGAGCGACTGCCGGATCCGCGCGTACTCGGCGGCCATCTCCGGCTCGGCCAGGAAGTCGTCGAGCTCGGCCGAGACCCGGTAGTCGACCTCCTCCAGGGAGCGGATGGCGAGCTCGTACAGTTCGCCGCGCCGGTGCTCCTCCAGGAAGGTGGTCCAGTGTTCGAGCGCGGTGAGGACGATCAGCAGGCCGGGGTCCATGTCGCCGTCGGCGAGGGTGCCCTCGTCGATGCGGTCCAGGAGGGCGCGCAGTTCGGCCGCGCCGGCCGTGGTGACGGTCTCCAGGGCGGTGGCCAGCGCCGCCCGGGCGTCCTCGTCGAGGTCCTCCTCGTCGGCCTCGTCCACCAGGTCGGCGGTGGTCAGGCGGGTGATGGTCGCCAAGCCGAAGGCGTGCAGTTCGTCCTCGCCGGCGGCGTCGATCAGCTGCTGGATGGCCTTCTCGACCTCTTGGTAGCGCATCGCGTCAGGGTAGTGGCCGGCGGCGGACGCCCGGCGGCCGGTGCCGGCGGTGACCACGGCCGCCGGCCCGCCCGGCTCCTGCCGCGCCCCGGCGTCGGCCCACGAAACGGGCCACCCGGAAACCCGGGTGGCCCGCTCCCGCGTCGTCACGGTCAGAGGTTCAGGCTCCAACTGTTGAGGTAACCGGTGTCGAGGCTCGCCGCGTCCTGCACCCGCAGCCGCCAGCTCCCGTTCGCCACCTCCGAGGAGAGGTTCACGGTGTACGTCTGGTCGATGTTGTCGGTGCCGCCGCCGGAGCGGTTGTGCAGCACGTACGCGCTGCCGTCCGGCGCGACCAGGCTGACCACCAGGTCACCGATGTAGGTGTGCACGATGTGCACCTCGACCTTGCTCGCGGTCGAGGGGGTCGCCGCGCAGCCGCTGATCACGATGGCGCTCTCCACCGTCGTGTTGTCGGCGATCGTGACGTCGGTGCCGTTCGTGCCGGAGCAGCCCGGCAGCCCGTTCACCGTGAGGCTCAGCGTGGTCGTCCGGGCGACCGAGGGGGAGGTGCCCACCAGCGTGATCGCCACCGTGCCGCTGCCGGCGGTGGCGGCGGCGGTGACCGTGACCGTGGTCGACCCGCCGGCGGTGACCGACGACGGCGCGAACGACACGCTCACCCCGGCCGGCAGCGGGCCGGTCGAGAAGGTGACCTGCTCGGCGGTGCCCCGGACGACCGTGGTGCCGACCGTGGCGGTGCCCGAGGTGCCCGGGTCCAGGGTCAGCGCCGCCGGGGTGGCCGAGACGGTGAAGTCGTTGGCCGCGCACGACTCGGTGCCGGTGACGTTCACCGACGTCCAGGCGGCCATCACCGCCTTGTACTCGGTGCTGCACAGGCCGTACAGGTCGGTGGCGGCCGACAGGCTGTGCAGGCGCGCGGTGTTGGTCGGCTGCGCGGTGTTCACGTAGCGGGTGTTCGACACGAAGTACGCGTCGAGCGCCCGGAACCAGATCTTCTCCGCCTTCTCCCGGCCGATCCCGGTCACCGGCGGGGCCGACCCGCACAGCGGCGAGGTGCCGTAGGGGGTGACGCCGGAGCCCTCGGCCAGGTTGAAGAAGAAGTGGTTGGCCACGCCCGAGGAGTAGTGCACGTCGAGGCTGTTGGTGCCGGTCGACCAGCAGCCGTGCGACTTGCCGTCCAGCGTCGGGTCGTACATGTAGCGCAGCGGGGTGCCGTTGCCGTTGATGTTGATCTTCTCGCCGACCTGGTAGTCGCCCGGGTCGACCGGGGTGTTGGCGTAGAACTCCACCATGTTGCCGAAGATGTCGCTGGTGGCCTCGTTCAGGCCGCCGGACTCGCCCGAGTAGGTCAGGCCGCCGGGGACCACGTTCTCGGTGACGCCGTGGGACATCTCGTGGCCGGCGACGTCGAGGGCGACCAGCGGCCGGGCGTTGCCCGCGCCGTCGCCGTAGGTCATCTGCGCGCCGTCCCAGAAGGCGTTGACGTACGCGTTGCCGTAGTGCACCCGGCTCGGCACGCCGGTGCCGTTGCCGAAGATGCCGTTGCGGCCGTGCACCTCGGTGAAGTAGTCGAAGGTCGTGGCCGCGCCGAAGTGCGCGTCGACCGCGGCGGACTGCCGGTTCGAGGTCGCGCCGGTGCCCCACACGTTGTCGGCGTCGGTGAAGGTGGTGCAGGTCGAGGTGCCGTTGTTCATGTCGCAGGTGCGCCCGTTGCCCCGGGTCGGGTCGATCATGCTGTACGTCGAACCGGACAGGGTGGTGTCGATCGAGACCGGGCCGGCGTAGATGCTGTTGCCGGTGCCGACGACGGACTCGATCTCGTCGAAGGAGCCGATCCGGGCGCCGGTCAGCGCGTCACTGATCACGTGCAGCCTGGCGGGGGTCTGGCCGTCCGGGGCCCAGCCGGTCACCACCGTCTCCCAGGCGAGCCGCCCGGTTCCGCTGCTGGCGTCGACGAACAGCTCCGCCGGGCCGGTGCCGGTGACCCTGCCGGAGAACCCGGCGACCGCAGCCTTGCGGGCCTTCGCGGCGCTGACCTTCGGGGTGGTGGCGAGGCTCAGCGGGGCGGCCAGGCCGACCGAACTGCCCGCGTAGTCGCCGTCGGCCTCGGTGCGGATGACGACGTCCCCGCCGTAGACGCGGAGCCCGTCGTAGGTGCGGGTGTAGCGGACCACGCCCCGGCCCTCGGCGTCCCGCTTGCTGCTGTGCACCGTGTAGCGGTCCTTCGCCGAGGACCTGACGGCTCGGGAGTGCTCCTTCAGGGCGGTGTCGGCGGCGGCGACCAGCGCCGGTCCCGGGGTGGATGGCGGGGCGGCGGACGCGCTCGTGGTGGTGACCACGAGGCCGCTGCCGACCAGCATGGTGACGCCGGCCAGCGCCAGGGCTGATCTCAAGATGACCTCCCCAATACGAGATGCACTCGCATCTGTCGATAGCGAGATCCTCGTCCGCCGGGGACGGACAGGGAATACGGTCATCGATGGATAAACATACCGACTTGTCCATCCCGGCGGTGGTATGACCGGCGGGCCGCCATGGTCGACGGGAGGCGCGACGGGCGCGACGCCGTGCGGGATTGGCCACTCCGCGGCCCACCCGCTGAGCCCGGCCGGCAGGGCGGGGATACGGTCGCAGCATGGCTGACCGCATCGCCCGTCCCCGGGTCGGACACATCCAGTTCCTGAACTGCCTGCCGATCTACTGGGGCCTGATGCGTTCCGGCGCGCTGATCGACGTCGACCTGCACAAGGACTCGCCGGACCGGCTGAGCGCCGCGCTGGTCGCCGGTGACCTGGACATCGGGCCGATCTCGCACGTCGAATACCTGCGCCACGCCGACGAGCTGCTGCTCCTGCCCGACCTGGCGGTCGGCAGCGACGGCCCGGTGCTCTCGGTCAACATGGTGTCCACCAGGCCCCTCGCCGAGCTGGGCGGCGGCCGGGTGGCCCTCGGCTCGACGTCGCGCACCGGCGTCCTGCTCGCCCGGCTGCTGCTCGGCGAGCGGTACGGCGTCCACCCCGACTACTTCCGCTGCCCGCCCGACCTGACGCAGATGCTGCTGGAGGCGGACGCCGGGGTGCTGATCGGCGACGTGGCGCTGCGGGCGCTGTACGAGGCCCCGCAGCGGGGGCTGGAGGTCACCGACCTCGGGCAGGCCTGGCGGGACTGGACGGGGCTGCCGATGGTCTTCGCCGTCTGGGCGGTGCGCCGGGAGTTCGCCGCCGCCCACCCCGGCCTGGTCAAGGAGGTGCACGAGGCGTTCCTGCGCTCCCGCGACCTGTGCCTGGCCGAGCTGGACCAGGTCGCCGAGGCCGCCGCCCGGTGGGAGTCGTTCGACGCCGCCACCCTGGCCACGTACTTCCGGGCGCTGGACTTCTCGCTCGGCGAGCGGCAGGTGGCCGGGTTGCGCGAGTTCGCCCGCCGGGCCGCCGAGATCGGCGAGGCCCCGCCGCTGCCGGCGGACGGCCCCCGGTTCTTCGCCGGCTGAGGCAGCCGACCCGGCGTCCGCCGGGGCCGACCGTCGCCCCGGTCCGGTGTACGCCGCGACCGCCGCCGGGAGGCGACGGTCGCGGGGCCCGCGTCAGGTGCCGGAGCGCAGCACCGCCTCGGTGATCTTCTGGCAGTTCTTCATGCCGTACTCGTAGCCCATGTTGATCGGGTAGCGGACCATCACGCCCATCGTCCAGTTGTCGCCGATGGCCAGGCAGTTGATGTGCATCTCCTGCTCGCGGGTGCGGTCGATCCAGCCGTTCTTGATGGCGATCTTCTTCCGCTCGGCCGCCGGGAACGCCTTGCGGATGCCGAAGTCACCGGAGCCGCGCACCAGCCGCATCTCGTTGATCAGCCACTTGGTCCACTCCGGCCCGGCCGCCCGCCCGTCCTTGATACAGGCGCCGAGGCGCGCCGTGTCCCGGGGCGAGAGGTTCGTCCGGCTCCAGCCGCCGTCGGCGGCGACGCTGCTGTCGGTGGTCTTGCAGATGGAGATCATCCGCTTGATCGACGCGGACCGGCCCACGGTGTTGTAGAACTGCTCGGCGCGGGTGTTGTCGCTGTCGCGGATGATCCGGGTGGCGTCGGCGAGCTTGGCGTCGCTGGGCTTCTGCCCCGCCTCGTCGGTGCGTCGCAGGTAGTCGGCGACGATCCAGGACTTGATCAGCGACGCGGTGGTGCTGGTCTCGTCCATGTTCTTCGAGCCGATGATCTCGCCGGTGCGGGTGTCCAGGACGCTCCAGGCGTACCAACCCTCGATGTCGAGGTCGATCTGCTTGTCCGCGAACGGCAGCGGCTCCAGCGTCGGCGAGGGGCTGGGCGAGGCGGTGGGACGCGACTTGCGGTCCGAGGCCGCGCCGGCGGCGCGGTCGACGGGCGCGGACGCGTCGCCCCACTGGGCGGCGGCGGTCGACGCCATCGGCGAGCCGGGCAGCAGCCGCAGCGACACCAGCACGAGCCCGATCAGGACGGCCGCGATGGCGATCAGCCGCAGCGGCGACGCCTCGCCCCGCGCCGGGCCCCTGCGCGCCGAGCCCTCCCGCGCCGGGTCTCCACCGCCGGCCCGGCGGCGGCTGCCCGCCATCAGAGCTTGCCGATCGGCTGCTGCGGCACCTTCAGGGCGGCGCCGGGCTGGGGGGTGACCAACTGGGTGGTGACGCTGGCGCAGACCTTCGCACCGTACGACAGCCCCAACTTCTGCGGGTAGCGCAACATGACGGCGAGGCTCCACTTCTCGGTGACCGCAAGACAGTTCACGTGCCAGTTGCCGTCGTAGTTCAACGGCGTCCAGCCGTTCTTGATGCTGACCGGCCCCTGGGCCTTGATCTCGGCGGGCAGGCCGTCGACGATTCCCCACTTGCCGCCGCCGGAGCGCTGCCGTTGGTCCTTGACGCTGCCCCGCACCTTGCTCATCTCGTCCAGCAGGTAGGGCGTCCACTTCGCGCCGGCGGCCTTGCCGTCGCCGATGCAGTCGCCGAGCCGGACGGCGTCGCGGGGGGACATCTGGGTGAAGCTCCACCACCCGATGTACGGGCGCACGTTACCGGGTCCGGTGTCGGTCAGCCGGCAGATCTTGATCATCCGCTCGATCGAGTCGTCCTGGCCGACGGACTTGTACAGGAAGTTGGCCGCGTCGTCGTTGCTGTCCCGGATGGCGGTGCTGATCAGCCTCTTCTGCGCGGCGGTGGGCTCCTTGTCGCCGAGCCGCCGGAGGAAGTCGGCCGCGAACCAGGATTTGATCATCGACTCGGTCGAGCTGGTCCTGGTCAGGTTCTTCGAGCCGGAGATGCTGCCGCTCTCGCGGTCCATCAGGGCCCAGGAGAAGAACTCGCCGGTGAAGTTCACCGAGACGGGGCCGGCGGCCAGGGTCGGCGGCGGCGGGGCGGTGGGCTCGGGGGCGGCCACGGCGTCAGCCTCGCCCCCGCCGGACCCACCGTCCCCGCCGGAGAGCTTGGCGTACGCGGCGGGCACCAGCATGGCGCTGCCGACGAGGATCGCCACGACGGCGAGCACCAGGGCCACGCGAGGTCGCATGAGTAGGTGAGCTCCAGATGTCAGGGGCCGGGGGGACCGACTGCTTTCCGAACTGGTTCGTCCTGATCGCTGGGGGCCGGGGGAGTGGCCCGCGTCATACGCCCGACGGTCGTCGCAGCCGGTCGGTGTGACCGGGAAAGTCTACGTCCGGATGGCCGACACGCCAGGAACCGACGCCTGTCAAGTCGCTATGAAGGCGGGATTGTGACCTGTTATGCCGGTCTTGGGGGGATTCATCTCTGCTTAGTGACCCATGTCATACCTGCGCGCTGGCCTGGGTCAATACGAAAAGGGGTCGAGCCGTGACGGAAGGTGTGTTCGGAAACCTGTGACACCCTCTGGTGTCGACGGGCGCGAGCTGTAACACTTGTCGTCATGTATGGCAACGACTTCTCCGCCCCGGAGGACGCGCCCGGCGGTGGCCTGCTCGGCGAGGTGGCGGCGGCGGAGGCGGCGCTGCGCGAGGCGGCGGCCCGGCAGCGGGGCGGCGACGCCCCCGGCCCCGACGCCGACCTGGAGGCATACTTCGCCGACGTCATCGACGCCGACCAGAAGATCGAGCCCCGCGACTGGATGCCCGAGGCGTACCGGAAGACGCTGATCCGGCAGATCGCCCAGCACGCGCACTCCGAGATCATCGGGATGCAGCCGGAGGGCAACTGGATCAGCCGCGCCCCCTCGCTCAAGCGCAAGGCCATCCTGCTGGCCAAGGTCCAGGACGAGGCCGGGCACGGCCTCTACCTGTACGCCGCCGCCGAGACCCTCGGCGTCAGCCGGGACGAACTGGTGCAGCTCCTGCTCGACGGGCGGCAGAAATACAGCTCGATCTTCAACTACCCGACCCTGAGCTGGGCCGACGTGGGGGTGATCGGCTGGCTGGTCGACGGCGCGGCGATCGTCAACCAGGTGCCGCTGTGCCGCTGCTCCTACGGCCCGTACGCGCGGGCCATGATCCGGGTCTGCAAGGAGGAGTCGTTCCACCAGCGCCAGGGCTACGAGATCCTGCACACCCTCGCCCACGGCACCCCGGAGCAGAAGGCCATGGCCCAGGACGCGGTGGACCGCTGGTGGTATCCGTCGCTGGCCATGTTCGGCCCGCCCGACGGCGACTCCACCCATTCCGCCCGGTCGATGGCGTGGAAGATCAAGCGGTTCTCCAACGACGAGCTGCGCCAGCGCTTCGTCGACATGTGCGTGCAGCAGGCGGAGATCCTCGGCCTCACCCTGCCCGACCCCGACCTGCGCTGGAACGAGCAGCGCCAGGCCTACGACTTCACCGAGCCGGACTACGCCGAGCTGATGCGGGTGATCTCCGGCGAGGGCCCGTGCAACCGGGAGCGGATGGAGCACCGCCGCCGCGCCCACGCCGAGGGCGCGTGGGTCCGTGCGGCTGCCGCCGCGTACGCCGCGAAGCGGTCGACTGCGAGAGAGGCGGTTGCGGCATGAGCGGGACCGACAGCCCGAACCCGCTGTGGGAGGTCTTCGTGCGGGCCCGGCGCGGCCTGGCGCACACCCACGTCGGCAGCCTGCACGCCCCCGACGCCGAGCTGGCCCTGCGCAACGCCCGGGACCTCTACACCCGCCGCCAGGAGGGGGTGTCGATCTGGGTGGTGCCGGCCGCCGCGATCACCGCGTCCAGCCCCGACGAGAAGGACGCCTTCTTCGACCCGGCGGCCGACAAGGTCTACCGCCACCCCACCTTCTACGAGGTGCCGGACGGGGTGGCCCACCTGTGAGGCAGCCCTTCGACTTCGCCCTCGCCCTCGGCGACGACGCGCTGGTCGCCGCGCAGCGCCTCGGCGAGTGGACCAGCCGCGCCCCGGAGATGGAGGAGGACGTCGCGCTGGCCAACATCGCCCTCGACCAGCTCGGGGCGGCCCGACTCCTGCTCACCTACGCGGGTGAGCTGGAGGGGGCGGGCCGCGACGAGGACGCGCTGGCGTACCTGCGCGACGACCGGGAGTTCCGCAACTGCCTGCTGGTCGAGCTGCCCAACGGCGACTTCGCGGTGACCATGGCGAAGCTGCTGTTCCTGTCCGCCTACCAGCTCCCGCTCTACGCCGCGCTGGCCGGCTGCGCCGACGAGCGGCTCGCCGCGATCGGGGCGAAGGCGCGCAAGGAGTCCGCCTACCACCGGGACCACGCCGCGCTGTGGGTGCGCCGGCTCGGCGACGGCACCGCCGAGTCGCACCGCCGCATGCAGGCCGCCGTCGACCACGTCTGGCCGTACGCGCACGAGCTGTTCGCGCCGTGGCCGGGCGCGCCGGTCGACCCGGCCACCCTGCGCGGCGAGTTCGACGCGTACGTCGGGCCGGTGCTGGCCGAGGCGACCCTGACCCGGCCGGCGGACGGCTGGGCCCCGGCCGGCGGGCGGGACGGCGTGCACACCGAGCACCTGTCGTACCTGCTGGCGGAGATGCAGGTGCTGCACCGCGCCCACCCGGGGGCGCAGTGGTAGACCCGAGGACGGCCGTGGCGGCGGTGGTGGACCCGGAGATCCGGGTGATCACCATCGACGAGCTGGGCATCCTGCGGGCGGTCGACCAGGACCCGGCCACCGGCCGGGTCACCGTGACCATCACCCCCACCTACACCGGCTGCCCGGCGATGGACGTGATCCGGGCCGACATCCGGCGGGCGCTGGCCGCCGCCGGGCACCCCGACGCCGACGTCCGCACGGTCTACAGCCCGGCGTGGAGCACCGACTGGATCTCCGACGCGGGCCGCGCCAAGCTGGCCGCCGCCGGCATCGCCCCGCCGCCCGCGACCCCGGGCGGGGCCGCCGGGGCCGGCACGGTCGTGCCGCTGACCCTCGCCGTCCGCTGCCCGCTCTGCGGCTCGGCGGAGACCGAGCAGGTCAGCCGGTTCGGCTCCACCGCCTGCAAGGCCCTGTGGCGCTGCCGCGCCTGCCGCGAACCCTTCGACCACCTGAAGGCGCTGTGACTGTCACGATCACCCGCCCGGCCCGTCGCCGGCCGGCCTTCCACCCGCTGCCCGTCGCCGCCGTCGACCGGCTCACCGCCGACGCCGTGGCGATCACCTTCGCCGTGCCGGAGGAGCTGCGGACGCTCTTCACGTTCACCGCCGGCCAGCACCTCACCGTGCGGCTCCCCGCCGGCTCCACCGGCGCGGACGCGGACGTGCGGCGGTCGTACTCGATCTGCTCGACGCCCGACGAGCTGGCCCGGCACGGCCGGCTGCGGATCGGGGTGCGGGAGGTCCCCGGCGGCGCGTTCTCGGCCTACGCCTGCTCGGTGCTGCGGCACGGCGACACCGTCGAGGTGCTGCCGCCGCTCGGGCACTTCACCACGGCATTCGACCCGGGCCGGGCCCGCCGCTACGGCGCGGTCGCCGCCGGCTCCGGCATCACCCCGGTGCTCGCGCTGGTCGCCACGGCCCTGGCCGTCGAGCCGGCCAGCACCTTCACCCTGGTGTACGGCAACCGCACGGCCAACTCGGTGATGTTCGCCGAGGAGCTGGCCGACCTGAAGGACCGCCACCCGACGCGGCTGCACCTGGTGCACGTGCTGTCCCGGGAGCCCGGCGAGTCGCCGCTGCTGTCGGGGCGGATCGACGCCGACCGGCTGGGCCGCCTGCTGGACACGATCGTGCCGGGCGACGCGATCGAGGAGTGGTTCCTCTGCGGCCCGTACGGCATGGTGGTTGACGCGAAGGCGGTGCTCGCCGCGCGGGGCCTGCCGGAGTCGGCGGTGCACGCGGAGCTGTTCCACGTCGCCGAGACGCCCGCGCCGACGCAGCGCCGCCCCGCCGGGCCGACCGGGGACGCCGAGGTGACGATCGTGCTGGACGGCCGGGCGTCGACCTTCCCGATGGGCCGTGAGGAACGGGTCCTCGACGCGGCGCTGCGGGTGCGCGGCGAGCTGCCGTACGCGTGCAAGGGCGGGGTCTGCTCGACCTGCCGGGCGAAGGTGGTCTCCGGCGCGGTGACGATGGCCCGCAACTACGCCCTGGAGCCGGACGAGGTCGCCGCCGGGTACGTGCTGACCTGCCAGTCCACCCCCACCACCGACACCCTCACCGTCGACTACGACGCGTAGCCGGCAGGCGGGGGTCGCTGGACACGACGGCGGGGCGCGGCCGCCGTGCTGGTATGAAGGGCGCTGTGGACAGGCGACGGGCCATCGTGGTCGGCAACAGCGACGGCATCGGGCTGGCGGTCACCCGCCGGCTGCTGGCCGACGGCTGGACGGTGGCGGGCCTGTCGCGCAGCAGCAGCCCGTTGACGGGCAGCGGCTACGACCACCGCCTCGCCGACGTCACCGATCCCGGCTACCGCGAGGTGCTCGCCGGGGCGCTGGACACCCTCGGCGGGGTCGAGGTCTGCATCTACGCCGCCGGGGTCGGTGACTTCTTCGCCGTGGACGACCTGGCCGCGCAGACCAGGGCGCTGGAGGTCAACCTCGTCGGCGCCGCGCGCACCGTGGAGGTGGTGGTGCCGGTCATGGCCCGCGCCGGGGCGGGGCACGTGGTCGGCCTGTCGAGCCTCGCCGACGTGGCACCCTCGGCCGAGGCCCCGGGCTACGCCGCGGGCAAGGCCGGGCTGTCGTCGTACCTGCTGGGGCTGGGCGGGGCCCTGCGGCCACACGGGGTGCGGGTCAGCGTCGTCCGGTTCGGTTTCGTGGACACCAAGATGGCCAAGGCGCGGGTCAAGCCGATGATGCTCTCGGTCGACCAGGCCGCCGACGTGGTGCTGGACTGCCTGCGTACCCGCGCGACTGTCGTCTCCCGACCCCGACGGATGGCGGCGCTGGCGCGTACCGCCGGGGTGGCGCTGAACATGCGGGCGCGCCGGTGAGGTCGGCCGCAGCGGTGAAGTCGGCCCCGACGGCGGCTGGCCAGGCTTTGTTACGGTCACGCCAGCAGCGCCGGTCGGACTGGGAGCGATGATGGAGAAGAGGCACGTCGGCACGTTGGTCGTCGTACTGGCCTGTGTGGCGGTCGTCGGAGCGGTCGGCGGCACCTACCTGGCCACCCGGGGCGACGGCGCGACGACGGACCGCATCGTGGACGCCGGCAGCACCGTGGACGCGGGCCGGCAGACGGGCGGCCCCGAGGCCAGCGGGGGAGCCGACCCGGCCGACCAGCCGGCACGTCCGTCGTCCGGCACTCCCACGGGTTCGTCCGATTCCTCTTCCTCCGGCTCCTCAGGCGGGGGATCGCGGACGTACCGGCTCGACCGGACCTTCTACGACCAGGCGTCGATGACGGTCACCCTGGTCAGCGCCGAGGTGACCGGGAGCAAGCTGCGGCTGAACGTCCGCTACCGCAACGGTTCGGCGACGGCCCCCTGGGCGCTGGAGTGCTCGCCCGTCGCCGAGGACCGCGAGCTGGTGCTGCTCACCCTGGCCGACGGCCGGACCGTGCGCCCGGAGAGCACCTACTGCTCCACTCGCCCCGGCGAGTCGATCGAACTCGCGCCCGGCCGCGACCTGGCCAGTTGGGCCGTGTTCCCGGTCGCGCCGCAGGCCGGCTCGTCGCTCGACCTGTCCTGGTACGACTTCCCCGCCACCGACCTCACCCTCCGCTGACGCGCCACCCGGCACCGGGGCGGGCGCGAGCCTGGACCGGTCGAATCTTGGAAGATTCCGGCCCCTGGAGGGGCCTCTTTCTTCCAAGATCTCCTATCTGTCGAGGGTGCGAGGTGCGGCGCGGGCTTCAGCGCTCGCGTAGGTGTGCGGTCCAGTAGGTGAGGTCGGAGTGGTGCTCCGTGAGGACGACCGGCTCGCCGCAGGCATCCCCGATCATCTTGGCCGCGTCGTCCAGGTGTGCCGGCTGGTGATCCCAGTCGTCGTCGCAGAACAGGTGCAGGCCGACCTCGCCCCGGTCGTCGCCGAGCGCCTCGGCTGCGTCGGGCGGCACCAGCACCACCGTGTAGCGGGCGGCTTCCCGCTCCGCCTCGGTGGGTGGCTCCGGCTCGTCCCGCCGCCGGCGGCGGAAGCGTTCGACAACGGACGGGATGGGGCCGGGCGAGTCCGCCGGATCGTACGGCCGCAGCCAGGTGGGCTGAATGGTCCGCATCGCAACTCCTCAATTCGTGGCGACGGAGGTTGGCAACGTTGCTTGCCATAGTTGCTTTCTAGCTGCCTGGAGTCAATACTCAATGCCACGGCGCGTGTCGTCAGAGTGACGGCCGGCGGGGTGGTGGAGGGGACGGCATGGCCAAGGCGAATCTGCCGACGGTCGTCGGGCGTGGGCTCGGCGGCGAGCTGCGCGAACTGCGGAAGGCGCGCGGGTTGCCGCTGCGGCAGGTGGCGACCCGGCTGGACTGGCAGGCGTCCAAGCTGTCCCGGATGGAGACCGGCATCCAGGGCATCCAGGCCGCCGACGTCGCCTCGCTGCTGGTGATCTACGGCATCACCGGGGAGGAGCGCAAGCGGCTGCTCGCCATGGCCGAGCGGTCGGCCGAGACCGGCTGGTGGGAGGCGATCGGCGGGCTGTCCGACGAGTCGCGCACGCTGATCCGGCTGGAGGCCGAGGCGGTCGGCATCGTGAACTGGGAGCCGCTGCTGGTGCCAGGTCTGTTGCAGACCCCGGACTACGCCCACGCCGTGATGGTCGGCTGCGGGGTGCCGCCCGCAGACGCGCAGGGGCGGGTGGCGGCCCGGCTGGGCCGGCAGGCGATCCTGAGCCGCCCCAACCCGCCCGCGCTCCACGCGTTGCTCGACGAGGCGGTGTTGCGCCGGGCGCTCGGCGGCCCCCGGGTGATGGCCCGGCAGCTCCGGCACCTGGTCGAGGCGGCCGAGCGGCCGACGGTGACGCTGCGGGTGGTGCCGCTGGCGGCTGGCGCGCACACCGGCCTGGACGGCTCGTTCGCGCTCTTCGACTTCCCGCGCAACCGGTCGGTGGTCTATCTCGACCACAAGCTGACCGGGTTGTTCCTGGAGGAGGCCGCGCAGGTGGCGCACTTCCGGCGGGAGGCGGATAGGCTGGCCGAGGCGGCGTTGAGCCCCGTCGATTCGGTGGCGCTCGTCGCGCGTTACGCGGCGGAGCACGAGCGAGAGTGAGCCGAGGATGACCACCCCCGAGCTGTCCGGCGCGACCTGGCGCAAGTCGACCCGCAGCGGATCCAACGCCAACTGCGTGGAGGTGGCGGAGACGGCGCGGGCGGTGGGCGTACGCGACTCGAAGGACCCGGCCGGGCCGGTGCTGGCCTTCGACCGGCGGGCCTGGACCGCCTTCGTAGCCGGCCTGCCGGGCCGGGCCTGACCGGCGGGCGACGGCCCCGGCCGCCGCGCCGGTGGCGGAACCCCCCGGAACTTGGACAGTTGCTGTCGGGAGCTGACAGGAATTGTCCAACATCGGCGTGGGTCGGCGACAGCGCCAGCGGCGGGGCGGCGGGGTGCGGAACGCGTCACGGCGGCGCGCTCCCCTGCGGCCCTGGACGGCTGTCCGGCGTACGCTCGGAGGCGTGACGGTGAGCCGGGAGATCGACGACATCCTGCAACGCGGCGCGGACGGCGGGCGGATCACGCCCGAGGAGGCCCTGCTGCTCTACACCGAGGCGCCCTTCCACGCCCTCGGTGAGGCGGCCGACGCGGTGCGTCGGCGGCGCTACCCCGACAACATCGTCACCTACCTGATCGACCGCAACATCAACTACACGAACGTCTGCGTGACGGCGTGCAAGTTCTGCGCCTTCTACCGTGCGCCCAAGCACAAGGAGGGGTGGACCCACCCGACCGAGGAGATCCTGCGCCGCTGCGGCGAGGCGGTCGAGCTGGGCGCGACCCAGGTCATGCTCCAGGGCGGCCACCACCCCGACTACGGCGTGGAGTACTACGAGGAGCTGTTCTCCTCGGTCAAGCAGGCGTACCCGCAGCTCGCCATCCACTCCATCGGGCCGAGCGAGATCCTGCACATGGCCAAGGTCTCCGGCGTGAGCCTCGACGAGGCGATCGCGCGGATCAAGGCGGCCGGGCTCGACTCGATCGCCGGGGCCGGCGCGGAGATGCTGCCGGACCGGCCGCGTAGGGCGATCGCCCCGCTCAAGGAGTCCGGCGCGCGCTGGCTGGAGGTCATGGAGCTGGCCCACCGGCAGGGCCTGGAGTCGACCGCCACGATGATGATGGGCACCGGCGAGACGGCCGCCGAGCGGATCGAGCACCTGCGGATGATCCGCGACGTGCAGGACCGCACCAGGGGCTTCCGGGCGTTCATCCCGTGGACGTACCAGCCGGAGAACAACCACCTCAAGGGGCGCACCCAGGCGACGACGCTGGAATACCTGCGCCTGGTCGCGGTCTCCCGGCTCTTCTTCGAGACGGTGCCGCACCTTCAGGCGTCCTGGCTGACCACCGGCAAGGACGTCGGCCAGCTCGCCCTGCACATGGGCGTGGACGACCTCGGCTCGATCATGCTGGAGGAGAACGTGATCTCCTCGGCGGGCGCGCGGCACCGGTCCAACCTGCACGAGCTGATCGGCATGATCCGGTCGGCGGACCGCATCCCCGCCCAGCGGGACACCCTCTACCGCCGGCTCGCGGTGCACCACACCCCGGCCGACGACCCGACCGACGACCGGGTGGTCTCGCACTTCTCCTCGATCGCGCTGCCGGGCGGCGGGGTCGGGAAGACCCTGCCGCTGGTCGACGCCCGCTGACGGGAGGCGATCCCCGGGCCGCACCCGACCGTGACGCACGGTGTCGACGGCGGTCCCGTAGCGTGACCGCCCGAAAGTCCCGTGACCTGTCGTCGGGAGGCCATTAGTGGTCGCCGTTCGGGGGACGCGCCTGGTTGCGGGCCCGCCCCACAAGCGGCGAATCCCGACAATCCCTGAAGGTGACCGAACGTATGGTCCGGGCATCGTCGGCGCGGGGGGTGGCGGCGTCGCCCAGCGGCCGATAACGTGCGGCGCGCACCCTCCGACGCAGGTCGGAGCGGGTCGGCCGAGGTGGAACGGCCGGCGGGCCACATCCTCCATCGGCCCATGAGGGCCGTTCACATAACGCACCGCAGCGAGGGCGGGATGGGCGACCATCCCGCCCTCACTGTCGGTACGGGCCGTGGTCGAAGCGGTGAACAACCCGTGCCGCCGCTGGCGCGAACGATCTACCTCGGATAACGTCCGCTCGATTCCGCAACCTCCCTCTTTCCTGTCTCGGGGGATCAATGACCTCGTTCCACCGTTCGGCGCTGGCCCGTGTCGGCGCCGCGGCGCTGCTGGCCGCCGGTGGCCTCGCCACCGCCGCCGCCCCGGCGCAGGCGGCCGACCAGGCCGACCTGGCGCTCGTCCCGCTCAGCCAGAACCTGGCCCGGGGCGTGCAGGCGGCCAAGGCCAAGCCCTTCAAGTTCACCGTCGACAACACCCGCAGCTCGGCCGTGGCCCGCGACGTCCGGGTCACCGTGGAGACGAAGGGGCTGACCCAGCGGGTCGGCTTCGTCGTCCCGCAGGGCTGCGACGTCGCCGGCACCACGTTCACCTGCCTGCTCGGCGACCTGGCCGGGGGCACCACCGAGGACTTCGGCATCCCGCTGTTCAGCACGGGCCTTCGGGGCAAGGGCGGCTCGCTGAAGGTGACGATCACCTCGGCGACCGCCGACCCGAACGCCGACGACAACTCCGAGACCGTCGACATCACCGTGACCCGCCCCGGCTACGACCTCACCTCCTGGGTGCAGGACGGGTACGCCAACGTCGTGGTCGACGGCGCGCAGAACAGCGAGCCGGACCTCAAGCCGATCCCGCGCGGCGGCACCGCCCCGCTGGACTGGGCGGTCTACAACGACGGCAGCCGCCGGGCGACGGGCATCTTCTACATGCTCACCCTGCCGGCGAAGGTCAGCTTCGCGAAGCTCCCCGACAACTGCGTCGAGCAGGAGATCGGCGGGCTGGCCCAGGCGCTCTGCGAGGACGCGGGCGCGGTGGTGAAGCCGGGCGAGTACTACACCGACGACGTGCAGGTGAAGGTCGCCGAGGACGCGGCCGAGCCGGTCCTGCGCCCGGGCGAGCTGTTCGCGTACGGGCTGGACGGGGCGGAGGGCGAGCCCGAGGAGGAGCCGCGCGTCGCCTCCTCGGCGCAGCGTCGCGCCTTCGCCGAGACGGACGAGGTCGACAACCAGGCCGTCTTCGACGTGTTCGTGGACCTGTCGGCCCAGCCCACCCCCACGCCCACCCCGACCGGTGAGCCGAGCGCCACGCCGACCGCGTCGCCCTCCGGCGGGCCGGGCGTCACCCCCTCGCCGAGCGACGGCGGTGGCGGCGGGCTGCCGGTGACCGGTGTGCAGGCCGGCCTGATCGGTGGCGTCGGCGCGGCCGTGCTGCTGGCCGGCGGCGTGCTGCTCATGCTGGCCCGCCGCCGCCGGGTGGTGCTGGTCACGCCGGGCGACGAGAAGTCGACCGACTGACCCGGGGCACGACAGCCGGTCAGCGACCGGGCGCGACGGTACGGGCGGGGTGGGCGACCACCCCGCCCGTACCGCGTCCGGGCGGCGGCTGGCAGAGTGGAGGGGTGAGCCGTACCCCGCAGGGCCAGCGCGCCAGCCTGGACAAGCAGCCGCACGAGGTCGCCGCGATGTTCGACGGGGTGGCGGCCCGCTACGACCTGACCAACACGGTCCTCTCCTTCGGGCAGGACCGCTCGTGGCGGCGGGCCACCCGGGCGGCCCTGGGGCTCGGCCCCGGCGACCGGGTGCTGGACGTGGGCGCGGGCACCGGCGTCTCCACGGAGGAGCTGTCCCAGCCCGGCGCGTACGCGGTCGGCGTCGACCTCTCCCTCGGCATGCTGCACGCCGGCAAGCGGTCCCGCCCGACGGTGCCGCTGCTGGCCGGTGACGCGCTGCGGCTGCCCTTCGCCGACGCCAGCTTCGACGCGGTGACCATCTCCTTCGCGCTGCGCAACGTGTCGGACACCGACGCCGCGCTGCGCGAGCTGGCCCGGGTCACCCGGCCCGGCGGCCGGCTGGTGGTCTGCGAGTTCAGCACCCCGGTCAACCCCGCCTTCCGGACGGTCTACCTGTCGTACCTGATGCGGTCGTTGCCGGCGGTGGCCCGCACGGTGGCGAGCAACCCGGAGGCGTACGTCTACCTGGCCGAGTCGATCCGGGCGTGGCCGGACCAGCCGGCCCTGGCCGGGCGGATCGGCGCGACCGGCTGGGAGCGGGTGGCGTGGCGCAACCTCACGGGCGGCGTCGTGGCGCTGCACCGCGCGACCCGCCGCGCCTGACCCGAGTCGCCCACACCTTTACCAATTGTGGGGAAATAGTCCACTTTGCCGCTTAGGCTCGCGGCATGACCGGAGCAGACCAGGCGGGCGGCGCGCCGCCCGACGACGACGCGGCGGAGCTGGTCGCGCAGCTCCGGGACCTCGCCGGGGCCGATCCCGCCGACGTGCGTCGCGTGGTCGCCGAGGTGCTGGCCGCGCTCGACCGGGTGGCCGGCGGCGCGCTGCGCGAACACCTGCCCGAGTCGATCCGGGCCGACGCCGGACTGGACGCCGTAGCCGATGCCGGGCCGAACGCCACCGTTCCCGTCCCGCGCTGACGACCGAAGTGGACCTTGGTGGCCCTCACCTCGGCAAGTTAGGGCCACCTAACCAGGCGCGCGTGTCACGTCGGTCATAGACTCCACCCGACTGGCTTGTGAAGCATTTCACGAGCATGGGGAGGAGGCGCAGATGACCGCGGTGGAGAACGACGCCGACGTGATCGTCGTGGGCGCCGGTCCCGGTGGCTCGGCGACGGCGTACCACCTGGCGCGGCACGGCGTCCGGGTGCTGCTGCTGGAGAAGACCGAGTTCCCCCGGGAGAAGGTCTGCGGCGACGGGCTGACCCCGCGCGCGGTCCGGCAGCTCATCCGGATGGGCGTGGACACCTCGACCGAGGCGGGCTGGCTGCACAACCGGGGCCTGCGGGTGATCGGCGGCGGCGTCCGGCTGGAGCTGGACTGGCCCGACCTGGCCAGCTTCCCCAACTACGGGCTGGTCCGCACCCGGCTCGACTTCGACGACCTGCTCGCCCAGCGCGCCGTCTCGGCCGGGGCGAAGCTGCGCACCAGCGTCAACGTCACCGGCCCGGTGCTCGACGCCGACGACCGGGTGATCGGCGTGGTGGCCGAGGTCGGCCCGGAGAAGGAGCCCGCCACCTTCCGCGCGCCGCTGGTGGTCGCGGCCGACGGCGTCTCCGGCCGCTTCCCGCTCGCCCTCGGGCTGGCCAAGCGCGAGGACCGGCCGATCGGCGTGGCCGTCCGGCGCTACTACCGCTCGCCCGCCAAGCACGACGACGACTACCTGGAGTCGTGGCTGGAGCTGCGCGGCAAGGGCAACGGCGAGCTGCTGCCCGGCTACGGCTGGATCTTCGGCCTCGGCGACGGGCGGGTCAACGCCGGCCTGGGCATCCTCAACTCCTCCACCGCCTTCGGCAAGACCAACTACCGGCGGCTGCTCACCGACTGGCTGGCCAACACCCCCGAGGAGTGGGGGCTGACCGACGAGACGAACGCCGAGGGGCCGATCCTCGGCGCGGCGCTGCCGATGGGCTTCAACCGGGTGCCGCACTACACCCGGGGCGTCCTGCTGGTCGGCGACTCCGGCGGCATGGTCAACCCGTTCAACGGCGAGGGCATCGCCTACGCGATGGAGTCCGGCGAGCTGGCCGCCGAGGTCGCGGTGCAGGCCCTCGCCCGGCCGGCCGGCGCCGAGCGGGAGCGGGCGCTACAGGCCTACCCGCAGGAGCTGAAGGCCCGCTTCGGCGGCTACTACCGGCTCGGCGGCATCTTCGTGAAGCTGATCGGCCGTCCGGAGATCATGCGGGTCGCCACGAAGCACGGCATGCCGCACCCCGCCCTCATGCGCTTCGTGCTCAAGCTGCTGGCCAACCTGACCGACCCGCGCGGCGGGGACGCCATGGACCGGGTCATCAACGCGATGACGAAGGCGGCACCCGCCGTGTGAGCCGTCGAGGCCGAGGTCGACGAGGACACCGGCCAGGCAGAGATCGACCCCCGCCGACAGCCGTCGTGAGGGACGTGAATAGTGTGATTTTGGCCCACCACCGCCGAGGGCAGGGAAGGACGAGCAGGAGACCACGATGACGCTCTCGCCTTACGCACCCATTATCGGGCTGTTCGCCCTCGCCGCGGCGTTCTCGCTGTTCTCCGTGGCCGCCGCCCGCTTCGCCGGCCCGCGCCGGTACAACAAGGCCAAGCTCGAGGCGTACGAGTGCGGCATCGAGCCCAGCCCGCAGCCCGTCGGGGGCGGCCGGTTCCCGATCAAGTTCTACCTGACGGCGATGCTCTTCATCGTCTTCGACATCGAGATCATCTTCCTCTACCCCTGGGCGGTCTCGTTCGACGCCCTGCCGATCTTCGGCTTCGTGGAGATGGTCCTGTTCATCGTCGCGGTCTTCGTCGCGTACGCCTACGTGTGGCGGCGCGGCGGCCTGGACTGGGACTGAGGGAGGTACGTCAGATGGGTATCGAGGAGAAGCTTCCCGCCGGCGTCCTGCTCACCTCCGTGGAGAAGCTGGTCAACTGGTCGCGGAAGTCGTCCGTCTGGGGCGCCACCTTCGGCCTGGCCTGCTGCGCCATCGAGATGATGGCCGCCGGTGGCCCGCACTACGACATGGGCCGCTGGGGCATGGAGGTGTTCCGCGCCTCGCCCCGCCAGGCGGACCTGATGATCGTCGCCGGCCGGGTGAGCCAGAAGATGGCCCCGGTCCTGCGCCAGATCTACGACCAGATGGCCGAGCCCCGCTGGGTGCTCTCGATGGGCGTCTGCGCCAGCAGCGGCGGCATGTTCAACAACTACGCCATCGTGCAGGGCGTCGACCACATCGTCCCGGTCGACATGTACCTCCCGGGCTGCCCGCCCCGGCCGGAGATGCTCATCGACGCGATCCTCAAGCTCCGCGAGAAGATCATGTATGAGCCGCTGGGCCCGAACGGCCGCAAGATGCTCCAGGCCCGCCAGGAGCGCGGCGACGTCCCCGTCGTGCCGTACGGCTCGATGCCCTCGTCGTACCGCAACGACAAGGCCCGCCGCGCCGAGTGGACCCGGGCGGTCCGCGAGGGGCGCGAGGAGCAGCTGCGGATCGAGAACTGGATGAACGCGCAGAACCACCTCCACCCGCACGGGGGCCCGAAGTGACCGCACCGAACGACAGGAACAGCACCGGCGGCCTGCCCGTGCCGGTGACGCCGGCCGGTGCCAGCAGCGGCGCGCCGGCCGAGCACCCGCCGTCGAGCCCGGCCGGGCGCGGCATGTTCGGCACCCACGGCACCGGCGACGTCTCCGGCTTCGGCGGCCTGGTCCGCCGGCAGCAGCCGATCGAGGAGACCCCCCGGCCGTACGGGGGCTACTTCGACGAGGTCCGCGACGCGCTGGAGGAGGCGTACCCGGACTTCGGCGACGCGATCGAGAAGGTCGTGGTCGACCGGGGCGAGCTGACCCTGCACGTGCGCCCGGAGCGCATCGCCGAGGTCTGCCAGGTGCTGCGCGACGACCTCGCCCTCCGC
Organism: Micromonospora carbonacea; assembly: GCF_014205165.1. NCBI lineage: Bacteria > Bacillati > Actinomycetota > Actinomycetes > Micromonosporales > Micromonosporaceae > Micromonospora > Micromonospora carbonacea. The sequence goes on along the minus strand of NZ_JACHMZ010000001.1, from coordinate 6,673,136 downwards.
TTCGAGCTGTGCTCCTCGGTGTCCGGCGTGGACTACCTGGGCGCGGACGAGCGCCGGCTGCACGTGGTCTACCAGCTCACCTCCATGACCTACCGCCGCCGGCTGCGGCTGGAGGCCGCGGTCTCCGTCGAGGCCCCGCACCTGCCGAGCGTCACCGCCGTCTACCCGACCGCCGACTGGCAGGAGCGGGAGGCGTACGACATGTTCGGCATCGTCTTCGACGGCCACCCCAACCTGACCCGGATCCTCATGCCGGACGACTGGGAGGGGCACCCGCAGCGCAAGGACTACCCGCTCGGCGGCGTGCCCGTCGAGTACAAGGGCGCGGAGATCCCGCCGCCGGACCGTAGGAGGTCCTACCAGTGACGACGTCGAACTACGCCACCGAGCGTGAGACGACCGAGGGCAAGGTCTTCACCGTCACCGGTGGGGACTGGGACCAGGTGGTCTCCGGCACGGACCCGATCAACGACGAGCGGATCGTCGTCAACATGGGTCCGCAGCACCCGTCGACGCACGGCGTGCTCCGGCTGATCCTGGAGCTGGAGGGCGAGACCGTCCGGGAGGCCCGGTCGGTCGTCGGCTACCTGCACACGGGCATCGAGAAGAACCTCGAATACCGCAACTGGGTGCAGGGTTCGACGTTCGTGACCCGGATGGACTACCTCTCCCCGATCTTCAACGAGACGGCCTACAGCCTCGCGGTGGAGAAGCTGCTCGGCATCACCGACGACGTGACCGAGCGGGCCACCACGATCCGGGTCCTGATGATGGAGCTCAACCGGATCTCGTCGCACCTGGTCTGGCTGGCCACCACCGGCATGGAGCTGGGCGCGATCTCGATCATGCTGTACGGCTTCCGCGAGCGGGAGTACATCCTCGACATCTTCGAGACCATCACCGGCCTGCGGATGAACCACGCGTACGTCCGGCCGGGCGGCGTGGCGCAGGACGTCCCGGACGACGCGATCCGCAAGATCCGCGACTTCCTGAAGATGATGCCGAAGAAGCTCAAGGAGTACGAGGACCTCCTCTCCGGCCAGCCGATCTGGACCGAGCGCACCAAGCAGGTGGCGGTGCTCGACGTGACGGGCTGCCTGGCGCTGGGCGTCACCGGCCCGGTGCTGCGCTCCGCCGGCCTCGCCTGGGACCTGCGCAAGACGATGCCCTACTGCGGCTACGAGTCCTACGAGTTCGACGTGCCCACCCACCCGGACGGCGACGTCTGGGGCCGCTACCTGGTGCGGGTCGCCGAGATCCGGGAGTCGCTGAAGCTCGTCGAGCAGGCGCTCGACCGGCTCAAGCCGGGCCCGGTGATGGTGGCCGACCGCAAGATCGCCTGGCCGGCGCAGCTCGCCATCGGCGTCGACGGCATGGGCAACTCGCTGGAGCACGTCGCCAAGATCATGGGTCAGTCGATGGAGTCCCTGATCCACCACTTCAAGCTCGTCACCGAGGGCTTCCGGGTCCCGCCCGGCCAGGTGTACGTGGGCATCGAGTCGCCCCGGGGCGAGCTGGGCGTGCACGCGGTCTCCGACGGCGGCACCCGGCCCTACCGGGTGCACTACCGGGAGCCGAGCTTCGTCAACCTCCAGGCCCTCCCGGCGATGGCCGAGGGCGGCCTGATCGCCGACGTGATCGCCGGCGGCGCCTCGCTGGACCCCGTGATGGGTGGGTGTGACAGGTGAGCGCGAGGAGTGAGCTTGCGAGCCCCGCAGTCGCGAACGGAAGGCGGCTCTGATGACGACGACTTTCACTGACGAGACGCGGGAGCGGGCGCGCGAGATCATCGCCCGCTACCCGGCCGACCGGTCCCGGTCGGCGCTGCTGCCGCTGCTGCACCTGGTGCAGTCGGAGGAGGGGTACGTCTCCCCGGCCGGCGTCGAGTTCTGCGCCGAGGTGCTCGGCCTGAACAAGGCCCAGGTCGGCGCGGTCGCCACCTTCTACACGATGTACAAGCGCCGGCCGACCGGTGACTACCTGGTCAGCGTCTGTACCAACACCATGTGCAACGTGCTGGGCGGGCAGGAGGTCTACGACACCCTCGCCGAGCACCTGGGCGTCGGGCACGACGAGACCACCGCCGACGGCAAGGTCACCCTGGAGCACGCCGAGTGCCTCGCGGCCTGCGACTACGGCCCCGTCATGACGGTCAACTACGACTTCTTCGACGGCGTCGACCCGCAGACCGCGGTCGGGGTGGTCGAGGAGCTGCGGGCCGGCGGCCGGCCGATGCCGACCCGGGGCGCGCGGCTCTGCACGCTGAAGGAGATGTCGGTGCAGCTCGCCGGCTTCGCCGACGAGCGCGAGGGCGCGGTCGCCGACGGCGGCCCGGGCGAGCCCACCCTGCGGGGCCTGCGGCTGGCCGAGCAGCACGGCATCTCGGTGCCGGGCTACGACCCGAACACCCCGATCCGGAGCAAGGCCGAGGCCGACCGGGCCGCCGCCGAGGCCAAGGCGAAGGCGGATGCCGAGAAGGCGAAGGCCGAGGCCGAGAAGGCCGCCGCCGAGGCGAAGGCCCAGGCCGCGAAGCCGGCTCCGGCAGCCGAGCCCGAGCCCGCGCCGGCCGCGCCCGGGGTGGCGGTGCCGGTCGACGGGGCGCCCCCGGTCCCGCGCGACGCCCAGCAGGCCCAGGCCGCGGGCGCCGCCGCGAACCCGCCGGCCGGCGACCGCAAGCCCGCCGGCGACGACGCCGAAGCCCAGGAGCGCTCCCTCAAGGAAGCGGAGGCCCAGCAGTGACGACTCCCCGGCCGGAGACCCTGGCCAAGCTCACCCCCGTGCTCACCAAGCGTTGGCTGTCGCCGGACGCCTGGCGGATCGGCACCTACGAGAAGCTCGACGGCTACGCCGCCCTGCGCAAGGCGCTCAAGGCGCACCCGGACGACCTGATCCAGCTCATCAAGGACTCCGGGCTGCGTGGTCGCGGCGGCGCGGGCTTCCCGACCGGCCTGAAGTGGGGCTTCATCCCGCAGGGCGACGGCAAGCCGCACTACCTGGTGGTCAACGCCGACGAGGGCGAGCCGGGCACCTGCAAGGACCTGCCGCTGATGACCCACGACCCGCACTCGCTGGTCGAGGGCGTGATCATCGGGTCGTACGCGATCCGGGCCAGCCGGGCGTACATCTACATCCGGGGCGAGGCGGTGCACGCCGCGCGCCGGCTGCGCAGCGCCGTCCAGGAGGCGTACGCCAAGGGCTACCTCGGGCGCAACATCCTCGGCTCCGGGTTCGACCTGGACCTGGTGGTGCACTCGGGCGCGGGGGCGTACATCTGCGGCGAGGAGACCGCGCTGCTGGACTCGCTGGAGGGCTTCCGGGGCCAGCCGCGGCTGCGCCCGCCGTTCCCGGCGACCCACGGCCTGTACGCCAGCCCCACCGTGGTCAACAACGTCGGCACCATCGCCAGCGTGCCGTACATCGTGCTCGGCGGGGCCGACTGGTGGAAGACCATGGGCACGGAGAAGTCGTCCGGGCCGATGATCTACTCGCTCTCCGGCCGGGTCGCCAACCCCGGCCAGTACGAGTGCACGATGGGCGTCACGCTGCGCGAGCTGCTGGAGCTGGCCGGCGGGATGCAGCCGGGCCACAACCTGCGGTTCTGGACCCCGGGCGGCTCGTCCACCCCGCTGCTCACCGCCGAGCACCTGGACGTGCCGCTGGACTTCGAGGGGGTGGCGGCGGCCGGCTCGATCCTGGGCACCACGGCCACCCAGCTCTTCTCCGACCAGGACTGCCCGGTCTACGCGACGTACCGGTGGCTGGAGTTCTACCACCACGAGTCGTGCGGCAAGTGCACCCCGTGCCGCGAGGGCAACTACTGGATGGTCCGGGTCTACCGGCGGATCCTCGCCGGCCAGGGCACCCACGAGGACCTGGACACCCTGCTCGACACCTGCGACAACATCCTCGGCCGCTCGTTCTGCGGCCTGGGTGACGGTGCGACCAGCTCGGTGACCTCGTCGCTGAAGTACTTCAAGCAGGACTACCTCGACTACATCGAGGGACGTACCGCGCCGAAGCTGTCGGACAAGCAGCTGGTGGGAGCGCACTGATGACCGACGTAGCCAAGCAGACCGAGACCGTCACGCTCACCATCGACGGCGTCGAGGTCACCGCACCCAAGGGCGCGCTGCTGATCCGGGTCGCCGAGCAGCTGGGCACCGAGATCCCGCGCTTCTGCGACCACCCGCTGCTGGCCCCGGCCGGCGCGTGCCGGCAGTGCCTGGTCGAGGTGGAGGGCCAGCGCAAGCCGGTGGCCTCCTGCACCCAGACCGTCGCCGAGGGCATGGTGGTGCGCACCCAGCTCACCTCGCCGGTCGCCAAGAAGGCGCAGGAGGGGGTCATGGAGCTGCTGCTCATGAACCACCCCCTCGACTGCCCGATGTGTGACAAGGGCGGCGAGTGCCCGCTACAGAACCAGGCGATGTCCACCGGCCGCACGGACTCCCGGTTCCACGAGCACAAGCGGGAATACCCCAAGCCGTTGCCGATCAGCACCCAGGTGCTGCTCGACCGCGAGCGCTGCGTGCTCTGCCAGCGCTGCACCCGGTTCTCCGAGGAGATCGCGGGCGACAAGTTCATCGACCTGATGGGCCGGTCGTCCGCCGAGGAGATCAACATCTACCGGGACGAGGAGTACGGCGCGGAGGCCGGCGAGGACAGCGGCGACGTCCCGTTCAACTCCTACTTCTCCGGCAACACCGTGCAGATCTGCCCGGTGGGCGCGCTGACCGGCGCGCAGTACCGGTTCCGGGCCCGCCCGTTCGACCTGGTCTCCAGCCCCAGCGTCTGCGAGCACTGCTCGGCCGGCTGCGCCCAGCGCACCGACTGGCGGCGCGGCAAGGTGCTGCGCCGGCTGGCCGGCGACGACCCGCAGGTCAACGAGGAGTGGAACTGCGACAAGGGCCGCTGGGGCTTCCAGTACACCCGCGCGTTCGACCGGATCACCAACCCGCTCGTGCGCGACGCCGAGACCGGTGAGCTGCGCGAGGCGTCGTGGAGCGAGGCGCTGACCGTCGCCGCCGAGGGGCTGGCCGCGGCCCGGGACTCCGCCCGGGGCACGGCGGTGCTGACCGGCGGCCGGCTCACCGTCGAGGACGCCTACGCGTACGCGAAGTTCGCCCGGGTCGCCCTGCGCACCAACGACATCGACTTCCGGGCCCGGCCGGTCTCCCGCGAGGAGTCCGACTTCCTGGCCAGCTCGGTCGCCGGGCGCACCGACGTCACCTACGCGGACGTGGAGAACGCCCCCGCCGTGGTGCTCGTCGGCCTGGAGCCGGAGGAGGAGTGCCCGATCCTCTTCCTGCGGCTGCGCAAGGCGTACCTGAAGAAGAAGCTGACGGTGTACGCGATCGCGCCGTTCGCCACCCGCGGCCTGGAGAAGCTCGGGGCCAAGCTGGCCCGGGTGGTGCCGGGCGAGGAGGCGAGCGTGCTCGCCGAGCACGCCACGGTGGCCGAGGCGCTGAGCACCCCCGGCGCGATCCTGATCGTCGGCGAGCGGCTGGGCGAGGTGCCCGGCGGCCTGTCGGCGGCGGCGGACGTGGCCCGGCGTACGGGCGCGAAGCTGGCCTGGGTGCCGCGGCGCGCGGGCGACCGGGGCGCGGTCGACGCGGGCTGCCTGCCCAACCTGCTCCCCGGCGGCCGTCCGGTCACCGAGCCGGCCGCGCGGGCCGAGCTGGGCGAGGCGTGGGACATCCCGGCCGGCGTGATCCCGAGCCAGGCCGGCCGGGACACCGACGCCATCCTCGCGGCGGCGGCGGGCGACCAGCTCGGCGCGCTGGTGGTGGCCGGCGTCGACCCGGCCGACCTGGCCGACCCCCGGCTGGCCGAGCAGGCCCTCGACGCGGTGCCGTTCCTGGTCAGCCTGGAGCTGCGGATGAGCGCGGTGGCCCGCCGGGCCGACGTGGTCCTCCCGGTCGCCCCGGTGGTCGAGAAGGCCGGCAGCTTCCTGGACTGGGAGGGTCGCCTGCGGCCCTTCGAGGCGGTCCTGCGCACCGCCGCGATGACCGACGGCCGGGTGCTCGACGCCCTCGCCGCGCTGCTCGACGTGCAGCTCGGCACCGGCGACGTGCTCAGCGTCCGCCGCGAGCTGGGCAGCCTGCCGCCGACCCGGGCCGACCGGCCGTCCACGCCGTCGGTGCAGCCGGCCACGGTGCCGCAGCCCGGCGCCGGGGAGGCCGTGCTGGCCACCTGGCACCAGCTCGTCGACCTGGGCAGCCTGACCGACGGCGACGAGCACCTCGGCGGCACGGCCCGCCCGCCGGTGGCCCGGCTGGGCAAGGGCACCGCGGAGGCCCTCGGCGTCGCCGACGGCGACCCGGTGACGGTGGGCACCGACCGTGGGGCGATCACCCTGCCGGCGGCGATCACCGAGATGCCCGACGGCGTCGTCTGGCTGCCGACCAACTCACCCGGCTCCACCGTCCGGCGCGGCCTCGGCGCGACGTCCGGCACGGTGGTACGGATCAGCGCGCCCGCCGCGACCGCCCCGGTCGCCGCCGACGTCGCCGGCCGCCCGGGTCCCCTCCTCAACTCCGGGGGTGTTTCCCAGTGAACGCGGTCTACCTCGCGCAGGACCCGACGCTGGCCGACTTCGGCAAGGACCCGTGGTGGCTGGTCCTGATCAAGGTTCTGTTCGCCTTCGTCTTCGGCCTGCTGGCCACGCTGCTCGGCGTCTGGTTCGAGCGGCGGGTCGTCGGCTACATGCAGGTACGGCCCGGCCCCAACCAGGTCGGCCCGTTCGGCCTGCTCCAGACCCTCGCCGACGGCCTGAAGATGGCCTTCAAGGAGGACATCCTCCCGAAGGCGGCGGACAAGGTCGTCTACTTCTTCGCGCCGGTCATCTCGGTGGTCTGCGCGGTCACCGCGCTGTCGGTGATCCCGTTCGGCCCGATGGTGAGCATCTTCGGTCACCGGACGCCGTTGCAGGTCACCGACGTGCCGGTGGCGGTGCTGGTGCTGCTGGCCTGCTCGTCGCTGGCCGTCTACGGCATCGTGCTCGGCGGCTGGGCCTCCGGCTCGACGTACCCGCTGCTCGGCGGCCTGCGCTCCAGCGCCCAGATGATCTCCTACGAGGTCGCGATGGGGCTGAGCATCGTGGCGGTGTTCATGACCGCCGGGACGATGTCGACCAGCGGGATCGTCGCCGCCCAGGGCGACGCCACCCGGTTCACCGTCGCCGGCGTCGAGGTGCCGGCCCCCGGCTGGTACGCGATCCTGCTGCTGCCGAGCTTCATCATCTTCTTCATCGCCACCGTCGGTGAGACCAACCGGGCGCCGTTCGACCTCCCCGAGGCCGAGTCGGAGCTGGTCGCCGGCTTCATGACGGAATACAGCTCGCTGAAGTTCGCGCTCTTCATGCTCAGCGAGTACGTGGCGATGGTGACCATGTCCGCGGTCACCACGACGCTGTTCCTCGGCGGCTGGCGGGCCCCCTGGCCGATCACGCTGTGGGCGGACGCCAACACCGGCTGGTGGCCGATGCTCTGGTTCTTCGGCAAGGTGCTGGCGCTGGTCTTCGTCTTCGTCTGGCTGCGGGGCACCCTGCCCCGGCTCCGCTACGACCAGTTCATGCGGTTCGGCTGGAAGGTGCTGCTGCCGATCAACCTGGTCTGGATCCTGGTCCTGGCCGGCCTGCGCTCGATCGAGGGCTGGCAGACCCGGGACCGGCTGCTCGCCACGGGCCTCGGCGCGGGCGTGCTGCTGCTGGTGACGCTGCTGTGGCCGAGCCGCAAGAAGGAGCCGCAGCCGACGCTCCAGGAGCAGGCCAACAGCCGTCCGCACGGCAGCTTCCCGCTGCCACCGATGGACCTGCAAGTGCCACCGAGCCCGCGCACCAAGCGCGTGGTCGCCGAGCGGGAGCCGGCCAACGTCGCCGCCGGCTCGGACTCCAGGGAGGTGTGACGTGGGCGCGATCACCGGAACGTTCAAGGGCTTCGGGGTCACCTTCTCGCACATGTTCAGGAAGGTCGTCACGACCGACTACCCGTTCAAGCCGCCGGTCTCGGCGCCGCGCTACCACGGGCGGCACATCCTCAACCGGCACCCGGACGGCCTGGAGAAGTGCATCGGCTGCGAGCTGTGCGCCTGGGCCTGCCCGGCCGACGCGATCTACGTCGAGGGCGGGGACAACACCGAGGAGAACCGGCTGTCCCCGGGTGAGCGGCACGCGTCGATCTACCAGATCAACTACGCCCGCTGCATCTTCTGCGGGCTCTGCATCGAGGCCTGCCCGACCCGGTCGCTCACCATGAGCAACGAGTACGAGCTGGCCCGGGACAACCGGCAGGACCTGATCTTCACGAAGGAGCAGCTGCTCGCGCCGCTGCTGCCGGGCATGGAGCAGCCGCCGCACCCGATGCGGCTCGGCGACAGCGAGAAGGACTACTACGTCGGCGCGCTGAGCAACCCGGGCACCTCCGCCGGGGCCGAGCACGCGGCGAACAGCCCCGGTCGCTACCAGGTCGAGGAGCACCCCGGGGTGACCTTCCCCGGCGCCGAGCAGCAGGCCCAGCGGGCGGCGGCGGGCAAGGGGGACGAGGCATGACCACGCAGACGGTGCTCGCCGCGGCGGGCGGGGTCTCCGGCGGCGAGGAGGTCACCTTCTGGATCCTCGCCCCGTTGGCGCTGCTCGGCGCGATCGGCATGATCGCGGCCCGCAACGCCGTGCACTCGGCGCTCTGGCTGGTGCTGACGATGCTCTGCCTGGGCGTGTTCTACGTCCTCCAGGCCGGGCCGTTCATCGGCATGGTGCAGATCATCGTCTACACCGGCGCGATCATGATGCTCTTCCTGTTCGTGCTGATGCTGGTCGGCCGGGACTCCTCGGACTCGCTGATCGAGACCCTGCGCGGCCAGCGGATCGCCGCCGTGGTGCTCGGCCTCGGCTTCGCCGGCCTGGTCGGCGGCGGCCTCTACCGGGGCCTCGGCGGCGTCTCGGCGGTCGGCCTGGAGCAGGCCAACGCCGAGGGCAACGTGCAGGGCATCGCCCGGCTGCTGTTCACCAAGTACGTCTTCGCCTTCGAGCTGACCTCGGCGCTGCTGATCACGGCGGCGGTCGGCGCGATGGTGCTGGCGCACATCGAGCGGCGTCGGGAGGACAAGATGGACCAGATCGCCACCATGAAGGCCCGCTTCGCCCCGGGCAACTACCCCGGCCCGAAGCCCGGCCCGGGTGTCTTCGCCACCTCGTCCTCGGTGGCCACGCCGGCCCGCCTGCCCGACGGCCGGCTGACCGAGCGCAGCATCCCGGAGATCCTGCCGGCCCGGGAGATGACCGCCGAGGAGACCACGTTGAAGGGGACGGACCGGTGACCCCGGACTACTATCTCGTGCTCGCCGCGGTGCTGTTCACCATCGGTGCGGTGGGGGTGCTCGTCCGCCGGAACGCGATCGTGCTGTTCATGTGCGTCGAGCTGATGCTGAACGCGGCCAACCTGACCCTGGTCACCTTCAGCCGGATCAACGGTGACCTGAACGGCCAGATCATGTCGTTCTTCGTGATGGTGGTGGCCGCGGCGGAGGTCGTGGTCGGCCTCGCGATCATCATGTCCATCTTCCGGACCCGGCGCTCGGCCAGCGTCGACGACGCCAACCTGCTGAAGTACTAAGGGGCCCTGCGGTGGGAACGATTCTGATGAACGCCCCGGCTGAGCCGGCAGGTGAAGTCGCCTACGCTGCGGCGAGCGGCCTGCTGGGCAGCTTCTGGCTGCTGGTGGCGATCCCGCTGGCCAGCGCGGCGGTCCTGCTGCTGCTGGGTCGGCGGGCCGACCGGTGGGGGCACTGGCTCGGGGTGGCCGCGATCGGGGCCGCCTTCGTGCTCGGCCTGACCTACTTCTTCCAGCTCCGCGGCCTGGAGAACAAGTCGGCGGAGCTGAGCCTCTGGGACTTCATCGCCGTCGGTGACCTGCACGTGGACTTCGGCCTGCTGTTCGACCCGCTGGCCGCGGTCTTCGTCCTGCTGATCACCGGGGTGGGCTTCCTGATCCACCTGTACGCGGTCGAGTACATGGCGCACGACGAGGGTCGGCGGCGGTTCTTCGCCTACTTCAACCTCTTCGTCGCCGCGATGCTCCTGCTGGTGCTCGGCAACAACTACGTGATGCTCTACTTCGGCTGGGAGGGCGTCGGCCTGGCGTCGTACCTGCTGATCTCCTTCTGGTACGGCCGGCCGAGCGCGGCCACCGCCGGCAAGAAGGCGTTCCTGATGAACCGGGTCGGCGACGCCGGCCTGGCCATCGGCATCTTCATCATGTTCGCCACCCTCGGCACCACGCAGTACGACGAGGTGTTCAACGGCGTCGGCTCGCTGACCGGCACCACGGTGCTGGTGCTCGGCCTGCTGCTGCTGCTCGGCGCGGCCGGCAAGTCCGGCCAGTTCCCGCTCCAGGCGTGGCTGCCGGACGCGATGGAGGGCCCGACCCCGGTGTCGGCGCTCATCCACGCCGCCACCATGGTCACCGCCGGCGTCTACCTGATCGCCCGGTCGAACCCGGTCTTCTCGGCCAACTCGACGCTCCAGCTCGTGGTGGTCAGCGTCGGCGCGCTGACCCTGCTGCTCGGCTGCATCATCGGCGCGGCCAAGGACGACATCAAGCGGGTGCTCGCCTGGTCGACGGTCAGCCAGATCGGCTACATGTTCCTCGGCGTCGGCCTCGGCGGCGGGGCGTACGCCCTGGCGATCATCCACCTGCTCGCGCACGGCTTCTTCAAGGCCAACATGTTCCTCGGCGCCGGCTCGGTCATGCACGGCATGAACGACCAGGTGGACATCCGCCGCTTCGGCGGGCTGTCGAAGTACATGAAGGTCACCTGGATCACGTTCATGATGGGCTGGCTGGCCATCATCGGCCTGCCGCCGCTGTCCGGCTACTTCTCCAAGGAGCCGATCATCGTCGCCGCCTTCACGCGCGACGACTGGACGGCGTGGCTGTTCGGCGGCGCGGCGCTGCTCGGCGCGGGGCTCACCGCGTTCTACATGACCCGGCTGTTCGTCCTCACCTTCCACGGCCCGAAGCGGTGGACCGAGGACATCGAGCACCCGCACGAGTCGCCGAAGCTGATGACGATCCCGCTGATCCTGCTGGCGATCGGCTCGGTGGTCGCCGGTGGCCTGATGGTGTGGAACGACGGCCTGGCCTCCTGGCTGACGCCGGTGCTGGGCGAGGCCGGCGAGGAGCACCACGCCGTGCTGTCGCACACGGTGATCACGATCCTGTCGCTGGTCGTCACGATCGCCGGGGCCGGGCTCGCCTGGTCGCTGTTCCGCAACGGCACGGCCACCGAGCCGCAGCCGGCGGGTGTGCTGGTCACCGCCGCCCGGCGCAACCTCTACACCGACGCCTTCAACGAGGCGGTCTTCGAGAAGCCGGGGATCTTCCTCACCCGGGCGCTGGTCTTCCTCGACAACCGGGGCGTCGACGGGCTGGTCAACGGCCTCGCCGCCGCCGTGGGCGGGGGCTCCGGCCGACTCCGGCGGCTGCAGACCGGCTTCGTCCGGTCGTACGCGACGTCCATCCTGACCGGCGCGCTGCTGGTGGTGGCGGCGTTCCTGGCCGTGCAGGCGGGGTGGCTGGCGTGATCGACCTCTCTACGGCCGCCCCCGCCGGCGGACCACGCAGTGACGACGGAGGTAAGGCCGCATAATGTCCAACTTCCCGTTCCTCTCGGTGCTGACCGTGGCGCCGCTGGTCGGCGCGCTGGTCGTGGCCGTCCTGCCGCGCCGCCGGCCGGAGCTGGCCAAGCAGGTGGCCTTCGGGTGGTCGCTGCTGGTGCTCGCCCTGTCCGTGGTCATGTGGCTGGCCTTCAAGACCGGCGGTGAGCGGCTCCAGTTCCGCGAGTCGTACACCTGGATCCCGCAGTGGGACGCCCGGTTCACCTTCGCCGCCGACGGCATCGCCCTGGTGATGCTGATGCTGATCGCGGTGCTGGTGCCGCTGGTCATCCTCGCGTCCTGGCACGACGCCGAGTCGTCGAAGCGCTCGATCCCGGTCTACTTCGCCCTGCTGCTCGTCCTCGAATCCACGATGATCGGCGTCTTCGCCGCCGCCGACGTCTTCCTGTTCTACGTGTTCTTCGAGGTCATGCTGGTGCCGATGTACTTCCTGATCGGCAGCTACGGCGGCCACCAGCGGCAGTACGCGGCCGTGAAGTTCTTCCTCTACTCGCTGGTCGGCGGCCTGTTCATGCTGGCCGCCGTGATCGGCCTGTGGGTCGTCGGCGGGAAGACCTTCGACTGGCAGGCGCTCACCCAGATCGACATCTCCACCGGGACCGAGCGCTGGCTGTTCCTCGGCTTCTTCCTCGCCTTCGCGATCAAGGCGCCGTTCTTCCCGTTCCACACCTGGCTGCCGGACGCCGGTGGGGCCGCCCCCGCCGGGGCCGCCGCGCTGCTCGTCGGCGTGCTGGACAAGGTGGGCACGTTCGGGATCCTGCGTTACTGCCTGCCGCTGTTCCCGGAGGCGTCGAAGTGGTTCGCCCCGTACGCGCTCGCGCTCGGGGTGATCGGCATCATCTACGCCGCGTTGCTGGCGGTCGGCCAGAACGACCTGAAGCGGCTGGTGTCGTACACCTCGATCGCGCACTTCGGGTTCATCGGGGTCGGCATCTTCGCCTTCACCACGCAGGCCGGCACGGGCGCGGTGCTCTACATGCTCAACCACGGCCTCGCCACCGGCCTGCTCTTCCTGGTGGTGGGCATGCTGGTGGCCCGGCGCGGCTCGGCCCTGATCAGCGACTTCGGCGGCGCGGGCAAGCTGGTGCCGCTGCTGGCCGGGGTGCTGTTCTTCGCCGGCCTGGCCTCGCTGGCCCTGCCCGGCACCGCGCCGTTCGTCTCCGAGTTCCTGGTGCTGATCGGCACCTTCACGGTGAACAAGCCGGTCGCGGTGATCGCCACGCTCGGCATCATCCTGGCCGCCGCGTACGTGCTGTGGATGGTGCAGCGGACGACCCAGGGCACCCTCAACCCGGCCCTGACCGAGGTCGAGCCGATGCGCCGCGACCTCAACCTGCGCGAGAAGGTCGTGGTCGCGCCGCTGATCGCGCTGATCGTGCTGCTCGGCTTCTATCCCAAGCCGGTCACCGATGTCATCAACCCCGCCGTCCGGGCCACCATGGAGGACGTCGGCAGGACCGATCCGGCCCCTGAGGTCGGCGGTGTCGTGCAGGAGGCCGCAAAGTGACCGAGCTCAAGCTGCCGTCGATCGACTACGCGGCGCTCGCTCCGATCCTGATCATGCTGGGCGCCGCCCTGCTGGGCGTGCTGGTCGAGGCCTTCGTGCCCCGCAAGCGCCGCCACCTCGTCCAGCTCTCGCTGGGGCTGCTCGCGGTGCTCGCCGCGCTGGTGATGGTGATCTTCAACGCCGACGACCGGCTGATCACCGCCGGCGGGGCGCTCGCCGTGGACGGGCCGACCCTGTTCCTCCAGGGCGCGATCCTGGTCCTCGCCGCCATGTCGCTGCTGCTCATGGGCGAGCGCTCGGTGGAGCGGGGCGGGGCGTTCGTCGCCCAGGCCGCCGTCACCGCCGAGTCGGCCGAGGACCGGCGGCAGGCCGAGGGCAGCAACGGGGCGACCGAGGTCTACCCGCTGGCCAGCTTCGCCATCGGCGGCATGCTGATCTTCGTGGCGGCGAACGACCTGCTGACCATGTTCATCGCCCTGGAGGTCTTCTCCCTGCCGCTCTACCTGCTCTGCGCGCTGGCCCGTCGCCGGCGGCTGCTGAGCCAGGAGGCGGCGATGAAGTACTTCCTGCTCGGCGCGTACGCCTCGGCGTTCTTCCTGTTCGGCGTGGCCCTGGTGTACGGCTTCACCTCCGGCATCCCGGGCCGCCCGGCCGGCGTCGACTTCGCCACCATCCACGCGGCGGTCACCGAGTCCCCGGCGAGCCAGGTGCTGCTCTTCGCCGGCATGGCGCTGCTCGCCATCGGCCTGCTGTTCAAGGCCGCCGCCGCCCCGTTCCACGTGTGGACCCCCGACGTCTACCAGGGCGCCCCGACGCCGGTCACCGGCTTCATGGCGGCCTGCACGAAGGTCGCCGCGTTCGGCGCCCTGCTGCGGGTCTTCCACGTGGCGTTCGCCGGGGCGGCGTGGGACTTCACCCCGGTCCTCGGCGCGGTGGCGGTGCTCACCATGCTGGTCGGCGCGGTGCTGGCGGTCACCCAGACCGACATCAAGCGGCTGCTGGCCTACTCGTCGATCGCCAACGCGGGCTACCTGCTGGTCGGCGTGCTCGCGCCGAGCCGGGACGGGCTCGCCGGCACGATGTTCTACCTGGCCGCGTACGGCTTCTCGGTGCTGGCCGCCTTCGCGGTGGTGACCCTGGTCCGCGACGCCGACGGGGAGGCCACCCACCTGTCCCGCTGGGCGGGGCTGGGGAAGCGGTCGCCGTTCTTCGCGGCGATCTTCACCTTCATCCTGCTGGCCTTCGCCGGCATCCCGCTCACCAGCGGCTTCATGAGCAAGTTCGCCGTCTTCGCCCCGGCCCTCGACGCCGACCAGGCGTGGCTGGTGGTGGCCGGCGTGCTGACGAGCATGGTGCTCGCGTTCCCGTACCTGCGGGTCGTGGTCATGATGTGGCTGTCCGAGCCGGGGGAGTCCACCCCGACGGTGATGGTGCCGGGCGGGCTGACCTCGGCGGCGCTCATGATCGGCGTGCTGGCCACGCTGGTGCTGGGCGTCGTGCCGGGCCCGCTGCTCGACCTCGCCAACGGTGCCGCCGAATTCGTGCGATGACCGACGTTTCCCCGCGACGGGGCCGGTACGCGACAGCGTGCCGGCCCCGTCGCCGCATCCCCGCCCCGGAGCAGGTCGAACGGGTGTGGCATGGTGGATAGCGTGGTGAATCCGGCTGGCGAGCGTTCAGGTGCCACCGGCTCCGCTCGGCGGGGTCGGGAGAGCATGGGTCAGTTCGGCGCGCTCGGCCTGCACCTGGCCGATGCCCGCGTCGAGGCGTCCGTGTTGGGCCTGCTGGAGTCCGTCGAGGCGGAGCTGCGGGCCACCGTGACGAGCGCCGACCCGCTGGTGACCGAGGCCGCCCGGCACCTGGTGGACGCCGGCGGCAAGCGGTTCCGCCCGCTGCTGGTCGCGCTGGGAGCCCAGTTCGGCGATCCGGCCGACCCGCGGGTCGTCTCCGCCGCCGTGGTGATGGAGCTCACCCACCTGGCGACGCTCTACCACGACGACGTCATGGACGAGGCCGCCGTGCGGCGGGGCGCCCCGAGCGCCAACTCCCGCTGGACGAACTCGGTGGCGATCCTGGTCGGCGACTACCTCTTCGCCCGCGCCGCGGACCTCTCGGCCGATCTGGGGCCGGAGGCGGTGCGGTTGCAGGCGCGCACGTTCGCCCGCCTGGTGCACGGTCAGATCGCCGAGACGGTCGGCCCCCGGGACGGGCAGGACCCGGTGACCCACTACCTCGGCGTGATCGCCGAGAAGACCGGCTCGCTGATCGCCACCTCGGCCCGCTTCGGCGGCCTGTTCTCCGGGGCGTCCGCCGCGCACACCGAGGCCCTGGCAGGCTACGGCGAGACGATCGGCGTCGCCTTCCAGCTCTCCGACGACCTGCTCGACATCGCCAGCGAGTCGGTGCAGTCGGGCAAGACCCCCGGCACCGACCTGCGGGAGGGCGTGCCGACCCTGCCGGTGCTCTACGCGCTCGCCTCCGACGACGCCGACGCCGCCTCGGTGCGGCTGCGGGAGATCCTGGCCACCGGCCCGCTCGTCGACGACGCCCTGCACGCCGAGGCCCTCGGCCTGCTCCGCGAGTCCCCGGCGCTCAAGCGCGCCCGGGAGACCGTCCGCAGCTACGCCGAGGAGGCCCGGGAGCAGCTCGCGCTGCTGCCGGAGACGCCGTCGCGCCGCGCGCTGGAGTCCCTCTGCGACTACATCGCCGACCGCACCGGCTGAGGCCTCCCGAGCCTTCGATGCGGGTTCCGCGAACCCTTCGTGAGTCCGACTCGGACAACTCACCGTGTCGCTCGGCGCACTGACCGTTTAGGATGATCTGGCAGCGTCGACCCGAACAGGCATTTCGCCGGACGCCTGGATTTCATATGGTGTAAGTCCCCCGGCGGCGGAGGTGGTTGTGCGCGACCCCTTGGCGGAACCTTCGGACCTCATCCGGAGTGTCTCCCGCGCGCTACGCGTGCTCGAATCGGTCGGTCGCGCCCCGAAGGGGCTGACCGTCAAGCAGATCGCGCGGCGCTGCGAGCTGACCGTGGCCACCACCTACCACCTGGTCCGCACGCTGGCCTACGAGGGCTACGTGATCCGCCGGGAGGACGGCACGTACATCGTGGGCCTGGAGATCGCCGACCGGTACCGCGAGCTGGTCACCGCGTTCCGCGGGCCCGCAGCGGTCGGCGAGTGCCTGCGCCGCGCCGCCGTGGACACCGGCTACAGCCACTATCTCGGGCGCTTCGTCGGCGGCCAGGTGGCCGTCACCGCCGTGGCCGAGGGGCACCGCTCCCCGCACCTGGAGGACCTGGTCCCCGGGTTCGACGAGGGCGCGCACGCGACCGCGCTCGGCAAGGCGCTGCTGGCCACCCTCACCGCCGAGCAGCGCTTCCGCTACCTGCGGGAATACGGCATGCGCCCGTTCACCAACGCCACCCTCACCACCCCCGAGGCGTTCGAGGCGGACGTGGCGGCCGGCGACCGCCGGGGCATGCAGCTGGAGCTGGGGCAGTTCCGGCAGGGCGTCGCGTGCGCGGCCGTGCTGGTCGTCCCCGACAAGGACATGGAACGCCGGATGGTGCTGGCCTGCTCGTTGCCGGCCAGCGAGATGATGACCTCCGCCCGGGTGGTCCGGGCCAAGCTGCTCACCGCCGCCCGCGCCATCGCCGACGCCGTCGCCGCCGAGAACTGACCCCGCAGCCACCGGGAGCCGAGGCCCGGCGGCCGGAAGCCGGGGCCGGGGAGCCGGGAGCAGGGACGACGACGGGCCCCCGCCCTGGTGGGGAGGGGGCCCGCCGCGACGCCCAGCGGGATCAGCTGCCGATCGGGCCGCCGTCCAGCCGCCAGGTGACCACCACGCCGGGCTTGGCGTAGTCGCCGTCGGGCCAGGTCGACGCCGGGTTCTCCACGGTCGCCCCGGTGATCTCACCCGGGTGTTGCACCGCCACGAACACCGAGCGGTTGTCGTCGGTGATGAACGGGCCGCAGGTCTCCGCGCCCAGCGGCACCGTGAGGAACTGCTTGAGGTGCCCCCGCTCCGGCCCCTCCACGGCGGTGGCGAACAGGCCGTCGTTGCTGCCCAGCGCGTTGCCGTCGGTCGAGATCCAGAGGTTGCCGGTGGCGTCGAAGGCGACGTTGTCCGGGCAGGAGATCGGGGAGACCTTCGCCTTGTCGTACCCGGCGAAGTGGGTCGACGGGTCCGTCGGGTCGCCGCAGACGATCGGCAGCGACCAGGCGAACGTCTCGGCGGCGTTGTTGTTGCCGTCCTCGACCAGTTCCAGGATCTGCCCGTGCTTGTTGAGGTTGCGCGGGTTGGCCTCGTCGGCGGGGGCCTTGCCCGCCTTGCCGCGGTCGGTGTTGTTGGTCAGCGCCACGTACACCTTGCCGGTCAGCCGGCTCGGCTCGACGTCCTCCGGGCGGTCCATCTTGGTCGCGCCGACCTTGTCGCCGGCCAGCCGGGTGAAGGTGAGCACGTCCGCGGCGGTCATCCCGTCGACGTACGAGCGGTTGCCGCTGACCAGCTTGATCCAGCGGCCCCGGCCGTTGAACGCCCCGTCGGCGGGGAGCTTGCCGGAGCCGTCGATCTCGGCCGCCGAGTTGCCTTCGAGCTGCGCCACGTACAGGGTGCCCGACTCCAGCAGGGTCAGGTTGTGCTTGCGGGCCACCCACGAGTCGCCGGTCATGAACTTCTTGTCGGAGACGAACTTGTAGAGGTAGTCGAACCGCTCGTCGTCGCCCATGTAGGCCACCACGTGCCCGCTGCGGGCGACGATGACGTTCGCGCCCTCGTGCTTGAACCGGCCGAGCGCCGTGTGCTTGCGCGGCCGGCTCTCCGGGTCGAACGGGTCGATCTCGACGACCCAGCCGAAGCGGTGCGCCTCGTACGGGTTCTTCGCCAGGTCGAAGCGCTCGTCGGCGCGGTCCCACCTGCGGTTGCCGCTCGGGTAGCGCTCGGTGGTGTTGATGCCGTAGCGGGCCAGCTTCGGCTTCAGCTCCTCCGGCGCGGCGTCCCCGCCGACGAAGTACTGGTTGAAGTTCTCCTCGCCGGAGAGCACCGTGCCCCACGGGGTGACGCCGCCCGCGCAGTTGTTCAGCGTGCCGACCACCGTCCGGCCCTTCGGGTCGGCGGCGGTGCGCAGCCACGCCGAGCCGGCGGCCGGGCCGGTCAGCTCGAACTTCGTGGCCAGCGCGGTGACCCGCCGGTTGTACGGCCGCCGGCCGCCGGAGACCGGCCGCCACTGCCCGGTGCCGTCGACCCGCTCCAGCTCGACCACGGACATGCCGTGCGCCGCCATGGCGACCTTCACCTGCTCGACGGTGAGCGCGTCGAGGCTGGTGAAGCCGGGGAACATCAGGTCCTCGTTGGTGTACTCGTGGTTGACCACGAGCAGCGCCCGGCGGCCCCGCTTGTCCAGCGGCAGCACGCCGACGAAGTCGTTGTTGTAGCCGAACTGCTTGGCCTGCTTCGCGGCGGTCTGCGTGTGCACGTCGAACTCCGGCGCGCCCGGCACCACCGGGTCGCCCCAGCGGATCACGACACTGTGGTCGTACCCGTTGGGCACGACCAGGGTGTCGAGCTTGTTCGGCGGGATCGGCCGGAAGGTCAGCGCGCCGCTGCCCACCCCGCCGGCCGGGCGGCCGAACCCGGCGGCCTCCGGCACCACCGGCGTGGCCGGCGCGGCGGACGCCGCCCCGGCGCCGGCCAGCGCCCCGGCGGCCGCGCCGCCGAAGCCCAGGACGAGCGCACCGACCGCGCCGGCCCGGACCACGCCGCGCCGGGACACCTCGGCGTCCACGATGTCGCCCAGGTACGGGTTGTCGGAGGTGTTGGGCACCGGGTGGTCACAGGCGTTGCCGCACCGGTAGAGACAGGTCATGGCGTCACGGCTGCCGTGGCGGGTGGCGCCCAGCAGGGGGAGCAGCCGAGGTCGGTCGCTCATCGGGAGGTGCCTCCAAGGAAGTCGGTGCACGCCGGGGTCGACCCTCCGACGTGCGTACCCGGCGGACGCTAGGAGGGCGCGGTGAGCGCGGGTCGGCCCGAACATGAACCGGATGTGAACACCTGCGCCTGACCTCCCCGTCGACCTGCGGATGAACCGATCGGCGACACCGCACGTACTGTCGGGCGAACGCACCGCTGGACGCGTTCGACAGCGGGAGCCGCTGGACTCCGGCGACAGCGAGGAGGTCGTCATCAGCGACCACGACGCCCAACTGCTGCGCGCGCTGCACGACGAGCATGCCGACGCGCTCTACGCGCACGCCCTGCGGCTGGTCAACGGCGACCGGACCCGGGCCGAGGACCTGGTGCAGGAGACGCTGCTGCGGGCCTGGCGGCACCCGGAGTCGCTCGACCCGACGCGCGGATCGGTGCGGGCGTGGCTGTTCACCACGGCCCGCAACCTGGCCATCGACGCGTGGCGGCGGCGGTCCACGAGGGTCGGCGAGATCTACACCGACGAGCTGCCCGAGCCCCCGGAGACGATCGACGAGGCGGAACGCGCGGTGGAGGCGTGGACGGTCGCCGAGGCGCTGAACCGGCTCAGCCCGACCCACCGCGAGGTGCTCATCGAGTGCTTCTACCAGGGGCGTTCGGTGTCCGAGGCGGCGGTCCGGCTGGGCGTGCCACCGGGCACCGTCAAGTCCCGCACCCACTACGCGCTGCGCTCACTACGGTTGGCGCTGGCCGAGATGGGGGTGACGGGATGACCCGCTGCGAGTTCGCGCACGACGACGGCGCGTACGTCCTGGGCGCGCTCGCCCCGGCCGACCGGGCCGCCTACGAGCGGCACCTCGCCGGCTGCGCCTCCTGCCGGGACGCGGTCGCCGAGATCGCCGTGCTCCCCGGGCTGCTCGGCCGGCTCGACCCGGCCGGGCTGGAGCAGTTCCTGGAGCCGCCCGCCGAGGTCTCCCGGGTGCCCGCGCTGCTCGACGCCGCCCGCCGCCGCCGACGCCGCGAGCGGTCGGCCGCCCGCCGCCGGTACGCGCTGACCGCGCTGGCCGCCGCCGTCCTGGCGCTGTTCGCCGGGTTCGGCGCGGCCACCCTCCGGCCGCCCGTCGAGATCACCCCGACGCCCACCCCGCAGATCGCGCTGGCGTCCATGCGGCCGATCGCCGGCACGGTGCCGGTGCACGCCGAGGTGGGGCTGACCGGCACGCCGTGGGGCACCGAGGTCACCATGCGCTGCGGCTACGACCGGCGGGCCGGGCACCGCGAGGCGTACACCTTCCGGCTGGTGGCGCACGGCCCGGACGGCGCGACGGAGCAGATCGGCTCCTGGCTGGCCGCCCCCGGCGACGAGCTGAGCCTGACCGCCACCACCCACTTCACCGACGGCGAGCTGGTCCGGCTGGAGCTGCTGCGCGCCGACGGTACCCCGGTCCTCGCCTACGACGCCCGCTGAGCCGCCCGGCCGGCGGTTCAGGCTCCCGTCGTCCCCTGTCCCACCGGCGTCGGCGCGAGCGGCCGGGTCGCGGCGGGGCCGCGGGAGCGCCGGGAGTTGCGGGCGTGGCGGAGGGCGTCGGCGGTGAAGGTCAGCAGCGCCAGCCAGACCAGCGCGAAGCCGGCGAGCCGGGCCGGCGGCATCGGCTCGTGGAAGATCAGCACCCCGCAGCCGAGCTGGAGGATCGGGGCGAGGTACTGGAGCATGCCCAGCGCCGTCAGCGACAGCCGGTTCGCGGCGCCCGCGAAGAGCAGCAGCGGGGTCGCGGTGGCCGCGCCGGCCAGCACCAGCAACGCGGTGTGCCCGGCCGAGACGTGGCCGAAGGCCAGGCCACCGTCGGCGGCGAGCCAGCCGAGATAGCCGAGGGCCGGCAGGGCGAGCACCGCCGACTCCACGAAGAGCCCCTCCGCCGCCGGCAGCCCGAGGCGCTTCTTGACCAGCCCGTACGCGGCGAAGCTGACGGCCAGGGTGAGCGCGAGCCAGGGCAACCGGCCGTAGTCCACGGTGAGCACGGCCACCGCCGCCGTGCCGATGCCCAGCGCCAGCCACTGCCCGGGGCGCAGCCGCTCCCGCAGCACGGTCACCCCGAGCAGCACCGACACCAGCGGGGTGATGAAGTAGCCGAGGGCCGTCTCCACCACCCGCGCCGAGTTCACGCCGTAGATGTAGGTGCCCCAGTTGACCGCGATGAGCGCGGCGGCCACGCCGATGCCGGCCAGCGCCCGGGGGCGACGCGCCAACCGCCGCAGGAAGCCCACGTTGCGCAGCGCGGCGAGCAACAGCGCGACGAAGAGCACCGACCAGACGATCCGGTGCGCCAGGATCTCCAGCGGGCCGGCCGGCTGGAGCGCCCTGAGGTAGAGCGGGAAGAACCCCCAGAGCAGGTACGCGCCGATGCCGTAGAGGTAGCCGAGGCGCAGCGGGTTCACGCCTGCCCCCGCCCGTCGTACTGCATCCAGCGGTCCGGCTCGACCAGGGCGAAGCCGATCTTCGCGTAGACCCCGTGCGCGTCGGAGGTGGCCAGCACGATCCGGCGTACGCCAAGCGTGGCCAGGTGGTCACGGACCGCGCCGGCCAGCCAGGTGCCCAGCCCGACCCCCCGGGCCGCCCGGTCCACGTAGACGTCGCAGAGCCAGGCGAACGTCGCGCGGTCGGTCACCACCCGGGCCACCGCCACCTGCCGACCGTCACCGGGGCGGTACACGCCGTACGGCAGCGAGCCGGCGAACGCCCGCCCGACGGTCTCCCGGTCCCGCCCCAACGCCCAGTACGCGTCGGTGGAGAGCCAGTGGTGCACGAGGTCGAGGTCGAGGCGGGCGGGGTCGGTGCTGAGCTGGTGGCCGTCGTCGCGGGTCAGGGTGAACACCCTGCGACGCTAGCCTGCCCGCCCGGCCCCGCGCGCCGTGAATCCGCCCACGCCGCCCGGGCCGGGACCGCCCCGGCCCGGGCTCAGTCGCGGTCGAGGACCGCGCCCAGCAGCCAGGTCACGACCCCGACGAACAGCGCGCCGAGCACCGCCTCCGGCCAGAAGCCGTCCACGTGGAACGGCAGCCCGGCCTCGCCCGCGATCCAACTCGTCAACAGGAAGAGCAGGCCGTTGACCACCAGGGCGATCAGCCCCAGGGTCAGCAGGTAGAAGCCGCAGCCCACGGTCTTGACGATCGGCTGGAGCACCGCGTTGACGACCCCGAAGATGACCGCGACGAGGAGCAGCGTGACGATCGCCTCGACGGCCGAACCCGTGTCGAGCGTGATGCCCGGGATGAGCAGGGTGGCCAGCCAGAAGGCCACCGCCGTGCTGCCCAGCCGGATCAGAAGACCCTTCAGGAAACCCATGGTCACGGATGGTGCCATGGACCCGCCACCGGCGGAACCCGCCGTCGGTCCCGCCCGAGCCGTCAGCCCCGGTCGGGGCGGCCGATCAGTTGCGACTCGATGGGGGTCGGCGACAGCAGCGCCCAGCGCAGCGCCCGGCGGTTCACCACCGCCACCATGTCCTCCCGGATGCGGGTCAGCCACTCGGCCGAGCCGCCGAGGCCGAGCGCGGCGCCGGCCAGGGCGGCCTCGGCGGGGCGCAACGGTTGCAGCACGACCAGGTCGGCCCGGCCCAGCTGGTCGACGTCGGACGCGGTGAGGCCGTCCCGGACCACCAGGGTGGAGCGCCAGGCCGGCCCGGGACCGGCGTCGGCGGGCACCGGGCCCGCGTCCACCACGAGCAGCACCGGCCGCAGCGCCGAGCCGGCCACCGCGTCCGTCGCGCGGCCCGGCGGCAGCACCGGGATCGGCCCGTCGGGCGTGGCGACGCCCCGGACGAACGGCTCCCACGCCCGGGGCCGGGTCGTCTGGACCGCCACCCGGGCACCCAGCGCCAGCGCCCGCAGGACCAGCAGCTGCGCCGCGCGCACCCCGCCGACCAGCATCAACCGGGTGCCCTCCGGCCGGAACAGCCGGACCGTCACCGCCGCCCCGCGCCGGTTCGCGCCGACCATCAGCCCCGCGTCGCCGACCGGCAGCTCCAACCCGTCGAGGACCGCCGGGTCGGCCGCCGCGCCCGGAACGGCGAGGGCGAGGGGCAGCGTGCCCGCCAACGCGGGAAGCTGCTGGCCGTCGAGCCGGTCGAGTTCCGCGCCCGCGCCGCCGGCCAGCCGCCGCAACGCCTGCGTCGCCGCCGTCAGCCCGGCCGGGGTCCAGGCGGCCAGGCGTACGGTCAGCTCGGCCGGCACGGTCGCGCCGCCGGCACCGGCGCGCGGCCCCACGCAGAGCGAGACCGTGGTCGCGGCGGCCGGCAGGGTGAGCAGCCGGGGCACCAGCAGCCGCCCCGCGTCGGTGGCCGGGTCCGGCCCGCGCCGCACCCGGAAGATGGTCTGGAGCAGCTCCCCCGTCCGCACGGCCGGCCAGGTCTCCACCAGCGGCCCGCCGCCGTCGTGGTGGGCCAGTTCGGTGAGTACGCGGGGCGCGGCGTGCTCGCCGAGCGGGCGGGCGGTCACCGGCCCCAGCCGGCGCACGATCCGCCGGACCACCCCGGACAGGGCGGCGCGCAGGTCCGCGTCGGTCCACCCGTCCACCCGCAGCACCCGCACCGCCAGCAGCACCGAGTCGCGCCCGGCCAGCAGCCCGTCGGTGAGCTGCCGGTACGACGTCGCCACCGTGCTCCCCCCGACCGCGACGGCCGGCGCGGGCGAGCCGCCGAACAGGAGCTGGAGCCGCACCGGGGGCAGCTCCGGGGAGACCGGCGGCAGCAGCGTCGACGGCGGGGGCAGCGCCCCCGGCCCGTCGCCGAGCAGGTCGCCCGGGTCGCCGACCTCCAGCACGGCGGTCAGGCCCTCCGCGTCGTCGACCACGGCCGCCGGACGGCCGGCCAGCTCCGCCGCGCGGATCACCGCGCCGGGGTCGAGCAGCCCCAGCAGCGTGCCCGGGCCGGTGGCCGACGCCAGGGCCCGCCGGCGGGACAGGTGGCCGGCGGCGACGCCCAGCCAGGAGAACAGCCAGCGCCCCCGCACCCGGACCCAGGTGCCGGCCAGCAGTGCGGCGGCCACCGCGACGGCGGCCACGGTCACGGCCACGCCCCGGCCGACCCCGGCGGCGGCCAGCGCCACCGCCGCCTGCGTGGCGACCACCTGACCGGCCCGCACCCCGGCCGGACCCCGCCGGGTGGCGGCCGGAATCCACCGCGGGGGCAACGGCTGCCGGTGCGCCGGCTGGACCGGGGCCGTGGTCGTGCTGGCCGTCACCGCGCCTCCTCAACGCCCGCCCGGAACGCCGCCGTGACCCGGGGCGTGACCGTGGACGGTTCCGCAGCGTCATCGTATGGCTCCGTCCCGCCATCGCGGGAGCCGTGGTTGTCCACAGGGGAGCCGGGCGGGGTAGCACAACCGCCACCGGGCCGCTACCGTCAGCGACGAGCCGGCTGACCCCATCCCGCCCCGGCGTCGCCGCCGGGACAGGCGGGCGGCGCGTCCGCCGCGGGCGCGCCCGACGGCCAGCCACGATCGAGGAGACGAGGTGACGTCCGGGTGTCCCAGACCCAGGCAGAGGCCGCGGTGTTGCAGCAGACCGCCGCGAAGTTCGAGCAGGTTGACCAGTCCCTCCAGGCCATGCTGACCAGCCTGCTGGCCGAGCTGGAGGTGTTGCAGCAGGCCTGGCGGGGGGCCGGCGGGCGCTCGTTCGAGCAGGTGAAGCGGCAGTGGTCGCAGGACCAGGCGGCGTTGCAGCGGGCCCTGCGGGAGACCGCCACCGCCATCCGCACCGCCGGCCAGCAGTACGACGTGTCCGACAACGAAGCCGCCAGCCGGGTCGCCGGCACCAACCGCGGCATCCAACTGCCGCTGTAGCACCTCCCGGAAAGGGGATCATCCGATGGACCATGGGGTTCTGGTCGTCAACTTCGCCGCCCTCCAGCAGGCGGGTGCCGACATCCAGCGGGCGCTGAACACGCTGGACAGCCAGCTCGGCCAGCTCGAACGCGACGCCGCCCCGCTGGTGGCGAGCTGGGACGGCGAGGCCCGGCAGGCATACGAGCAGCGGCAGGCCCGGTGGCGTTCCGCCTCCCAGGACCTCCAGGCGATGCTGCGCGACATCAAGCTGGCGGTCCACGACTCCGCGTCCGACTACCTCGACACCGAGAAGCGGAACGTCAACCTGTTCCAGTGAGCGGCTGCGGCCCGCCGCGGCGTTCGGCGGCTATGGCCTTCTGGCGTTCGGCAGGGCCGCCGGACGCCGCCACCGCAGGTGGTCAGGCCGCCGGCCGCCAGCGGCGGCGGCCGCCCCGGGGCAGCACCACCGCCAGCAGCGCCGTGCCCGCCACGGCCGCCCCGGCGACGGCCGCGACGACCACCGCCCGGTCCCGGGCCGCCGCCCGCCGGGCCTGGCGGGCGGCCAGCGCCGGATCGGCCTCGCCCGCCGCTAGGGCCACGGCCCGGCGAGCCGGCCCCTGCGGGCCCGCCCCGGTCTCGGTGACCGCCCGGTAGGGGTTGAGCACGCCCGCGCCGTACCCGCCGCCGGAGCCGTCGCCGGGCGCGGGGTCGACCGTGGCGAGAATCTGCCGCGTCACCTGCGCGGCCGTCAGCTCCGGCCGATACTGCCGGACGAGAGCGGCGGTGGCCGCCACGAACGGGGCGGCGTAGCTGGTGCCCTCGGCCCGCCGGTGGCCCTGCCCCGGGGCGGCCATCAGCACCTCGCCGCCCGGGGCGACCAGGTCGACGTACGGGCCGGTCTGCGAGAAGTCGGCCCGCCGGCCGTCGGGGCCGATCGCGCCCACCCCCAGCACCCCGTCGTACGCGGCCGGGTACGGTCGCGGGTCGCCGCCGTCGTGCAGGTTGCCGGCGGCAGCCACCACGACCACGTCCCGCGCGACGGCGTAGCCGACCGCCGCCCGGACGGCCGGGTCGTCGGTGTAGAGCACCACGGAGAGGTTCACCACGTCGGCCCCGTGGTCGACCGCCCAGCGGATCGCCCGGGCGAAGTCGACGGCGCTGACCGTGCGCCCCGACTCCCGCCCCTCGACCACCTGCTGCTCGCTGACGCGTACCGGAAGGATGCGGGCACCCGGCGCGAGGCCCTGGAACGCGACGCCGACGCGGGGCTCGGCCGCGATGATGCTCGCCACACCGGTGCCGTGCCCGGCGCAGTCGCCGCTGCCGTCGCCGCCCGGGTCGAGGAAGTCCGCCCCGGCGTCGACCCGCCCGGCCAGTTGCGGGTGCCGGCGGTCCACCCCCGAGTCGATCACGCCGACGGTGACGCCGGCCCCGCTGGCCAGCGCGGCGAGCCGCTGCGGGGCATACCGCCGCTGCGGCCACGGGGTCTCCGCGACGGGCCGGTCCGGGGCCGGCGGGGTGGCGCAGCCGGGGGCCGCGCGATGCGCGCCGGCCGCCTGCGCCGGGGCGGCGGGGAACGCGGACAGCAGGGCCACGGCCGCTGCGGCGAGGGCCGGACGCGCGGTGGGCCGGGGCATCACGCCTCCGTATCGTGTCGGCTTCGAAACCGGATGTTATCCGCATCCGGATTGTCCGGCGGGGCGTCCCCGGCCAGCCATTGTGATCTTGTTACCACCTTGTAGGTTGTACGCGATGGCTATGGCCTGATGGCGGGAGGAGAGGTGGCCGTGACCGACTGGGAGCCGGCTACCGAGGCCGAAGCGGCGATGCGGGACGCCCTCCGCGCCAACGACCAGGAGCTCTACTTCCGGATCCTGGCCCGCACCGACCTGCTGCTGCCGGTCTCCGCGGAGGCGCTGGCCGGGCAGGTCCCGATGGGGTGGGGCACCTGGACCACCGGCGGCCGCACGCACGTGCTGGCCTTCACGTCGCCCGCCGCGCTGCGGGCCTGCCTCGGCGGCAGCCCGGCGCCCAGCCGGCGCAGCGCATACGCCGACCTCGCCGCCGAGTGGCCCAACCACGAGTGGTGGCTGGCGGTCAACCCGGGCCTGCCCATCGAGGGCTACCTGCCGGCCTGGTTCGTCTCCCAGCTCTCCCGGGGCGACGTGCGGCTGCCGGGCCGCACCCTCGGCGCGCGCGCCCGCCTGGACCGCGTCGAGTCCGCCGCGAAGGCCCGCGCCACGGCGGTGGTCCCCGGCCGGGACGCGCCGGTGTCGCCCGCGCCCGGCACGGCGGCCGGGGGCCCGCTGCCGGGCGCGCCGACCACCGTCCCCGCCGACGCCGCCGGCACGCCCACCACCCGGCTCACCGTCTCGGCGGCGGCCCCGCCCCGCGCGCCCGGGGCCGACGCGCCCCCGGCCCCGCCGCGCCCGGACGGGCCAAGCGGTGGCCGCGCCCGTGACGCCGCGGCCTCCGCCGCGACCGGCGGCGAGCCCGCGCCGGGCGGCTCGGCGTGGCTGAACGTCCCCCGGCGGCGGCCGCCGGCGGACGCCCCGACGAGCGAGGCGCCGCCGGGGGACAACGGCCCGCCCGCCGCCCCGCCGGGGCCACCCGGCCAGCCCACCTCCTTCTTCGAGCCGGCTTCCGGCCGCAGCCGGGCGGCGCGGGTGCTCGGCGACCCCCGCCGTCCCGCCGAGCGCCCGGCCCCGCAGTCCCGGGGTTTCGGCGGCGGCCAGGCGTTCCCCCGGCGGCGTCCCGCGCCGGACCCGCTCGCCGAGCAACCGACCCAGCCCTTCCGTCCCGCCCCCGCTCCCGCCCCGGAGCCGCCGACGGTGCCGATCTCCCGGGCCGGGGCGGCACCGCCGGCGTCGCCGGCCGAGGCGTCCGGCCCCGCTGCGGCCCACGACGAGCCGACCCGTCTCCTGCGGCCCGGCGGCGCGGTGCCGCCCCGGCCGTCGCCGGCGGAGGAGCCGACCCGGGCCTTCCGGGCCGTGCCGCCGGCCGACGAGCCGACCCGTCCCCTCGCGGCGGCCACCGGTGCGCCGGCCGGCCTCTTCGGCCGGGCGGGTGGCGCGGACGAGCCGACCCGTCCCATCGGCCCGACCGGTGCCGGTGCGGCGCAGGGGCCACCGCGTCGAGGCACCGCGCCGGGGGCCGAGCGGGGGTTCGTGCGTCCCCGCCCCGGGGCGGCCGACGAGGAGCCGACCCGGCCCCTGGCGGAGCGTCCCGGCCCCGCCCCGGTGGACGAACTGGTCGAGGAGGTGACCGCCTCGATCGCGGAGCCGGTCTCCGGGCCGCCCGCGCCCCGCCCGTCCTTCTCGCCGATCGTCATCGAGGGCACGATCATCGAGGCGCGGGACCTGCCCGCCCCGAACCCGGCCGCTGCTCCGAACCCGGCCGCTGCCCCGAACCCGGTCGCCGCGCCGGACGCCACGGTCGCGCTGGACACGACGGTGCCGCCGGACCTGACGGTTCCGCTGGGCACGACCGCTGCGCCGGACGCGACCGTCTCGTTGGGCACGACGGTGCCGCCGGACGCGACCGTCTCGTTGGGCACGACGGTGCCGCCGGACGCGACCGTTGCGTTGGGCACGACGGCTCCGCTCGGCTCGACCGGCGCGCCGGACACGACGGTTCCCCTCGGCACGACCGTTCCGACCGAACCGACCGTCGCGCTGGGCACGACCGTTCCGACCGATCCGGTCGGCGCGGACCCGTCCGTCGCCGCGCCCGCCGAACCCGTGACCGCGCCCGGCAGCCTGGCCGGCTCCGCAGCCGCCGCGCCCGTCGGCGTCGCCGACGCGGAGGCGACGGTGTCGCTGTTCACCCCGGCGAGGCGACCCGCGTCCGACGCGTCGGCCGGGTCCCTCTTCCAGCCGGGAATCCCCGGCGATCCGGCACCGGCCGCGCCTGACCTGCCGACCCCGACCGACGCGCCCGAGCCGGCGGCCGACGCGCCCGCATCGGTCGGCGTGTCCGAGCCGGCCGGCGGGTCCGTGCCGGCCGGTGCTGCCGTCGTCGATCCGCAGCCGGACCCGGAGCCGGCACCGGCCGCGCCGCCCGCCCCCGACTTCCAGCCGGCCAACGAGGTCGAGGAGGACCTGCTCGCCGCCGCCGGCACCGGCAGCACCGACACGTTCCTCTCCACCCTGCTGCTGGCCCGGGTGCTGCTCCCGGTGGCACCCGACTCGGCCGACGGCAGCCGACCCGGCGAGCCGGGCTTCGTCTGGCGGACCGAGCGGCTCGACGGCGAGCGGTTCGTCGTCGTCTACACCTCCCCGGAGCGGATGGCCGACCACGCCGACGGTCCGGTGGAGACCGTGTCGGTCAAGTTCGCCCAGCTCATCCGCCGCTGGCCCGACGACGCCTGGTCGTTCGCGGTGAACCCGAACACACCGGTGGGCGCGAAGCTGCCCGGGGAGCAGATCGTCGCGTTGGCGAACTGGGCGGCCGACGTGGGGCTCGGCGACGACGTCGAGAGCGAACCGGAGCCGCCACCGGCGGCCGAGGCGGCGGCCGGCGCGTCCCGGCAGGCGCCGCCGCCGGTCGACCCGAACCAGCCGGTGGTGATGCAGAAGGCCGTCGCCCCCAGCCAGCTCTCCTACTACCTGGAGCGCGGCTACGACCGGGTCTCCGGCTTCGTGCACCGCGCCAGCGAGCTGGCCCACCTGAACACACCGGCCAAGCTGCACGACGCGCTCGGCCTGAGCCACCCGGGCTCGCCGTTCTCGCGGGACGCGCAGGAGATCTACGTCCTGCGCTGGCCCGCCCACCGGCCGAGCCTCTACCGCATCCCGTACGGCGGCCAGAACGAGGGCGCCATGCGGGCCATGGAGGGGTGGGTGATCGAGCGCCCGCCGTTCCGGGGCAACGGCTTCGCACCGGGGGACAGCAGCGACGTGGTGGCCGAGTTCAAGGTGGACAGCGCCCGGCTGCCGCACGGCGCGCAGCTCTGGCGGATCGGGGCGGACGGCACCGAACGGGTGGTCGCGACCCTGGACACGGATGCGCTGCTGTGGCGTCGGGCCGGTGACGGCTGATGCGCGACGGCTACGTGGCCCGCTGGCGGGGCCGGGAATACCAGGCCAGCCCCGACGGCGACGACGTGCGGCTCTACCAGCCCGAGCCCGGCGAGGGGTTCGAGGAGATCCGCCCCGGCCGCTACGTGCGGGTGCTGCCGGCGTCCGAGGTGGAGGGACTGGCGTACGTGCGGACCACCTGCACGTGGCAGGGCCAGCCGTTCATCGTCCTCGCCGAGCACGACGGCTGGCTGCGGGTCGAGTACACGGGTGGCCGGTGGCCGGTGGCGCAGGCGATGGGGCTGGAGGTCTTCGACTTCGGGGTCTATCAGGGCTGGGCCCCGGCCGGCGCGGTCGCCGACCTGCGGGAGCAGCGGCTCTGACCCGCCGGGCGGCCGGGCCGCGACCCGGGGCCGGGGCGGGACCCGCTCAGGACTTCGCCCAGCGCAGGATCTCGCCGAGCACCACGTCCCGCGCCTCGACGTGCGGGAAGTGGCCCACGTCGTCCAGCAGCCGCCACTCGTAGGGGGCCGTCACGTAGCGGCCGGAGCCCTGGGCGGTGCGCGGCAGGGACGCGACGTCCGACGCGCCGTGTAGTTGCAGCGTCGGGGTGACCAGGGGCTTCTGCATCAGCCGCACGAACCGGTAGCCGTGCAGCCGCAGCACCGAGCGGAACGCCCAGCGGTAGCCCTCCAGCGCGCAGAACGCGGCCTGCGGGATGCGCATCGCCTCCCGGCAGCGCCGGGCGTACGCGTCGAAGTCGGGGCCGTCGACCCAGCGGGGGCCGCCCCAGCGGCGCAGCATCTCCTCGACGGCGGCCGCGTCGTCGCGGGTGAGCACGTGCTCGTAGCGGGGAAGCTGGAACTTCAGGGCGGGGGTGGCGGCGGCGAACTGGCCGCGCGGGTCGGCGAAGATCGCGGCCCGCAGCCGCAGGGGGTGGGGTGCGCCGAGCACGACGAGCCGGCGGACCAGCGACGGGTGGAACGAGGCGGCGGTCCAGCCGATGAGGCCGCCGGCACCGGTGCCGACGACGGTGGCGGACCGCTCGCCGAGGCCCCGGATCAGGCCGGCGACGTCGGCGGCGAGGGTGTAGCCGTCGTACCCCCGGGGCGGCTTGTCGCTGGCCCCGTAGCCGCGCAGGTCGACCGCGACGGCCCGGAAGCCGGCGTCGGCGACGGCCGGCAGCACGTCGTGCCAGGCCCACCAGTGCTCGGGGAAGCCGTGCAGGAGGAGCACCATCGGGCCGGTGCCGGCCTCGACGACGTGGAAGCGGCTGCCGTTGGCCCCGACGAACCGGTGCGTCCACGGCCCTTCGGTCAGGACGCAGGACTCGTCGACGGCCCCGCCGCGCTGCTCGGTCATGGCCCCAGCCTAGGACCCCCGGGCACCGGGGCGGAAAGGGCGATGCCCGGGCAGGTGGCCTGCCCGGGCATCGCGGTGGAACGGTCGATCAGCGCGTGCTGATCAATGGATCAGCGTGTGCCGATCAGTGGATCAGGAGAAGCGGACCTTGATCGAGGTGCCGTCCTGCTCCAGCACCTTGATCTTGGTGCCGGTGGCCGGGACCTTGACGCCGTGGTTCGGCAGCTCCGGGAACCAGTACTGCTTGGTGTCGTCGAACAGCGGCTGCGCGGCCTGACCCCGGATGTACTGGGCCTGCCCGTTGATGTGCAGCGTGAACGAGTCCGCCTTCTTCGTGCTGAACGGCGCGTCGTACACCTGGACGCGGGAGCGCCACGGGTTGCCGGTCAGGTTGTAGAGCGGCTGCGGACGCGAGTCGATGATCATGTTACGACCCTCGCCCGGGTGCTCGAACGTGTCGTTGTCCGCGAACCGGAGGTTCCAGTACGAGATCAGCAGGCCCTCCTGGTACGCGTAGTGGTCCACGTAGTCCGGGCGGGTGTTGCCGTAGCCGAAGTAGTACGGGCCGGTCTTGAGGTACTGGTCGTACGAGACGTAGGACCGGTGGCCGGCGATGTAGTAGTTGTCGAAGAGCCGGGTGTAGGACTCCTCGACGATGCTCCAGCCCTTGGCCGCCCAGTCGCCGGTGCCGCTCTCGGCGCCGTCGCTGGCCAGCGTCTGGCCGTCGGCGGTCACGGTGATGTTGTCACCGAAGAAGCCGCCCTCGGCCACGCCACCGTCGGTGACGTAGTGGAACCGGAACTGGATGCTCTTGCCGGTCAGGGTGTTGAGCGGGATGTTGATGTCGGTCCACGCGCCGTTGCTGCTGCCGCTGAGACCCGGCGTCGGGTCGGTGTTGGACACCGGCGGGATCGGCTTGCCGTTGACGGTGCCGGGCAGCGCGTCCCAGGTGGTGCCGCCGTCGGTCGACGCCTCGAAGAAGAGGTAGTCGTAGCCGGACTCGATGTCGAACCGGCCCTTGAGCGACACCGCCGCCGAGGTCTTCCCGGTCAGGTCGATCGTCCTGGTCAGGCTGTTGTCCAGGTCGTCGTCGTTGCCGGAGAAGAACTGCTTGGCACCCTCGAACGGCGCGCCGTAGTCGAAGGTGTACTCCCGCTGCGGGAGGACCACCACGGCGGCCTGCGGCTTTGCCGTGTTGTATTCCTGCGGGCCGAGCTCCAGGGTCTTCTTCTGGCCGGCCTTGACCACCTCGTAGTCGAGCCAGCCGAGCTGGAGCTTGTTCCAGGCGCCGAGGTCGCCGCCGCGCTCGCCGATGCCGGCGTCGTTCTTGGCGCCGAGCCGGCTCTGGGCCATCAGGGTCCAGTGCTCGTTGTTGTTGTCCCCGCCGCTCAAGATGTTGTAGTCGTCCGGCAGGCCAAGGTCGTGAGCGTACTCGTGGTAGAAGACGCTCCGGCCGCCGTTCTCGGGCTGGATCGTGTAGTCGCGGATCCAGACGCCGGTGTTGCCGATCTGGGTGCCGCCGATCGGGAAGTTCGCCGGGCCGGTGCGCGAGGTGTTATACGCCGACCAGCGGTGGCTCCAGATGGCGTCCTCACCCTGGTGCGGGTCGCCGTCGGCCTGGTCGCCGCCGGAGTGGACGATCTGGAAGTGGTCGATGTAGCCGTCGGACTCGTTGAAGTTGCCGTCGCCGTCGTAGTCGAACCGGTCCCACTGGTCGTAGGACTGCATGTCGGCCTTGATCTGGGCGTCGGTGCGGCCCTTGGCCTTCTGGTCGGCGACCCACTGGTTGGCGGCGTCGCGGACCAGGTCCCAGACGTTCGGGCAGTTGTGGTCCGCGCAGACCGCCGGGTCGTTGGCCGGGTTCTCGGTGTCGTCGTCCGCGATCGGATCGTCGGAGCGGCCGTAGCGGGCGGCGTTGTACTTGACCTTCACCCAGTCGCTGACCTGGCCGTCGACGGTGTAGCGCCCGGACGACTGGGCCTCGTAGTACTGCTTGAGCGACTCGTCGCCCTGCCCGGTGCCGAAGTACAGCTTGCGGAAGTAGTCCGCGCTGTAGTCGGCCTGCCACACGGTCGAGTTGTCCACGGCCCGGTTCGGGGCGGGGATCTCGTTGTGCAGCGGCCCCTTGAAGGTGGTCGGCCCGGCGATGGCCGGGTTCGTGTCCTTGTCCGGGTAGGCGGGGTCCCGCTCGTCGCCGAACTCGGCGAGGATCACGAAGATCTTGTCGGTGCGCTCCCGGGCCAGCTCGACGTACTGGTCCTTCTGGCCCTGCTTGGCGCTGCGGGCGCCGGCCGCGGACGCCGCGCCGCCGGCGGTCTTGCCGACCTTGACGACGGTGCTGCCGTTGATCTTCTGGGCCTTGGCCCGGCCGGAGAGGACCTCGCTGAGGCCCTCCTGACGAAGCGCGCGGCGCTTGTCCTCGAACTTGTCCGGCAGATCGTGATCCGCTGGGGCCTTCTCGGCGGCCGACGGGGCGGCCGCCGGGAGCTTCGCGGTCGGCGCCGCGTTGGCGGTCGTAGCGACCACCAGACCCGTCGCCGTCAACGAAAGCCCGAGCAGACCCACTGCGACTTTCCGCACGTGGTACCTCCGGTGTGAGGGAACCGGCCCGACGGGGGTAGGGGCCGGTGAGTCGTCCCGACTGTGGGACCAATGGTGAA
The DNA here is from genome assembly GCF_014205165.1 of Micromonospora carbonacea. Taxonomy (NCBI): domain Bacteria; kingdom Bacillati; phylum Actinomycetota; class Actinomycetes; order Micromonosporales; family Micromonosporaceae; genus Micromonospora; species Micromonospora carbonacea. The sequence goes on along the minus strand of NZ_JACHMZ010000001.1, from coordinate 6,639,170 downwards.
CATAGAGTCTCCCGGGACGGGTGGGAAGATGCGTGCGTCGATTTGTTGCAAACTTTTGTTGGGAACGCTTTTCACCGTCACACCGATCGCCTCCGCCGGCCGGCTGAGCAGCGCGGACGCCCCATGGTGAATTGCAGCGACGAATTTCGATGGGTGTGGCCCGACAAATGCGGAAGAGGCCGGTGGCGTCGCCGCCGCCGGCCCCTCCGCTGATCTTCCGATCAGTTACCGCCCGTCGTCACGGGGTCGCCGCGGTCACCTTCACCGTGGCGACGGCGTTGTTCCACGCGGTCTTCTTCACCGTCAGCGAGACCCCGTAGGCGGCGCTCGCGTCACCGGGGTTGCCGGTGCCCAGGACGATCGCCCCGCCACCCAGGGTGACCCCGTAGTACGAGGGCGCCGGGGTGCCGTCCGGGTTGACCACCCGGGTGGTGTAGGGCACGTTGCCGCGCGACGGCAGCACCACGGAGGCGTCGCTGTCCCGCGCGTACGGCGAGCCGTCCCGGATCTCGATGCCCGGGTACCAGCCCTTGGAGTCGGTGAACTGCGGCACCGCCGGCTGCGCCGGGAAGCTCGTGCAGTACTCGCTGTACGGCTCGTCCGCCGCCTCCAGGCACTCCTTGAAGGAGTACGTCTTCTTCAGGCCGAACGCCGCGTTCGACGACTGGGGCCGGCTGGGCAGGTTGTCCAGCGCCGACGGGTCCTTCTCGGCCGCCGTGCCCTGCCGCCGCAGCGGGTCGAAGTGCGAGTCCACGATCAGCAGGCCACCCTTGGCGCCGTAGCTCGGCAGGGCGGTCAGCTGGCCGGTGACGTGGTTGACGTCGCCCAGCGCCGTGTCGCGGTACCAGACCAGCATGCCCGGGGCGTTGTAGGAGATCCGGTCGACCTTCCACGCCTCGTGCGAGTACACCGTGTCGTACGCGTACTTCAGGCCCTTGTCGAAGCCGTCGAAGTTACGCCACTCGGCCAGGTAGTAGTGCGCCCGGACCTCGGTGCCCGAGTTGGTCTTCCAACCCGCGCCGGTGGTGTCGGTGAAGCTGCCGCCGGTCGCGGTCCAGCCGTTCGCGCCGCCCTCGACGTCGTCGCTCCAGGTGGTCGCGCCGCCGCCGGTGACCGAGAAGTCGTCGGCGAACCAGCCGCGCTCCACGAACGCCTCGTCGGTGGCCTGCCGCAGCCGCAGCTGCACGGTCTGCCCCGCGTACGCCGACAGGTCGACGTAGTCGTGCCGCCAGCCGCCGGACGAGCCGGTCAGGCCGTACTTCTTGCCGCCGAAGTCGGCCATCCGGCCGTTGGGGTCGGCGTAGTTGTCCGGCGTGGTGACCACCGCGCCGTCCGCGTCGTAGACCTTCTGCTCGGACCAGGTCGCCCCGCCGTCGGTGGAGAGCTCGACGAAGCCGTAGTCCCAGTCCTCCTCGATGATGTAGTTGTTCCACATCCAGAACTTGGCGTCGGCGGCCGAGGGGACGCTCACCGAGCGGCTCAGCTTGACGTCCGCCCAGTTCTGGTCGGCGCCGCTGTGCCACATGTTCGACCCGCTGTGCGGGGTGGCCAGGGTGATCACCTTGTCCGGCAGGTCCACCTTGATGCCGTCGGCCGTGCCCACCGGCGTGCGGGAGGTCTGCCCGAGCTTGATGGTGCGCGGGGCGGAACCGGGGGCGACCGTCACCGGGTCGGCCCAGCCGAGCACCCACTTGTCCCAGATGCCCATGTGGGTGGGCAGCGCCTGGAAGATCTCACCGCTGTGCGACCCGGAGGCCATCAGGTCCCAGAAGTCCACGTCGGAGTCGGCGTTGCCGGACGTGTCGTAGAGGTCCGGCAGGCCCAGGTCGTGCCCGTACTCGTGGGCGAAGACGCCGACGCCGGCGTCCTCCGGCTGCACGATGTAGTTCGACACCTTGAGCTGCGTGCCCGGGATGGTGTAGCCGCCCGGAACGGTCGAGGAGTGCGCCCACACCGCGTACACGCCCTCGGCGCCGCCGCCGCGGGACTTGCCCTGGCCGGCGTGCACCAGCACCAGGTGGTCGATCACGCCGTCGGGCTCGAAGAGGTTGCCGTCGCCGTCGCGGTCGCTCTGGTCCTCGATGTCGTAGTCGGCCCACGGGAAGCTCGGGTCCATGGCGGCCAGCGCGTCGATCGCGTCGGTGGCCAGCCGGCCCGCCCCGGCCGGGTTGTCCGGGTGGCCGTTCATGGCCTGCTCACGCCCGGCGACCCAGTCGCCGTTCTCGTCCTGGAAGCAGCGCGACGCCGCGTACCAGCCCTCCGAGTGCGGCACGGTGATCCACGGGCTGGCCTGCCCGTCCACCGTGTACGCGCCCTTGGACATCTCCAGGTACATGTTGTGCATGGTCCGGCCGGCGAGGCTGATGCCCTTCTTGCCGTCCGGGCCCTTCAGGTCCTTGCGGACCCGCTCGGTGATGCCCGTCTTCGTGTAGAGCATCTTGTTGTAGTGGGCCGGGGAGAAGTCCGGCACCCACATCGAGTTGTTGTCCTTGTGCGGCAGGCTCGCCGGGTTCGGGATGTTGTTGTGCTTCGGCCCGTTCTGCACCGTGCCGGGGACGCACGTCCGGTCCTCGAAGACCGTCTTCGGCACCATCGTGCCGGTGAAGTCGTCGTTGGCCTGGTCGTTGAACTCCACCAGCAGGGTGAGCAGCTTCGCCTTCTGGGTGCTCGGGGCCTTCTTGATCCACCGGGGGCTCTTGCCGGAGCGGATCGACTGGGCCTCCAGCTTCGCCAGTTGCTTGGCGGTCGTCGGGTTGCCCGCGGCGTACTTGCGGTCGTAGGCCTGGGCCTCGTCCGCCGCCGTGGTGTACACGCCGTCGGCGCCCTTGACCTCCTTGCCGGCGGTGTCCGGCTGCACCTCGGGCTCGGCGTAGTTGATGTAGTGCTCGTCCGCCCCGATCGTGGCAGGAGCCGGGCCGGACGTCTGGGCCGACGCAGTCCCCGTCACGGTCAGTGACGTGGCCGCGAGGGCGATGGCGGGCAGCGCGACGAGTAGGCGTCGGCGTGACCGTCGTTGCGGAATCATGTGCATGCCGCTCCGTTTCTCGGGCATGGGCGTGGAGCCGGCCGGCGCGCACGGCAGAGACATCCGTCGAACCGACCGATGCGGCTGAACCTAAAGGAGAAACAACCCTTCCGACAGGGGGTGGCCTCCCCTGTGTCCGTTCAGTTGGTGCCCCCCCAACCGACCGACCGACACCCCGCGGTCACGCACCGTCCGCGCGCACAGACACGGAGGGTGGCGGCCCGCGCGGGGCCCGCCACCCTCCGAAAGGTACGTCCTACCTCAGTCCTCGTCGGACTTGCCGCCACCCATCCCCGAGGAGATCAGCTCCATCACCGAGGAGTCCTGGAGGGTCGTCACGTCGCCCAGCGACCGGTTCTCCGCGACGTCCCGCAGCAGCCGGCGCATGATCTTGCCGGAGCGGGTCTTCGGCAGCTCCGGCACCAGCATGATCTGCCGCGGCTTGGCGATCGGGCCGAGCGTGCGCGCCACGTGGTTGCGCAGGTCCGCGATGAGCTGCTCGCCCGCCTCGCCGGCCGTGTCGACCGAGCCGCGCGGGATGGCGAACGCCACGATCGCCTGTCCCGTCGTCGGGTCGGTCGCCCCCACCACCGCCGCCTCCGCCACCGACGGGTGCGACACCAGCGCCGACTCCACCTCCGTGGTGGAGATGTTGTGGCCCGACACCAGCATCACGTCGTCCACCCGGCCCAGCAGCCAGATGTGTCCGTCGTCGTCCTTCTTCGCCCCGTCCCCGGCGAAGTACATGCCCTCGAACCGCGACCAGTACGTCTCGACGAACCGGTTGTCGTCGCCCCAGATCGTGCGCAGCATCGACGGCCACGGCTCGCGCAGCACCAGGTAACCGCCGCCGCCGTTCGGCACCGACTGACCCTGGTCGTCCACCACGTCGGCCACGACGCCCGGCAGCGGGGTCATCGCCGAACCCGGCTTCGTCTCGGTGACCCCGGGCAGCGGCGAGATCATGATCGCGCCCGTCTCGGTCTGCCACCAGGTGTCCACGATCGGCAGCTCACCCCGGCCCACGTGCTGCCGATACCACATCCACGCCTCGGGATTGATCGGCTCGCCGACGCTGCCCAGCAGCCGCAGCGAGGACAGGTCGTGCCCGGCGGGGATGTCCTCGCCCCACTTCATCATCGTGCGGATCAACGTCGGCGCGGTGTACAGGATGCTCACCCCGTACCGGTCGACGATCTCCCAGAACCGGCCCTTGTGCGGCGTGTCCGGCGTGCCCTCGTACATGACCTGGGTGACGCCGTTGGCCAGCGGCCCGTACACGATGTAGGAGTGCCCCGTCACCCAGCCGATGTCGGCGGTGCACCAGTAGACGTCCGTCTCCGGCTTCAGGTCGAACACCGCGTGCGCCGTGTACGCCGCCTGCGTCAGGTAGCCGCCCGTGGTGTGCAGGATGCCCTTCGGCCGGGCCGTCGTGCCCGAGGTGTACAGGATGAACAGTGGGTGCTCGGCGTCGAACGGCTGCGCGGCGTGCTCCGCCGACGCGGTCTCCACCGTCTCGTGCCACCAGTGGTCCTTCGCCGACCAGGCAACCTCCTCACCGGTGCGGCGGACCACCAGCACGTGCTCCACCGACGGGCACTTCGCCACCGCCTCGTCCACCGTCGGCTTCAACGCCGACGGCTTGCCCCGGCGGTACCCGCCGTCGGCGGTGATCACCACCTTGGCGGTGGCGTCCTGGATGCGGTTGCTCAGCGAGTCGGCGGAGAAGCCGCCGAAGACCACGCTGTGCGTCGCGCCGATGCGGGCGCAGGCCAGCATCGCCACCGCCGCCTCCGGCACCATCGGCAGGTAGATCGCCACTCGGTCGCCGGCCACCACGCCCAGGTCGGTCAGCGCGTTCGCCGCCTGGCAGGTCATCCGGTGCAGGTCGGCGTACGTGATGGTGCGGGTGTCGCCCGGCTCGCCCTCCCAGTGGATGGCCACCCGGTCGCCGTTGCCCGCCTCCACGTGCCTGTCCAGGCAGTTGTACGCCACGTTCAGCCGGCCGCCGACGAACCACTTCGCGAACGGCGGGTTCGACCAGTCGAGCACCTGCTCCCACTGCTGCGCCCAGGCCAGCCGCCCGGCCTGCCGCTCCCAGAACGCCAGCCGGTCGGCGGCGGCCTCGGCGTACGCGTCGGCGGTCACGTTGGCGTTGGCGGCGAGTGCGGCCGGCGGCGGGAACTGCCGCGTCTCGTTCAGCAAGTTGGCCAGTGCCTCGCTCATGCCGTGACTCCCTCGTCGCTCGCGTGACCTGCGTCTCCTACCCCCGCAGAGGTTAGCCGGGGCGGCCGGAGGCCGCGACAGCTCCCCGAACCCACGCGCGCCGAGCGGCCCCCGCCACGCGCCGAGCTGTAAGGAAGGGCCCCTTATTAACGCCTACGGTAGAGAAGGGTCCCCTTCTTACCCGCCGTCCCCGCAGGTGGTTAGCGTGGCAGCGTGACCGCTGATCCGCTCGCGCCCCTGCTCGCGCTCGCCGACGTCGCCCCCGCCGTCGAGCGGGCCCGCGACCGCGTCGACCAGGCGCTGCGGCACCGCGCGCTGCGCCGGCACGGCGGCCAGGTCGCGGCCGAAGTCAGCCTCCGCTCCGCCGTGGCCAGCGCCGCCCTGGAGGGGTACGCCCACGACCGCGAGTCCGTCCGGGCCGGCACGGTCACCGACCCGGTGAGCCAGGGCGCGCTGCGGGTCGCCGGGGCGCTGCCCGGCCTGACCGAGCGCTGGCCGACGTCGCCCCGGCAGGTCCTCGCCCGGCTGCACGTGCTCGCCGCGCGGGACGTCGTACCCGAAAACGAGCTGGGGCGGCCGGTGGCCGACCCGGTCGTCGCCGCCCGGCTCGACGGCCTGGCCGGGCTCGTCGCCGGCGGCACCACCGTCCCCCCGCTCGTGCTCGCCGCCGTCGTGCACGGCGAGCTGCTCAACCTGCGCCCGTTCGCCGGGCCGTCCGGCCTGGTGGCCCGGGGCGCTGCCCGGCTCGTCCTGATGTCCACCGGTTTCGACCCTCGCGGGCTCGTCGGCGTCGACGTCGGCCACCGTGAGCGCGAACCCGAGTACGTCGGCGCGGCCGGGGCGTTCGCCACCGGCACCCCCGACGGGCTGCGCTCCTGGCTGCGGCACTACATGGCCGCCGTCGAGCTCGGCGCCGACCAGCTCACCGCCGTCGGCGACGAGATCCTCGCCGCCGCCTGACCCGGCTGGCTGACCCGCCTGGCCTGGCCCCTGACCGCTCGCGGGCTGCGCCGGTCAGGCCACCGGGGTGGTGCGCGTGCGGCGGTGCCGGCCGTACCAGGCGATGCCGATCGCCACCCCCACGCCGACGCCCAGCGCCGCCGCGGCGACCGGCACCGCCGGCCGCTCCCGCAGCCGGCGGCCCAGCGGGATCGGGTGCCGGAACTCCAGCACCGGCCAGGCGTTCTCGGTGGCCAGCCTGCGCAGCGCCCGGTCCGGGTTGACCACCGACGGATGCCCCACGCACTCCAGCAGCGGCCGGTCGCTCATCGAATCGGAGTACGCGTACGAGTCGGCCAGGTCGTAGCCGCGCACCCTGGCCAGCTCGGTGACCGCCTCGACCTTGCTCGGACCGGCCGCGTAGAACTCCACCTCGCCGCTGTACCGGCCGTTCGCCACCGCCATCCGGGTGGCGATCACGTCGGTGATCCCGAGCAGCTCGCCGATCGGCCGGACCATCTCCTCCCCGGAGGCGGAGACCAGCACGACGTCCCGGCCGGCGGCCTGGTGCTCCTCGATCAGGGCCGCCGCCTCCGCGTACACGTAGGGGTTGATCAGCTCGTGCAGTGTCTCCGCGACGATCTGGCGGACCTGCTCCACCTGCCAGCCCTTGCACAGCGCGGCCAGGTAGTCCCGGGTCTTGGCCATGGTCTGCTCGTCGGTGCCGCCCAGCCGGAACATCAGCTGCGCGTACGCCGACTTCACCACGTCCCGCCGGGTGATCAGCCCATCCCGGTAGAACGGCCGACCAAACGCCAAGGCGCTCGACTTGGCGATGACGGTCTTGTCCAGATCGAAAAAAGCGGCACTTCGGCCCACGGCGCGAAAGTCTAGCCGGATGGTCTATGGTCGGCGGGTGCCTGGGGTACGGACTCCGGCCCGGCCCCAACGGCAACCGTCACCACCCCCTGCCGTCAGTGACGGCGGTCACACTCTCCGGCGATGATTTCGCAGGGAGTGGAGGCGACACCACTCGACGTATACCGGTTTGCTCAGGCATGCTTGTTCTTGCGACGCACATTCGCGTTGTCGTACGACAGCAGGCCCTCGGCGATCGCACCCCCCGTGACCGCCGAGCCGGTTCGGCTCAACCCCCCCGGAGCCGAACCTCCCGACGACCCCCGTCTCCCCCCGACGGGGGTCGTCCCTTTCCCGGTCCCGTTCCGGGCCAGGTGAAGGCGGGTTTCCCGGGTCGGCCGGGCCGGGCGACAGGCGGAAAGTCAGCGAATCGTCAGCGAACGTCAGCCGAACACGGTCGGCGTAGTTCGGGCGTGCGCTGATCCACTCGTGCTGATCGAAGCCGATCATGCGCCGTGTTCAGGTAGATGTTCACCAGCCGGCCCGCTCGGCGGGAGCTTGCTGGCACGTACCAGGATCTGCGTTTGCGCACCTCGACGGCCCGATCGGGAGAGCTTGACCCCTTCGACCCAGATCCACTCGTCGTGGGGTGGGCGGTTGACCACCAGCCGGACCCCGGTCACCCACAACCGCACCGGCCCGTCCGACGGAAGAAGGCGGTCGTCCGCGTCGATGTCCAGCACCGCGCCGAGTCGTACCCGGATGTCAAACACCACGTCTCCTCACCGCCGGGCCCGCGTTGGTGCGGGGCGGCGTGCTGTCGGGTTTGCGTCGTTGGATGTGGAGGCCGGCGATCTGTGCGTAGACCTCGCGCTTTGCCAGGGCGTTGCGGGTGGCCGGGTCAATGACGTAGCCGGTGAGCCACACCCAGCCGTGGTACGTGGGCCGTTCGTCCACCGACGTGACCCGCAGCCACAGCGCCCGGTCGCCGTTGAACTGCACCGACGCCCGGCCGTCGATCAGGACCAGGTCGCCCGGTGTCGGCACGCCCGGCCGGCTCGGCGCGGGTGCAGGCGTGCGGGGCGCCGGGGCGGGCGGGCTGTTCACGGGCCGTCGTTCGGGTCGCGGCCCCACGCCAGCACCCACCCCGGGCCAGCCTCAGCACGCCGCCGAACGACCGGAACTCGCGCAGTCCAGGCAGGACCGGCGAGCAGGTGCGCACCTCCAGCCCTCACCGAATCGGCAGGTGGTCGCTACTTTCAGTCCTGTCATGGACACAGGTTGTGGCGCGATCTGCCTGGTTACCCGGAAAATCCTTCCGGGGTCACGGTCGGTCGAGGGGAGATGGTGAGCCGGTGCGCGGGAGAACCCACAACCTGACCATCGGCGAACGAGTCGCCTGGTACCGCTACCGACGCGGCCTGTCCCAGGAAGTCCTAGCCGGACTCGTCGGCCGTACCGCGGACTGGTTGGGAAAGGTCGAGAACAATCGGATCGACCTGGACCGGCTGTCTGTCATCAAGTCCCTCGCCGAAGTCCTGGACGTGACGCTCGGCGACCTGCTCGGCGAACCCTCCCTGCTCGACTGGACCGGCGAAAGCGGCACCGCAACCGTCCCCGCCCTTCGCGCCGCCCTGATGAACTACCGCGCCCTCGGCCCGTTCGGCGGTGGCACGGGTGCGGAACCACCGAGCATCGCCGCGCTGAAGAATGAGGTAGGCGAACTCTGGGACGCCTACCAGGACTCCCGATTCGGGTACGTCACCGGCCGCCTGCCCGATCTACTCGACCGTGCCCAGGCCGCCGCTGACCACCACGACGGCGACGACCAGGACCAAGCCCGCCGACTCCTCGGCCTCGCATACCAGCTCGCCGCGACCCAGCTCACCAAACTCGGAGAGAGCGACCTCGCCTGGATCGCCGCCGACCGCGGCCTGGCCGCCGTACGACCCACTGGCGATCCCCTCATCACGGGCTCACTGTTTCGCTCGGTGGGCCACGCACTGCACGCCACCGGCCGCTACGCCGAAGCAGTACGCCTCACCGAAGACGCCGCCAGCTACCTTGAGCCCCACCTCAAGCACGCCACGCCCGAGCTGCTGTCCGTGTACGGAACCTTGTTCCTGTCCGGCTCGATGGCCGCCGCCCGCGCCAACGACGCGGGCACCACCCGCACCTTCCTCGCCGCCGCCGACCATGCCGCCGGACAGCTCGAAGCCGACGCCAACCACCTCTGGACGGCGTTCGGGCCGACCAACGTCGCCATCCACCGCGTCGCCACCGCTGCCGAGCTGGGAGATCTGCAAGTCGCCATCGACCTCGGCCCCCGCGTCGACACCACCGGGCTACCGATGGAACGCCGGGTACGGCACGCCCTCGAAGTCGCCCGCGCCTACAGCTCGTGGAACCGCATCGACGACGCCCAAGCCGCCCTGCTCGACGCCGAACAGATGGCACCCGAGCAGGTCCGTCACCACTTCCTCAGCCGACAACTCGCCCTGACCTGGATCCGCCGCCAGCGCGGCAAGCCCTCCGCCGAACTGGTCGGACTGGCCCAGCGGCTCAAGGTGCTCGACTGAACCCAGCCCATCTAGGCTGCCCTGGTGACGGCCAACGACATGCCACCCGTGGCAACCCCACGCGTCGCCGCCGGCGCCCTGTTCTTCGACGACGAAGGCCGCGTGCTCCTCGTACGCCCCAGCTACAAGAACCACTGGGACATCCCCGGCGGCTACGTCGAACCCGGCGAGTCACCGCGCGCGGCATGCGCACGGGAAATCGAAGAGGAACTCGGCCTCACCACCGCTGTCGGCGCCATGCTCGTCGTCGACTGGGCACCCGCCGAGGGTGAAGGAGACAAGCTCCTTTTCATCTTCGACGCTGGATTGCTCACCAGGGGGCAGGAACAGGCCATCCGCTTCGCCGACGGAGAACTCACCGAGTGGCGCTACGTGACACCGGAGGAACTGGACCGTTACGGGCCGCCGCGCCTGGCTCGTAGGCTCCGTACAGCGATTGCAGCACGCAACGGCAGCAACGCCACCTATGCGGAGCACGGCACTGCACCGCCGAGCACCACGTTGCCGAAACAATCTCAGTAGGGATCAAGGCGCTCCGCGCGGCGCGGGCCGGGGCGCGGCAACCGGCTCCTGACGGAGCCGCCGCCCCGGCCGCCTACGGCGCCGGGGCGGAAAGTCAGCCGGCCCGCAAACCACGCCCCGCCCCGCGCGTCACCCCTGGTTCCGTGAGGAGCCGGTGACGAGTCCTGGACTGACCGCAGCCCACGCGACAGCTCACCCGTCGGTCTCCTCCAGCTCGGAACACCTCACCGCGGACCGGTCGACGGTCGGCCCGGTCGAGTCGCCGAACGGAACACATCGGCCGCTCGGGGGCCAGTGTGGGAGAGGAGTGAAGGTAGGTGGGGGGCGGGAGGTGGGGGCGGGGTTGGGGTTAGAGCTGCCTCCGGCGGGGGGCCCAACGACTCCGGGATGGAGTTGCCGAACGGTTGCGGTCGTGGGTGGTTGGGGTGGGATGCCATCCCGTCCACCGCCGACCCAGGCAGAGCCGAGCAGACCAGGGCCAGGGCGACAAGGTCGTACGTCCGGTAGGGCGCTCCACCTTGTCACCCTGGCCCTGGCCCGCTCCACGGTGTGTGGGTCGGCGGCAGACAGTGAGGATGGTGGGGTGGGTCGCCGGGTTGGTCTGACTCACCGGCAGACCGACGGTTGCTGTCCTGATCCCGATTCGTCGGCCGGCTCGGTGGCCCCGGTAGCTGCATGTCACCGGTCAGGCGTCGTGACTTGATAGGAGCCTGTGCGAGAGGCGCCCACCACTGTGTTGTCCGTTCGCCTGACCGGTGACGTGTCCACGTGTTCTCGACGCGACCGAGAAAGGCGGACCTCACCAGCATGGCAGCGAAGAAGCGAACACTGATCGGTGGTGTCGACACCCACCGCGACACCCACCACGCGGCGATCATCGACAGCACCGGCGGTCTCCTGGCGGATGCCGAGTTCCCCGCGACCAGCGACGGCTACGCGGACCTGCTGGCCTGGATGCGGTCCTTCGGTCGCCTAGCGGCGGTCGGGGTCGAGGGCACCGGCAGCTACGGCGCTGGCCTCGCCCGTCACCTGACCAGTCATAAGGTTGCCGTCATCGAGGTGGATCGCCCGGATCGCAGGACCCGCCGGACCAAGGGCAAGTCAGACCCCATCGACGCCATCGCCGCCGCGAGGGCCACCCTCGCCGGCACCGCCATGGGCATCCCGAAGACCCGCACCGGACCCGTGGAAGCCATCCGCGCTCTCCGCGTGGCCCGCCAAGGCGCGGTCAAGGCCCGAACGGCGGCGATCAACCAGATGCGCGGCCTGGTCGCCGCCGCCCCCGAAGGTCTGCGGGCACAGTTGACCAAGCTCAGCGCCGCCGTTCTCGTCAACCGCTGCGCCAACCTCACCATCGACCCGACCCGGCTGACGGACCCGAAACAAGCCACCGCAGCAGCCCTGGCCGGGCTCGCCCGACGCGTCAGCACCTTGACCGAGGAGATCGCCACCCTCGATCGGCAGCTGACACCGCTGGTCCGTCAGGCCGCTCCGCGCACCAGCGCCCTCTTCGGCGTCGGCACCGACGTCGCCGCCCAACTGCTCACCACCGCCGGCGACAACCCCGACCGGCTGCGCTCAGAAGCAGCCCTGGCCCACCTCTGCGGAGCGGCACCCATCCCCGCCAACTCCGGACGAGTGCGCCGCCACCGCCTCCACCGGGGAGGCGACCGCGGCGCCAACCACGCCCTACACACCATCGCCCTGTGCCGCCTGCGCTACGACGAACGCACCCGCGCCTACCAGCAACGACGCATCACCGAAGGCCTCAGCAAGCAAGAGATCCTGCGCTGCCTCAAGCGCTACATCGTCCGCGACGTCTACACCGCCCTCCGCGCGGACTTCGCCGCCCTGACCACTTGACCTCCATAGGAGCATCGGGATGGCGAGAAGGCTAGGATTCTTCGTCTAACGGGAACCGGCATTCGCGTAGGAGCGCCTCTACGCTCTTTCGAAACTCGCCATCCGCAACGTCTTCCCTAATGACGTCCCGGATTGCCTCCTTGAGCGCGCCGTGAGCCCGTGCCCAATTATCTAGGAGTGATGAGATTGACTCAAGGCGGCGCTTTCGTGCCTCAACCAGATCTGATCGCGACAAACCTAACTTGAGTACAGTAACGGCACCAACATCGCTGCCGGGGCGGGAAAAAACGAGGCTCCCTACGAAAATGAGATGCTCGTCCGGATCGTCCGTGTAGGGATTGAGGAGTGGAAACGTGTGATCACAGTAGTCCTTCTTAGTATTATTGCAGCGTGGGCAGGCGAGCGTAAGATTGTCCCAATCTACTACCAATTCGGGATGTCGAGCCCTGGGTAGGATGTGTTCTACATTCCCTGTGGTTACGGCCATCATGTTCGCATCGCAATAGGCGCAGCGCTTACCTGTTTCGTGTGTCAGCGCAAGCCGTATCTGCCGATGGCCCCATCGTTTCGGCCTCTCTGTGCCAGCTAAGGCCGCTTCCGCATACTCCTTGGTCCAACCTGCCCCGTTAGTCTCCAATATCGCCGGCTTTGGCGCCTTGATCAGACGCCTCATCTCTCGATCGGTCCGATCTCATCATCCACTGCGTTGCGTGCAATCCGTTCGATCGCTTCCGGCAGTCCTACATCGAGACCGGAGGCCCTTAATTCGTTACGCAATCGGAGGAGATGCTCGCTGTCCGGTGGCTGGTGGAGGTATCGGTCGATGATCTCATCGAACCGATTCTCGGCCCAAAGGGGAAGTGTACTGGTCATTCCAAGCGCCTCCCGCAAGGTTGTTTCTGCGGTTGCTGCTTTGCTGGAGAAGTCGAGTTGTTCGGCAAAAACCCGGCTGTCCTCGTCGTAGCTGAGAACGTGAACGTTAGCGGTAGCAGAAGCAGTGACGACGAAGGGGCTATGGGTCGCGAGGACGAAGTTTACCCTAGGAAATGCCCGCAAAAGACTCGGAACTAGGGTCCGCTGAAGGGATGGGTGGAGGTGATTCTCGGGTTCGTCGATGCAAACGGTAAACGCGTCGCGGTTTTGGGAGCGGAGGAAGATTTGCCACCCGATCTCAAACAGTGCACTCATGCCGCCGGAAATCGAATCTAGCGGAAACGAACCACTTGCTGTCTCTATCACGATTTCCGGCGGTCTTGCCACGAGACGCTCAAATCTAAGAGTCTCTGGCATGAGTGACCTCAAGACTTCTTGAAATCCTCGCCATATTCGTCGCGCATCGTGATTGGGGTAGACGCTGGCGCTGCCCTCGCCGTATATCGCTGCCGCGAGGAGCGCTTCTTTCATGAGTAGCTGTGCAGATTTGCTGCGGCCAGCTCCCCCTGAATATCGTTGCCGCATCTCAGCGACAAATTGGTTGAGGATCTGTTCGCCCGTGCTGAAGTTCGAGGGGATTGAATTGACCTGCTGGTAGTTGCTTGCGCTTCGATGTGATGCTAAGTACAACCCCTGTACCACTTGCTGATTGAAAATGTTTACGTTATAGGTGATCGCTCCTGCTTTTATGGGTACTCGTATCTGGGAAATTTGCCCATTTGTGTACCCCAATTCTCCCACAGTGACAGTCGTGTGAGTGATGCCTTTGTCCGACTCGGGAGGCTGATGCCTCAGGCCTACCGAGAACATGTTACGACCTCGTTTGTCGGGTACAGGTAGTCCTAGGAATGTCGATTCCCAGTTGAAGTGTCGCCCAAGCAGGTTGAGGAGCGTGGTTTTGCCAGATCCGTTAGCTCCTGTGAGGATCGTCAAGCGACGAGAAAGGTCAATTTCTACGAAGCCGAACTGTCGCCAATCGGAGAGTGTCAGTCTTGAAAATTTGAGGTCTTTTTCGGAGTGCACTTCTTGCCTCTCCGCCTAAACTGGCATCGATGATCTGGTTGCAAAGGCGTGCATCGGTGTCCGAGCGCGGGAGGCCGCCAAAGGCGGCGTCCGCAACTCTGCTCGCGCGATCGTATCTCCTGACAACTGTTTCGTCTTCCCCCCCCCCCGGAATGTGGGTTTGTCTAACCTTGAGAAAGACGCCGAGGGCAAGCGACGCAACCCACAAGACCAGCCATTCAGGATATTCTTCTAAGCCCCAGGCCGCCCCGGGCTGCTGGCGCCGATGCTTCACAGATGGCATTAGACTAGTCCGGTAGGATGCTCCACCTTGTCGCCCTGGTCCTGGCCCGCTAGAAGGTGTGGGTCGGCGGCAGGCGGGATGGCGAGGATTCAGCCGCTGCGCAGGACCGGCGAGTAGGGGGTGCCGAGTGCGTGGAGTCGGCAACGTTACCGCCGGAAGCTCCATCTTTCGGTCCGGATCAAGCCGAGGAAGTCGATGCATGAAATGCCTAGTGCCTGGCAAACGTCAGGAATGCGTGGACGCTCAAGAGAGCCCAAGGCGATTTCGTTAGTAACGACGGTGCATCTGCGAACTCGCGCTAATGCGATGACGAATGGGTCGGCTTGACTCCGGCCCTTCTGGGTGTTCACAAGCCTGGGATGTGCTTGCAAGATGCTGCGTACGGCGAGCTGATTATCCAAATCTGCTTCGCAAAATAGCTGTGGCCGCTCTTTCGCCCAAGCGTAGAGTTCGTCATCCTTCTTCTTTAATTCTTGCCGAACTTCCTCGGAAGCTTGAAGGCGCCCCAGTGATATTAGTTCATCGATCCCATGCCAAAGCCCCGGGAAGACGTCCTGGGGATAGCGTCTGTGCCAAGCCTCAATTATCGAACTGGTGTCGATGCTGTAGGTGACTGGCAACTACGCTGCCCTCCCGAATGCCTCGTCAGCCATCCTTTTCAGGTGCTGAACCTTGACACCGAGATAGCTAGCGGCTTCCAGAGTGTCAATCGCATCATGAGCGTAAGCATGGCTGACAAGGCGCACGAAGCCCTTGCCTAGGTTGCGAGCCTTGACGCGATAATAGCCCGGGCCGCCGGGGCTTTCTTTCTGCTGCTCCTTTTGCTGGTTGCGCTCGCGCTCGTATATGGCGAGGAATTCTCTCCGTCGCCGCTGGTAGTAGGCCAGCGTTGTCTTGTTGAGAGTGAGGAGTCTGCGCAGCACGGCCTCTTCGCTAACGCCATACTTTCTGGCGAGGGAGTCAAGCACGCTGCTTTCCCAGTTCTCATCGCCATCTGGGGCAGCGCCTACAACCACCTCACTCAGCAGTGCCTCGGCTGGCATAAGGGCAGCGGCGGCAGCTTGATTGCAGAAAGCCTCAAGGCGGTCTTCCGGCGTCCGCGGCCGGCTTGCATTTTCTTGATCACACAAACCACTCTGCCGTAGCGCCAAGTGAGCGTACTCATGCAGAAGTGAGAACGTCTTGCCTCTCACAAAGTCGCCGCCATTGACGGCAACGACTGGAAATTCTTCAGCATAGATACTGAAGCCACGCATTTCCTCGACGCTGATTTTCTCGGTTTGGATTACCAGGACGCCATTATCCTCTAGTGCTCTTATCCATCCGCCGAGTGCTCTGTACTTCTCGTTCCAGGTTCCTTGCTCCTTTAGTGTCACCCCGAGTGCAGAACGCATTATTGAGCCGAGGCGCTCTGCGTCGTCGGCCTGCACAGAAGATGCCGGTTTCCAAGAATTTGGGATCTGCTCGCCCATCCGTCGAGAGATCTCAACTGCTGATTCGCGTTGGTCCTGTGCTCGCCGATATTCGAAATGAAGAGGGGCGGTCCAATCTTCCGATGTGGTGGCTGGGAGGCGGCGGAAGTCGTGCAATGCATCGAACCCTCTTGGAGGGGCGTCCAAGAAGAAGACGGCTAACGGCCGCTTATATACCTCGGACATTTTCCGAAGCTGAGCCATAGTGGGAGCGGCTACGCCTTGCTCCCACGCCTCAATCTTCGCGATCGGCTGGGCCAGCTTGCTTGCAGCCTCTTCCAGCGACATGCCGACGGATCGGCGTGCCCACTCAAGCACAGATGGCTCTACGATCGCGGTTGGGGTTCGCCCTCCCATTGGCCCTCCTGGCGATCGTTACGCAACGTGCAGTCCAAATTACCGAAGTGGTTGCGGAGGCGCTACCGCTAGTTGGCGCCGATCAAGGAGACAGTGAGTTGTCCTCGAGTAACCAACAGTCGGACTTGGCCAACGCTCTGACCTGCCCACAGTCACCGGTTGAAGGAGCTTGCGCTGGTTCTAGCTGGTAGGAGCATATTTCGTTTGTCAGATTGCGGTCAGTCTAGTTGACACTTGGGCGTGGTCCGGCCCAACTGCCTGATCGGCCAAAGCGCCATCAGGTGGCCGACGAGGGCTGTACAGCCATTCGTACAGCCAAGCCGACCGACGGGCGTAGCCCGAGGCCGAAGGGAGTCGGCACGACGAGCAGGTACGGTCACCGACGCTGGCCGACAGCAGTCTTGATCTTTGCAAGGCAGGGTTCCCGGAATTGGCCACGCGCTGCGGACTGCCCTGCGGGCGGCCTCCGGCCGTCCTCGGGCGCCCGCAGCGCGTCATCCGAGAGCCAGCGAATCGTCAGCGAACGCCGTTCCGCGCAGTCACGCTCGATCATGCTCCATGGCGCGACCGGTACGTCTGACCACGCGGTACGGCACGCGCTCACACTCGCTACTGCGTCAGGTCACTTTCCCCCCGACGGGGGTCGTCCCTTTCCCCTCCCGTTCCGGGCCAGGTGAAGGCGAGTTTCCCGGGGCGGCCGGGCCGTTCGGTGGAAGCTTGCTGGCTGGCGCGTACGGGGATCTGGGTTTGCGGAGCCCCGGCGGTCGTCCGCGTTGCTGGAAGCTAGGAGACGTCGAAGAGGCGAAGGCCGTCGTACTCGGCGAAGTCGGCGTAGTCCTTGCCGTTGAACGTCGCCAACGGCAGCCGGTCGACCAGGCAGCACGCCGCAATCCAGGAGTCATTCGTCGGACGGGGCCGCCCGCGATGCTGCGTCCGAGCCTGGAGTTGTCCCAGGTTGTCGCCACCGCCTCGTCGAAGGGCAGCAACACGACTCCGGACCGCCACTGGGCGAGATCGGCCAGTTTGCGTGGCCCCCAGCTCCGCAGCGCGGTCCACTTGGTCAGCTCCCCGAGCGTCACGAAGGTGATGCAGAGGGTATTACCGGCCAGGCGAGCACGGAGGCGGTCATGCAGCCGCCCCCGGAGGATCGCCGACGCGACGTCGGTGTCCAGGACGACCAGACTCACGCGGCGCCAGCTCGCCGGGAGGTGTAAAGGTCGGCGAGGAAGTCGTCCAACTCTTCGTCCGACTCGAACAGGTCAGGCCGTGCCAGGTCGTCGACGGAGGCGACAGGCCGAATCCCCTGGCGACGCGCCAGCTCCTCAGCCGGTACGTGCTCAGCGGTCGGCCACTCGGGCATCTGCTCAGCGCTACTCGACGTCACAGCTCACCTCCTGCGTCCCGAACCATCGCCTATTCTCGCACCTCCGTCGTCGAGACGGCGCACATCGTGAGTGCCTCCGGCCGTTTCCGGCGCGCGCAGCCAGTTATCCGAGAGTCAGCCGGCGGCGAGGTGGCAGCCTATGGCCGTGGCGAGAACCGAGCATTACCACGACCCGAACGCGCCGAAGGCCAACAGCATCGTCGTGGCCGTTTCCGTCTTCGTCCGTGACGAGGACGGTCGGGTGCTGCTCATCCAGCGCACCGACAACGGCCTGTGGTCGCTGCCCGGCGGCGGCCAGGAGATCGGCGAGTCGGTCGCGGGGACGGCGGTCCGGGAGGCCCGGGAGGAGACCGGCGTACGGGTCGAGGTCACCGGGATGGTCGGTGTCTACTCCGACCCTGGTCACGTCATCGCATACTCGGACGGCGAGGTGCGGCAGCAGTTCTCGCTCTGCCTGCGAGCCGTACCGGTCGGCGGCACTCTGACCCCGAGCGACGAATCAAGCGATGTCCGGTGGGTGGCCCGCGAGGAGTTGGGCGAGCTCGACATTCATCCGTCGACCCTGCTCCGCATCACCCACGGCTACGAGGACCGCCCCGAGCCCTACATCGGCTGAGCGACGCTGCCCGCGAGTTGCCGCTGAACGCGCGTCCGTCGCTGCGCTGCCGCTCCGACTCCGGCCACGCAACACATCCGGCGGTGGGTCGCCACTTGATGTAGTGCCAGAGGGAGGCGGCTTGCAGTAACGGTGGGCCTTGCCGGCGGGGCGTCCGGAAGCCAGCACGCGAGATCTTCGAGGCGGCGGCCCGTGGGTGTGGTCTTGATCTGCGGGGTGGCGGCTGGGCGATCGGTGACAGCCCGGTGCTTGATGTCGAGGGTGGCCGCGCGGCAGGGCTTGCCACCCTGTGGGTCAGCCGGGGGAAGGAGTGGCCGACGGAACTCGCCCCACCTGATCGCACCGTCGCGGATGTCGTGGCCGCTGTCGAGGTGCTGCTGAACGAGGACGCCGGGCGGTAGTTGTACAGCTGTCCGCGCGGTCAAGCCGGCCGTCGGGCTCCGCGCAACGGCTTCCGCTGGGATGTCCACCCCTCCATGGTCCGAAAGCCGACTCTCCGACCTTGTCCGAGCGTCCCGCCGCTGGTGGGAGGGCCTTTCCGTCCCTTGACGCCCTAAGTAGCGGGCCCGCAACGGTGTGGCGTCGCCCGAGGCGCGTTCGTACTCTGTCCGGGACGTGCGTCGATGCTGGGGAGGGCCGGACCCTGCTGGTTAACCGGAGCCTCGCCGACGTCCCCTCCGACCGGGTCGTCGCGCTGCCCGACGCGGACACCGACGCGTTGGCCATGCTGATCGCGCGGGACCACGCGGAGTTGGCCGCCGTGGTGCACCGCCCGGCCGCCCGGGTCGCGCTGCCGGTGGACTTCGTGCACGCCGCGTTGGACCGGCTCGAACAGGTCGCCGTCGAGGTGCTGCCCGCCTGGCTGCCCGAGGTTGCGG
This sequence comes from Micromonospora carbonacea, assembly GCF_014205165.1. Lineage (NCBI taxonomy): Bacteria > Bacillati > Actinomycetota > Actinomycetes > Micromonosporales > Micromonosporaceae > Micromonospora > Micromonospora carbonacea. The sequence goes on along the minus strand of NZ_JACHMZ010000001.1, from coordinate 6,620,212 downwards.
ACGGCGTACGCCCGGACACGTCCGGGCTGGCGGCGGTGCGGGCCGCCGCTGCGGCGCGGTCCCGCCGCGACCGTTATCCCGGTTCCTTCCTGCCGGACCTGGCCGTCTTCGCGGTGACGGCCCGGCGGCCGTCCGGCGCGCAGTTGCCGTTGCGCACCCGGGCGGCGGCGCTGGCGCGGCTCGTCGCGGGGGCGTTCGGCCGGCGTCGGGTGGTGCTGCTCGTCGAGCCGGCCGCCGGCACGGGCGCGGTTTCCGCTGCGGGGGCCGCCTGGCTGGTGCAGCACGGCGGCCCGGTCACCTGGCTGCTCGGTGCCGGCGCGGCCGGGCTGGAGGCGGTGCCGGAGTTCTCGGTCGCCCTGCCGCCCGTGCCGCGCGCCGCGTCGCTCACGCCGCCACACACCGTGCCACCCGCGCCGCCACGCACAGCGCGCGACGTGCCACCCGTGCCGCGCGGACTGTCGTCCGGCGTGGGGGCGGTGGTGGGCCGGCCGCATCCGGCGAGCGACGCCGAGAAGAGGCTGGAGGCGGCGCTCGCCGCCGAGAGCTGGGCCGTCGGGCGGCGGTGGAACCAGAGCTACCGGTCGCACGATCTGGCCACGCCGATCCGGCTGGATCTAGTGTGGCCCGACGAACGGTGCGTGGTGGAGATCGACGGGCCGGAGCACTGCCGTCCGGTCCACTTCGAGGCCGACCGGCAGCGCGACGTCCAGTTGCAACTGGACGGTTACGCCGTCCTGCGCTTCACCAACGCCCGGGTGACCCACGACGTCGGTGCCGTGGTCCGGCAGATCGGCACGTTTCTGCGGGAGCGGCGGCGGGACATGGCGGAAGGACGGCAGCATGGCCGGCGATGATCTGACGGCATCGGAGAGCGCGATCCTCGTCGTGCTCATGGCCGAGGCGCGCGAGGTGCTGAACACCGAGCTCCGCGATCGCTATAACCTCGACGTACGCAAGCCGCAGCGGGACAAGCTCACCCGCCTGCACTACGTCGCCAGCCGCAAGAGCGGGTCGACGTACGCCCTCCAGCTCGACGACAAGGGCTGGGTGCGGATGCAGAGCGACCTCGACTTCGCGCTCCGCGGCGCGTCGGCGCTCGGTGCCGCGCTGACCGCCCTCCAGGCCAACCTGCGCGGCCGCGTCCTTTCGCGCAGCGGCTGCGCCACGTTGGCCGAGCTGTTCGCCGTGACCGACGTACGGGCGTCGGCTCCCACGGCCGCCGCCGACCCGGCGGGCGCGCTGGCGGCGCGGGTCGTCAGCGCGTACCGGGCGCTCGCCGACGCGCCGGGGGCCTGGGTGAGCCTGCGCCGCCTCCGCCCGTTCTTCGCCGACGTGCCGCGCGAGGACCTGGACGAGGCGCTGCGTCGGCTCAGCCGCTCCGAGGGCGTCGCCCTCGCGCCGGAGTCGAACCAGAAGACGCTCACCGGGGCGGACCTCGCCGCCGCGCTGCGCCTCGGCGGGCAGGACAACCATCTGCTGGCGATCGGCGTGTGATGGACGAGGCGGAGCGGACCGCGCTGGCGGCCCTGCGGTTCGACTGGGCGCCGGTCCCCGACGACGTGTGGCGTCCGCTGCCCTTCCACGTCGAGGGCCTGCACGTCCCGGTTGTGCGGGAGGTGCTCGCCGGGGTGGACGAGGCGGCGTCGAACCCGCACGGCAGCCCGCTCGGCCTGGTTGTGCAGGGTCAGCGGGGGTCCGGCAAGACCCACCTGCTGGGCGTGGTCCGCCAGCGGGTGCAGGAGGCGGGCGGCTACTTCTTCCTGGTCGGCCTGCTCGACGCGGGCAGCTTCTGGGACAACGTCCTCGCCGCCCTGCTGGACGGCCTGGCCCGGCCGGTGCCCGGCAGCCCCGAGACGCAGCTCAAGCTGCTGCTGCGGCGGCTGTCGGCGCTGGTGGGCGCGCCCCGGACGGCCCGTCGGGCCGTGATGGGCGACACCGAGCTGACCCGGCCGGCGCTCGACGCCTTCCTCACCGGGCTCGGCGACTACGACCGGCACGCGGCCCGCACCTGCCAGGAGACCGCCCGCGCCCTCGCGCTGGCCGCCTCGGAGGACATCTCCCACCGCGACCTGGCGGAGAACTACTTCCTCTCCGGCGAGGAGGTGGTGGCCGGCGAACGCGCGGCGTGGGGGATGCGGCGCGCGCCCCGACCGGCCCAGCAGATCGTGCAGGATCTGTCCTGGCTGCTGGCGCTCACCGGCCCGTCGGTGGTGGCGATCGACCAGGTCGACACGCTGATCGCCCAGCTGGCGATCGAGAGCGATCCCGCCGTGGTGGGCGCCGCCGCGATGAGCCCGGCCCAGTCGCTCATGCTGGCCCGGATGGCGGACGGCCTGATGTCGCTGCGGCAGGCGACGCGGCGCACGCTGACCGTCCTCGCCTGCATCCCGAACTCGTGGACGATCATCCGGTCCACCGCCGCCGACACCGTCGCCGACCGGTTCCGGGAGACCCCGGTCCTGCGCCGGATCGACGACGCCGATCTCGCCCGGGCGATCATCGAGAAGCGGTTCTCCGTCCGCTACGGCGAGGTCGGGTACGCGCCGCCGTATCCCTCGTGGCCGGTGTCCCCGCGCGCCTTCGCCGAGGCGGGGGCCTTCACCCCGCGCCAGCTGCTGATCGAGATCGACCGGCACATCCGGGGCTGCCTCGCCGCCGGCGAGGTGCGGGAGATGACCTCGCTGGGCGAGCCGGCCGCCGCGGAGCCCCGGGCGCCCCGCCCCGCCGCCCCGGTCACGGCCACCGCCGAGGAGATGGACCGCTACGACGTCCGCTTCGCCGAGCTGCGGGCCGCCGCCGACGTCGCCACCCCGCTCGGGCGGGCGACGGAGGACGAGGCGATGCCGCCGCTGCTCGCCGCCGGGCTCACCGCCTGGATCCTGGAACGCGGCGACGCCGGTGCGGCGTTCAGCGTCGACCCGCCCCCGAGCACCGACCCGCCGCTGCACGCCCGGCTGCGCCTGACGCTCGACGAGCGCACCGAGGACCAGGCGCACTGGTGTTTCCGGGCGATCAGCGACGACCACCACGGCAACGCGGCGCTGGCCCGGCTGCGCAAGGCGAGTGTGGCGGCCGCCCTCGACACCGGCTCGGCCAAGCGCACGTTGTTCCTGCTGCGCAACCGTGGCTGGTCGACCAGCGCCGCCACCCGGAAGGCCGTCGCCGCGTTCACGGCGGCGGGCGGGCAGACCATCGGCGTCGGCGAGGAGGACCTGCGGATCCTCTCGGCGCTGCGGGTCATGCTCGCCGAGGCCACGATGGACTTCCAGGGCTGGCTGGCCGACCGCCGCCCGACCCGCGACCTGAAGTTCCTCCAGCATGCGCTGGCCGACGTCGATCGCTGGACGACGGACGCCGAACCGCCGCCGGGGCCCGCCGCCGGCCCGGCCACGCCGATCCCCAACGGGCCTATCCCCACCGTGGCGGCCCAGGCCGCCCCGGCCCAGGCCACTCCCGTCCAGGCCGCACCGGCTCCGGCGGCCGCCGTCCCGGCCGAGCCGGCGTTCGTCGTCGGGTACGGGTACGCCGACGACGCGCCCGTGCCGCTGGCCCTGGAGGCGCTCCGGAAGCACACCACGATCTTCGCGGGCTCGGGCTCGGGCAAGACCGTGCTGATCCGCCGCATCGTCGAGGAGTGCGCCCTCGCCGGTGTCTCCGCCATCGTGCTCGACCCGAACAACGACCTCGCCCGCCTCGGGGAGGAGTGGCCCGAGCCGCCCGCGGGCTGGCGGCCGGGCGACGCGGCCCGGGCGAAGGACTACCTGGCGTACACCGACGTGGTGGTCTGGACGCCGCGCCGCAACTCGGGCCGCCCGCTGAGCTTCCAGCCGCTGCCCGACTTCACCGGCGTGCGCGACGACCCGGACGAGTTCGGCGAGGCGGTAGAGGCGGCCGTCGCGGCCCTCGCGCCGCGCGCCATGGTCACCGGCCGGGCGACCCGGGCGCACCTGGGGCTGGCGGTGCTGCGCAAGGCCGTCGAGCACTACGGCCGGCGCGGCGGTTCCCGGCTGAAGGGCCTCGTCGACACGCTGACCGACCTGCCGGACGGGATCATCGACCTCGACGACGCCGACAAGATCGGCCTCAGCCTGGCGCAGAACCTGACGGCGGCCATGGTCAACGATCCGCTCTTCGGCGGTGAGGGCACCCCGATGGATCCCGGCGTGCTGCTCACGCCCGTACCCGGCAGGCGGGCCCGGGTGTCGGTGGTCAGCCTGGTGGGCCTGCCCTCCGACGACGTGCGCCAGAGCTTCGTCAACCAGCTCCAGATGGCGCTGTTCGCCTGGATCAAGAGGAACCCGGCCGGCGACCGGCCGCTGCTGGGGCTGCTCGTGATGGACGAGGCGCAGACGTTCGCCCCGTCCGGGGCGATGACGGCCTGCACCCAGAGCACGCTGGCGCTGGCCGCCCAGGCGCGCAAGTACGGGCTGGGGCTGGTCTTCGCCACGCAGGCGCCGAAGGGGCTGCACAACCGCATCCCGGGCAACGCGGCGACGCAGTTGTACGGCCTGATGAACAGCCCGATCCAGATCGAGGCGGCCCGCGAGATGGCCCGGGCCAAGGGCGGGGACGTGCCGGACATCTCCCGGCTGACGGTGGGCGAGTTCTATCTCGCCGCCGAGGGCGCGGCGCCGCGGAAGATCCGGACGCCGCTCTCGCTGACGCATCATCCCCGCAGCCCGCTCACCGTCGAGGAGGTGCTGGGCCGGGCGCGCGCGAGGGCCGGTTCCGGAGTGGCGGGCCGATAGCCGAGAGTGACTTTGGGTGATGTGCAAATTGCCCCGATGGGATTGCCACGCCCCCTTCGCGTAGCGTTCCGCCCCCACTACTTTGTGCCGTAAGAGCAGGTAAAAGGCTTGATCAAGGATCTTCCGGAACATTGTGGACGCTGAGGCGTCTACATCCGCTGCCCGCCACGGATAGTAGTTGTCACACCGAGACGGGCAGGGGGAACGATGAACGAAGCGCTGGCGGAACCGCTCACCGGATTCCAGGTGATGGCCGTGGCCGTCACGGTCGCGGGGGTGGTGGCCGGCCTGGTGCGCGCCTGCGTCGCGTACCGGGCGCGGATACAGCAGGAACGGGAGCTGACGACACGTACGACAGCCCGGGTCACGTGGCTGGTCAGGCTCGCGGAGGCCGACCACGAGGTCGTGCGGATCGTGGAGCGCGACCGCGACGGGCACCGCGAGGTGGAGCTGGGCGGCCGTGGCGTGCCGAGCTCTGGTGCCGCGGGGGAGGCGGCATGATCGAGTTCGAGGGCACCGCCGCCCTGACCCCGGAGCAGGTCGACTGCGAGGCGACACGCAAGGCGGAGGCCGCGCGCCTGAAGGCCGCGCACGACCAGGAGTTCGCCGCCTTCACCGAGGCCTCCTACCACCAGGTGGAGCGGATCCTCAGGTCGGCGTGCCGGGACCGCGAGGTCGTCGAGGACGCGCTCAACGAGGCGTACCTGCACGGGCGTGTCCAGTGGTCCAAGCTGCGCGTCCACGACCGGCCGATCGGCTGGATCATCGTCACCGCGCGCCACAAGATCCGCAAGGACCACCAGCGGCACCTGCGGGAGGCCGCGATGGCGCCGGAGGACCTGCCGACGACGCCGCACTCGAACATCGCCGACGTGTGGGAGGCGCAGGAGCTGCTGCGGGGCTGGCTGCACCGGCTCCCGGCGCGGCACGCCGAGGTGTTCCAGATGGCGCAGGAGGGCTTCTCCAACCAGGAGATCGCCCGCGTCCTCGGGCTGACCGAGAACAGCGTCCGCTCCTACAAGGTCGCCGCGCGGCGGGGGCTGCGCGAGCTGGCCGAGGAGGCCGGCTACGTCGGCCCGGACGGCCACCGGCGGCAGGGGGCAGGTCGTGGATCTCGATGACATCCTGGCGCTGGCCGAGACCCGGCCGAGCCCGCTGGAGCTCGCCCGCGCGCGCCGCGTCGCGCGCGCCGCGCAGAGCCAGTACGACCTCGCGCTCGCCGAGGGCTACAAGATCATGGTCGACGCCGACCTCGTCGACCCGCTGACCTGGGACGTCGACGAGGCGACCAGGGTCGCGCGCGCCGCCCAGTTGGCGAAGTCGGGCACCGTCACCTGGGTGGCCGGCGGGCGGGACGGCCTCGGCCGGCTCAGCTGGTCCGACGAGATGGCGATGATCTTCGGGCACGCGCCGGGGACGCTGCGCCTCACGCCCGAGACGCTGTTCGGGCTCGTCCATCCGGTCGACGCCGGGCGGGTCCGCGCCGCCGTCCGGGCGGCGTGGACGCGGTGCCGGCCGGGTGAGGTCGACTTCCGGGTGGTCCAGCCCGGCGGCAGCATCCGCCACGTGCACTGCCACCTGGAGATCACCACGTGCGAGGGCGAGCCGTCGGGGATCGTCGTGACCGGCGAGGACGTCACCGCGCTCGAACTCGCCCGGCAGGAACGCCGCCGGCTCGCCATCCGGAGCCGGATGCTCGGCGCCGACCTGGCCGTGCTGGACGCCCTCACCGGGCTGCCGAACCGCGGGTACGTCATCGACGAGGTCGACCGGGCCCGCCGTACCACCGGGGGTGTCCTGGTCGTGGTGGCGACCGAGCCCGCCACCCGGCTGCCGGACGCGCTCACCGACACCGACCGCGACCGGCTGACGGCGGCGGTCGCCCAGCTCCTGCGCACGGTCGTCGGGCCCGGGGTGACCGCGGGTCTGGTCGGCTCCGGCCTGTGGGGGGTGCTCCTCGCGCCGGCCGACGACCGCGCGGAGGCCGCCGAGAGCCTGGCGGCCCGGATCGTGGAGACGTTCCGGAACCACCTGTTCGGCGTCCGGCAGAACACCCTGCGGCTCACCACCTCGGCCGGCGTGGTGCGCTTCGCCAGCGGCGTGCCCGCCACCGGCTTCGACCTGCTCGTCGACGGCGAGCACGCGGCCCGGGACGCGCGCCGCGACACCGCCGCCGTCGTCGTCCTCGACGAGCCGGTCGCGGACGCCGAACGGACGGCCCGGTGCCGCTCCCGCGTCCGGCACGCGGTCTCGGCCAACAGGTTCGCCCTCTACGCCCAGCCCATCGTCGACCTCAGCCTCAACCAGGTCACCCGCCACGAGATCCTGCTGCGGGTGCGCAGCGACACCGGGGAGCCGGTCGCGCCGGTGGCCTTCCTCGACATGGCCGAACGCGTCGGCGAGATCCTGATGGTCGACAAGTGGGTGGTCGATCACGCCCTGGAGTTCATCGGCCGGGGCGCGCAGACCTCCCACTACCAGGTCAACATCTCGGGGAAGTCCCTCGCCGACCCGGGCCTGCTCACCTTCGTGACGGAGGCGATCGACCGGCACGGGGTCAAGCCGGAGCGCCTGACGTTCGAGATCACCGAGACCGCCCTCATCGAGAACCGGAACGAGGCGCTGGCCTTCGCCCGGGGGATCAGGGCGGCGGGCTGCCACCTGGCGCTCGACGACTTCGGCACCGGGTACGGCGCGCTGGCGCACCTGAAGTACCTCCCGGTGGACCTCGTCAAGATCGATGGGACGTTCATCGTCGACCTCTGCCGGTCGCCGGCCGATCAGGCGGTGGTGTCGAAGCTGGTGGAGCTGTGCCAGACGCTGGGCATCCGCGTCGCGGCCGAGTACGTGCAGGACGACGCGACCGTCGAGCGCCTGAAGAGCTACGGCGTCGACTTCGCCCAGGGCTACTGGACGGGGCGGCCCGAGCCGATCACGGTGAGCCGGGACGAGGTGCAGTCGGTCGAGCTCGAACTGCGGTTCCCGCCGCGACACACTGCCCTCGGCTGAACCGGGGCGCGCCGGCGGCCGAAAGTTTCGGCTCTCGGCGGAGCGATCGTCGGGCCCGGCGGGGGAGGCCCCCGGCCGGGCCTCCGGCGTGCCGCCAGCGTGGCGGGCTGGCGATGCCTCCCTGGCCTCGACCGACAGCGCCATCGACGTTGACCGATTGCGTAGTTGCGGGTATGTTGCAGTCCAGTTACGGCAGTTTCCGAAAGTTTCGGAAACGGGCCCGTGAAGCTGCGCTTCCCTCCAACTTTGCGCATCGTCGATGGATATGCAAAGGAGTGTCATGAAACGTCTACTGAGTAACGGCCGCCGTCGCGTGGTGGTGGCCACCGCCGCCAGCGCGCTGGTGCTGGCCGGCGCGGCGCTGGTGGTGCCCAGCCTGGCCCAGGCGGCCACCACGCTGGGGGCCGCGGCGGCGCAGTCGGGTCGCTACTTCGGCACCGCCATCGCCGGGGGCCGGCTGAACGACTCCACGTACAGCACCATCGCGGCGCGTGAGTTCAACATGATCACTGCCGAGAACGAGATGAAGCCGGACGCGACGGAGCCCAACCAGGGCCAGTTCAACTTCTCGGCCGGGGACCAGATCTACAACTGGGCCACCCAGCGTGGCCTGAAGGTCCGGGGGCACACCCTGGCCTGGCACGCCCAGCAGCCGCCCTGGATGGAGCGCATGAGCGGCAGCGCGCTGCGCAGCGCCATGATCAACCACATCAACGGCGTGATGGCCCACTACAAGGGCAAGCTCGCCGCGTGGGACGTGGTCAACGAGGCGTTCAACGAGGACGGCAGCCGCCGCCAGTCGAACCTCCAGGGCACCGGCAACGACTGGATCGAGGTGGCGTTCCGCACCGCCCGCGCCGCCGACCCGTCGGTCAAGCTCTGCTACAACGACTACAACATCGAGAACTGGAGCTACGGCAAGACGCAGGGCGTCTACCGGATGATCCAGGACTTCAAGTCCCGCGGCGTGCCGATCGACTGCGTCGGCCTCCAGACCCACTTCACCGGCGGCAGCTCCCTGCCGAGCAACTTCCAGACCACGCTGTCGAGCTTCGCCGCGCTCGGCGTTGACGTGGCGCTGACCGAGGTCGACGTCACCAACGCGTCCACCACCCAGTACGCCGGGCTCACCCAGGCCTGCCTGAACGTGCCCCGCTGCATCGGCATCACCGTCTGGGGCGTCCGCGACAGCGACTCCTGGCGCTCCAACGAGAACCCGCTGCTGTTCGACGGCGGGGGCAACAAGAAGGCCGCGTACACCTCGGTCCTCAACGCCCTCAACGCCGCCGGCCCCGGTCCCACCGGCACCCCGACGGCGACGCCGACCGCCACGCCGACCACGCCGCCGCCCTCCGGCGGCGCCAACCGGATCGTCGGCAGCCAGTCGGGCCGGTGCATCGACGTGCCGAACTCGTCGCAGACCAACGGCACGCGGGTGCAGCTCTACGACTGCCACGGCCAGACCAACCAGCAGTGGACGTACACCGCGAGCAAGCAACTGACCGTGTACGGCGGCAGCCGGTGCCTGGACGCCAACGGCTCCGGCAACGGTGCGGCGGTCCAGATCTACAGCTGCAACGGCGGGGCCAACCAGCAGTGGAACGTCAACTCCAACGGCACCATCTCGGGCGTCCAGTCCGGCCGCTGCCTCGATGTGTGGGGCACCGGCAACGGGCAGCAGGTCCAGCTCTACGACTGCCACGGGCAGGCCAACCAGCAGTTCCGCCTCGTCGCCAACTAGCGAGGTGCGGTGGCTCACCGTCGCGGCATCAGCCACGGCGGTGAGCCACCGTCGTCTCAGCGCACCACGGCCCGACGCGGCTCGGACTCCGGCTGGAAGCAGGCCAGCCCCCACCCCCGGTCGTTCGTGACCACCCACGGGTGCCCGACGTAGGTCTGCTGCCGGTACGACTCGCCCGGCCCCAGCGTCCGGTACTGCCGGCGGCGGCCGTCCCAGTCGAGCCAGTACACGACGACCCGCTCGCGCCGGGCGTTGACGAAGTCGACGTACGTCGAACGCCCGCCGCTGGTCGACCGCAGGCGCGACTCCGCGGACGGCGGAAGCGCCGGAAGCTCCCGCGCACCCGCCTGGGTGGGTTGCGGCCGGGGCCCGGTCGTCGCGGGGGCGGGCCGGCCCGTGGTGGCGCGGGCCGTCGGGGTCGGGCCGCTCTCCCGGGGCCGGCCGGTCGACGGGCGGCTCGACGCGGACGCCCGGGCAGGCACCGACGCCCGGTTCGACAGCGACCCCAGCGCCGGCGAGAGGGCGGGCGTGGGCGTCGCGCTGTCCGTGGGCAGACCCACCCGGATGGGCTCCTGGGCGATCGGCCCCGGCTGGTACGGCTGGTAGGCGTTGAACAGCGGCAGCAGCGTGATGACCAGCGTGGCCACCAGGCCGACCACCACCGAGACCAGCACGAGGGCCAGCTGCGGCCCCTCGCTGCCGTAGGCCCGCCTCGACGGCGCGGCCGCCGGTGGGGCGGCCGGTGCCGCCCCCGGACCCGCCGCGGCCCAGCCGTCCCCGGCGGGAAACGCCTGGTAGGGCTTGGCCGGCAGCGCCGCGCGCTCCACCGACGGCGGCACCCAGCCGCCGATGCGCAGGCGCGCCGCAGTCCCGACGCCTTCCCCGGTGCCCCTGGAGATGTCGAGCCTGCGCCGATCGTCGAACTCTCGTGAGTGGGTCATGGCCCCGATCCGCGCACGGTGCCACTCGAATCAGCGGCACGGAAGAGCGAATTATGCGAAATGGGTTTCCCGGAGGTCAATGGTTGCCGGGAGGAATTCTGCCTCGGCCGCCCATCGGGCGCCCGGCCGACCGGGTATTCGGGCGCGGGCCATGCGACGGGGCCCCGGGGCCTGCCGTGGCTGACCCCTCCCACCTGCGCCGCTTCGGCCCGCCTTAGCAGATCCACTCGGCTCGCGGGCGTTGTCCACAGTGCCCCCGGCTGTCCACAGGGAAGCCATCGTGGGCGGCCGGGCGGGGTCCCACCCGGGCACGCTCTCCGGCAGCACCCCCGAGCCCGACTGCTGGAGGCCACGATGCCACCACCCCGTACCCCGCTCCCGCCGCGCCGCCGACTGCCCCTGGTGGTGACCTCGGACGACGGTCTGCTCGACGACCTGCTCCGGCTCGCCGCCGCCGGCGGCACCGAGGTCGAGGTGGCCGCGGACCCGGCCGCCGCCCGGTCCCGGTGGACGCCGGCGCCGCTGGTGCTGGTGGGCGACGACCAGGCCCAGCCCTGCCTGCGGGCGCGGCTGCCCCGCCGGTCACGGATGGTTCTGGTGGGCCGGACCGGGCAGCTCGATCCCGGCTGGGAGATCGCCGAGCTGATCGGCGCCGAGCACGTCGCCACACTGCCGGCCGCCGAGCCCTGGCTGGTCGACCGGTTCGCCGAGTGCGCGCCCGACCGGGCCGGCGACGGCGTGGCCCGGGTGGTCGCGGTGCTCGGCGGCCGGGGCGGCGCCGGAGCCAGCATCCTCGCCGGCGGGCTGGCCGTGACCGCCGCCCGGGCCCGGCTGCGCACGCTCCTCGTTGACGCCGACCCGCTCGGCGGCGGGCTCGACCTGGTGCTCGGCTGGGAGCAACTCGACGGGCTGCGCTGGCCGGCGCTGACCGACGCCGACGGCCGGGTGGACCCGCCGGCACTGGTCCGGGCCCTGCCCAGTCGCGGCGACCTGGTGGTGCTCTCCTGGGACCGGGGTGACCCCCTGCCGTTGCCCGCCCCGGCCATGGCGGCCACCCTCGACGCGGCCCGGCGCGGGCGCGACTTCGTCGTGGTCGACGTGCCCCGGCACCTCGACGACCCGGCCGTGCTCGCCTTGCAGGCCGCCGACCAGGCGTTCCTCGTCGTGCCGGCCGAGCTGCGGGCCACCGCCGCAGCCGCCCGGGTGGCTGCGGCCGCCGCGCCGCACTGCGCCCAGCTCTCCGTCGTCGTGCGAGGACCGGCACCGGGCCGGCTCAAGGCCGTCGAAGTCGCCCGCGCGCTGGGCCTGCCGCTGGCCGGCGCGCTGCGCCCCGAACCGGGACTGTGCCGGGGGCTGGAGCGCGGGGAGGCCCCCGCCGCCGACGGGCGCGGCCCCCTCGCCGCGCTCTGCCAGCGGATCGTCGGCGAGCTGACCGGCGTCCCGGTGCCGGGTGCGGCGTGACCGGCCACGCCGACGGCGAGGAGATCGCCAGCCGGGTGCGGCAACGCTTCGCCGCCACGGCCGCCCCGGTCACGCCCGCGGCGGTGGTCTCCGCCGTCCGCGCCGAACCGGCGGCGGCGGTCCTCGGCGACACCGCCGTGCTGCGCATCGCCGGGCGGGTGCACGACGACCTGGTCGGCGCGGGCCCGCTGGCACCCCTGCTCGCGGACCCCGAGGTGAGCGACGTTCTCGTCAACGCGAACCGGGTGTGGGTCGACCGGGGGCACGGCCTGCACCAGGTCGCGGTGCCCGTCGGCACCGTCGACGACGTGCGCCGGCTGGCGCAGCGCCTCGCCGCCGGAGCAGGCCGTCGCCTCGACGACGGCTCCCCCTGCGTCGACGCCCGGCTGCCGGACGGCACGAGGCTGCACGCCGTGCTGCCCCCGGTGGCCACCGACGGGCCCTACCTGTCCCTGCGCACCTTCCGGCAGCGCCCGTTCACCCTGGACGACCTGGTGCGGCAGGGCACCGTGCCCCGGCCGGTCGCCCCGGTGCTGGCCGCCCTGGTGGCCGCCCGGCTCGCGTACCTGGTGGTGGGCGGCACCGGCTCCGGCAAGACGACCCTGCTCAACACCCTGCTCGGGCTGGTCCCCGGCAACGAGCGGATCGTGCTGGTCGAGGACGCCGCCGAGCTGCGCCCCGTGCACCCGCACGTGGTCGGGTTGCAGGCCCGCACCTCCAACGTGGAGGGCACCGGCGCGGTCGGGCTCAGCGACCTGGTGCGGCAGGCGCTCCGGATGCGTCCGGACCGGCTCGTCGTCGGGGAGTGCCGGGGCGGGGAGGTCGTGGATCTGCTCGCCGCGTTGAACACCGGCCACGACGGCGGCGCGGGGACGCTGCACGCCAACACGCCCTCGGACGTGCCGGCCCGGCTGGAGGCGCTCGGCATGCTGGGCGGGCTGCCCCGGGCGGCGCTGCACGCCCAGGTCGCTGCCGCGCTCCAGGTGCTGCTCCAGGTCCGCCGGGGCGCGCGGGGCCGGGTGCTGGAGTCGGTCTGCCTGCTGCTCCCGGACGGCCCGGACCGCCTCGTCACGGTCGTCCCCGCCTGGGTGCGCGGTCACGGCACCGGCCCCGCCGCGCAGGCCCTCGGCGTGCTGCTGCGGGAGCGGGACGTCGCGGTCCCGCCGGTCCTGGGCGCGGGGTGGCCGCAGCGGGAGCGTCCCGACCGGGCCGGCCCGGCGGAGGTTCCGGGGGCGGCCCACCGCCGTGGCGGCTCCACGTGACCACGGCGGGCTGGCTGGTGGCCGTGTGCATCGTCGCCGCCGCGGCGATCGTGGTGTGGCCGTTGCGCAACGGCCGGGCCCGGCGGCGGTCCGTCCTCGGGACGCTGTCGCCCGCGTCGCCGCACCCACCAGGCGACCGGAGCGCCGGCGACCGGGCCGCTCGGCATCCTGACCCGTCCGACCTCTCTGAGCTGTCCGACCTCTCGGACCTGTCCGACCTCTCTGACCCGGGTGGCGCACCGGGCCCGGCCGGCGACCGGCCCGCCGGCCACCTCCGTCCGCCGGGTCGGTCGCCGGCCGCCGCCGGCCGGTGCACCGGCCCCGCCACCGCGCCGAGCGGATGGCCCGGCCCGGTCACCCCGCCCAGCGGCGGCCGGCGACCGGGCCCGCCCGACCGCCGTGACCCGCGCCGGCCCGCCGGCACACCGGACCGCCCCCCGACGGCGGGACACCACCCGGGCCCGCCAGCGGGGCAGCTCGGCTCCCGTCCCGGCGGGGCGTCCGTCGACACCTACCAGGGGGCGTACGACCCGTCGGCGCTGTCCGCCTCCGGTCCCCGTTCGCTGCGGCTGACCGGGTGGTTGGCGGCCTCGCCCGGGCGGGCCCTGCTCGTCGCTGGCGCGGTGGGTGCGGGATCGGGTGGCCTGCTGGCCGGGCCGGTGGCCGCCGTGGTGGTCGGCGCGTACGGGTCGCTCCTCGTGCGGGGGCTGGTCCGGCGACAGCGCTTCCGGCAGGAGGAGCGCGCCCGCCGGCACGGGCTCGACCAGCTCTGCGCCCTCGCCGCGGACCTGCGTGCGGGCGTGCCGGTGCTGACCGCCTCCGCGACCCTCATCCCGGGCGGCCGGTCCGTCCCGGCCCCGGACGCCGGCCTGTTGAGCGGCGCGCCGGGCGGGGCTCCCAACGGTGCCGCGCCGGGTGCCCCCGGGCGGTCCGGCCCTCCGGCCGCCCCGCCCGACGGGGCGGATCGGCTCCGCCAGTTGGCCCGGGCCGCCGTGCGGCTCGCCGACCGCACCGGCGCGCCCCTGGCCGACCTGCTGGAACGGATCGAGGCCGACGCCCGGGCCGGCGACCGGGGGCTGGCCGCCGCCGCGGCGCAGGCGGCCGGAGCACGGGCGACCGCCTGGCTGCTCGCCGCCCTGCCGCTCGGCGGCATCGGGCTCGGCTACGGGGTAGGCGTCGACCCGGTCGCGGTCCTGCTGCACACCCCCGTCGGTGGCGGCTGCGCGGTGGCGGCCGTGGTCCTTCAGCTCGCCGGCCTGCTGTGGACGGAACGCCTCGGTGCCGCGCCCGGCGGGAGCAGTCGATGACCCGTCAGGCGGTGGCCGCCGGCTGCCTCGTCGTCGCGGCGGTGCTCGCCCTGTCCGTCGGCACGCGGGCGGGCTCCACCCGCCGGCTGCGCAGCCTGGGCCGGCGGAGGGAGGCGGCCGGTGCGGGGGAGACGGCCCCGCCGGACAGACCGGCCGGCCTCGGCGGGGCGGACGCGCCGCACGCGGCGGCGGGGCCGGCCGAGGCGGCCGGCCGGTCCCGGCCGCCGTGGTGGCCGGACCCGATCCGTCTCGGGGCGGGGCTGTTCGGGCTCGCCGTCCTGGTGGTGCTCGGCGGCTGGGCGGGGCTCCTCGGCGGGGTCGTCGCCGCCGTCGCGGCGGACCGGGGCCTGCGTCGGATCGAGCCGCCCGCAGCCCGGGAGAGGCGACTCCGGGAGGCCGCCGACCTGCCCCTCGCCGCGGATCTCCTCGCCGCCACGATGCGGGCCGGTGCGCCGGTGGACCGTTCCGTGCTGGCCGTGGCAGACGCGCTCGGCGGGCCGCTCGCCGACCGCCTGGGCCTGGTCGGCCGGACCCTGCTGCTCGGCGGCCGGCCCCAGGAGGCGTGGGCGCATCTCCTCCCGGTGCCCGGGGCCGAACGGCTGGCCGGTGCCGCGCTGCGTTCGGCCGACAGCGGTGCCGCGCTCGCGGGTGCGCTGACCCGGCTCGCCGACGACCTGCGCGCCGACCGGTCGACCGCCGCCGAGGCCGCCGCCCGGCGGGCCGGCGTGCTCATCGTGCTGCCGCTGGGGCTCTGCTTCCTGCCCGCCTTCATTCTCGCCGGCCTGGTGCCGGTGATCGTCGCCGTCCTTGGCGACGTGCTCTGAGCGCCGCCAGCCGACCGGCTGCGCGGCGACCGTCCAGAAGGGAAGAACGCCCATGCGCAAGATCCTCAACCGCCTGCGCGGCGACGCCGGGATGAACACCGCCGAGTACGCCGTCGGCACCCTCGCCGCCGTCGCGTTCGCCGGCATCCTGCTCAAGGTGCTCACCTCGGGCAACGTGCAGTCCGCGCTGACCGCCGTCATCGACCGGGCACTGAAGTGACCGCCCGCCGGCAGGTCGGTCCCGGTCGGGGTGCGCCGGAGCGACAACCGGGGCCGGGCGAGGGCGGCCGGCCGACCCGGCAGCCGTCCCCGTCGCCCCGGGAGCGCGGGTCGTTCACGGCGGAACTGGCCGCCGGCCTGCCGGCGGTGCTGCTGCTCCTGCTCGCCGGTCTCACCGCCGTGAACGCGGTCGCGACGCAGGCCGGCTGCCTCGGTGCGGCCCGGGAGGCGGCCCTCGCCGCCTCCCGGGGCCAGCCCGGCGTGGCGGCGGGGGAAGCGGCGGCGCCCGCCGGGGCGGAGGTCTCGGTCTCGGTGGGCGACGACCGGGTCACCGCGACGGTACGGGCACCCGTGCGCGCCCTCGGCGCCCGGCTGCCCCTCGTCACCGTCACCGCCACGGCGGTCGCCGCCGTCGAGCCGGGTGCCCCGGGGCCACGGCCGTGACGAAGCGTCCGGCCCGTCGGGGCCTGTTCCGCTCGTGTCGCCGCTGCCACTCGTGCCGGCCGTGTCCTGCTGGCAGCTCGTGTCGTGCCTGCCGGCCACGTCGTGCCTGTCGCGCCCGCCGCTCGTGTCTCGCCCGCCGCTCGTGTCGCGTTCGGCGCTCGTGCCGATCATGTCGCGGCTGGCACGTGTGCGGCTGGCGCTCGTGCGGCCCGCAGGGGCCGCGACCGGACGGTGAGCGGGGCGGGGCGACCGTGTGTCTGCTCGCCGTCGGGCTGGCGTTCGTGCTGGTGGGCGTCTTCGGTGCGGCCGTCGGCGCGGCCCGGTTCGCGCGGCAGCGGGCTGCGGTGGCGGCGGACTTCGGCGCGCTCGCCGCAGCGGCTCAGGCGCTGACCGGCGGCGAGGCGGCCTGCGCGTCCGCCGGGGAGATCGCGCGGGCGAACGGGGCGCGGCTGGCCGGCTGCCGGCTCGACGGGCTGGACGCCGTGGTGACGACGGAGGTGATCGTCACGCCGTTGCCCGGTCTCACCCGGGTCGCCACGGCGACCGCCCGCGCCGGGCCGTCCCGGCCCCCGACCCCCGGCCCTGGCTCGACCCCGATCCCCGATCCTGGCTTGGTTCCCGGGCCTGGCCCTGGCTCGGCCCCGGCCCTGGTCGCTTGGCGGAGCCGGGGCCGGGGCCGGGGCCAGGCCCGGGGCGTCGGCCCGGAGGCGGCCCGGCAGCCCTTCGGGCAGGTGGCCGCCCGCCGGCCGAGCCGGAAGCCGAGCGCCACCGGGCCGGCGGCCCTCAGGGCTCAGCGGTCGTCGGGCTCAGCGGCCCTGGAGGGCGTCCAGGCCGATCGCCATGGCGATCACGAGTCGCCGGTCGATCTGCGGGTTGTGCACCTCGACGACGTACCGGTCGCGCAGGCCCCACTTCTTGACGACCGAGAACACCGGCTGGCCGCCCGCGGTGAAGTCGAAGTGGTACGGCAGCCAGGACAGCGAGTCGACGAACCGGCGCAGCAGCGCCACCGGCATGCTGCGTTCCTGGCCGGTGATCTGCGGCAGGCCGGCCTGCTCGACGTGCCACGTGGACCGCAGCAGCGACTGGGCGAAGTCCTTGCGGAACAGCCCGATCGGGGTGCCGGCGTGGTCGGTCACGTCGTACGTCGCGCCGAGGTCCAGCCGCTGCCGGGCCTTGAAGCCGAGCAGCGGCTGCTGCTTGCTGTCGTCGGTGTAGATGGTGACCTGTTCCTTGAACGCCAGCCGCTTCTGCTGCGCGAAGGCCAGCAGCCCGCCTTCCGAACCGTCGGGGGCGACGGAGTGGACCTCGTACTGGTTGACCATCATCCGAATGCGCTGCCGGATGTGGAACTGCTGCTGGTGCTGCAAGGTGTCGAGCTGCATGAGTTCTCCTTCAGAGGGTCGCCGGAGTCTCGCACAGCCCGCCGACAACCGCCCGCCCACCGACAACCGCTGGCCCACCAACGACCGCCAGCCAGGCCGGCAGTCGTCGTCCGCCCGCCGGCGTCAGCGTCCGCCGTCGACGGTGGCCTTGAGCGCCCACGCGTTGAGCACCTGGTGGATGCCGCGCAGCCGCTCGTTGATCTGTTCCAGCCGCTCCGCCTGGGCGAGCGTGGCCATGGCGGCACCGAGGGCGATCTGCTGGTCGGGGGTGAGGTGTTCCTGGTCGATGGTGTAGAGCAGGTCGACGGTCTCGGCGATGGTGTCGGCCACGACTCCTCCTCCGGCGGCTGGAAACGGCGATCTCAGGGTAGTGGGGCGGGTGCCTGGCATGGAAGCGCTCCCATGTATCAATGCCCACTACGCCTTTCGGTCATGCACGCGTCCCGGAAACCCGGTTGCCGCCAGCCACCGCATCCGGGCCCAGCCACCGCCGCGCGCACGCCCGGCCGCACCGCCGGTCCGGCCCGCCGCCCGAACGGCGGGCAGCCTGTCCGGCGGGCAGCCTGTCCGGCCCGTCCCTTACCCGGCCAGCCGCCCACCCGGGGCCCGCCGCCTACCCGGCGCGTCGGTCATCCTGCCTCGGCAGCGTGGCCCCCGGGTCGGTCGGCGCGGGCAGGTTGGCCAGCACCACGTCGAGCACCCGGAGCGCGCCCGGCTTGGACAGCGGGTTGTTGCCGTTGCCGCACTTCGGGGACTGGACGCAGGACGGGCACCCCGCCTCGCAGCCGCACTCGGCGATCGCGTCGCGGGTGGCCCGCAGCCACTGCGCGGCCGTGCCGTACGCCCGCTCGGCGAAGCCCGCCCCGCCCGGGTGCCCGTCGTAGACGAAGACGGTGGGCGCTTCGGTGTCCGGGTGCAGCGCCGTCGACAGCCCGCCGATGTCCCACCGGTCGCAGGTGGCCATCAGCGGCAGCAGCCCGATGGCGGCGTGCTCGGCGGCGTGCAGCGCACCGGGCACGTCCGCCGGCTCGACGCCGGCCGCCGCCAGCGACTCCGGGGAGAGGGTGAACCAGACGGCGACGGTGCGCAGCTCGCGGGCCGGCAGGTCCAGCGGGCGGGTGTCGATGACCTCGCCGGAGGAGATCCGGCGTCGCTGGTACGACACGACCTGGCTGGTCACGTCCACCTCGCCGAGGAAGAGCCCGACGGGCCCGGCGTCGACGTACGAGCGGACCGACGCCACGGTGAGGGAGGTGACGTCCCGGGCGTGGGTGGACCAGTCGGGCTCCTCCGGATGCACCAGCGCGCACCCGTCGTCGAGGTCCAGCGAGTCGACCACGTACGACACGCCCTGGTGCAGGTGGACCGCGCCGGCGTGGACGAGGAAGTGGGCCGATCCGCCGTCGACGGTGCCGAGCAGCCGCCCGGTGGCCGCCTCGACCACGCAGACCGGGGCCCCGCCCTCGCCGCGCAGGTCCACCTCGGGGCGCTCCCGGTGCCGCCAGTACCAGCCGGTCGGCCGCTGCCGCAGCGCGCCCGCCGCGACGAGCGAGTCGACGGCCTCCTTCGCGCCGTCGCCGAAGAGGTCCAGGTCGGCGGGGGTGAGCGGGGCCTCGGCCGCCGCGCAGGCGAGCTGCGGGGCGAGCACGTACGGGTTGGCCGGGTCGAGCACGGTGGCCTCGACGGGACGGCCGAACAGGGCCTCCGGGTGGTGCACCAGGTAGGTGTCCAGCGGGTCGTCCCGGGCGACGAGCACGGCGAGGGCCTCGTCGCCGGAGCGCCCCGCCCGCCCGGCCTGCTGCCACAGGGACGCCCGGGTGCCCGGCCAGCCGCAGATCAGCACGGCGTCGAGCCCGACGAGGTCGACGCCGAGCTCCAGCGCGTTGGTCGAGGCGAGCCCGAGCAGGTCGCCGTGCAGCAGGGCCCGTTCCAGCTCGCGCCGCTCCTCGCGCAGGTAGCCGGCCCGGTAGGCGGCCACCCGGTCGCCGAGCCCGGGGACGGCCTCGTCGAGGGCGCGGCGTGCGGTGGCGGCCACCACCTCGGCGCCCTTGCGGGACCGGACGAAGGCGAGGGTGCGCACGCCGGAGGCGACCGCGTCGGCGAGCAGGTCGGCGGTCTCCCGCAGCGCCGACCGGCGCACCGGCGCGAGGTCGCCGGCCCCGCCCGCCGGGCCGCCGGCCCCGGGAGCCTGGTCGCCGGGCAGCAGCGGCGGCTCCCACAGGGCGAACGTCACCCCGCCGCGCGGCGAGGCGTCGTCGGTGACGGCCGCGACGGGCAGGCCGGTGAGCCGCCCGGCCGCCGTCGCCGGGTCACCCGACGTGGCCGAGGCCAGCAGGAACACGGGGGTACGCCCGAAGCGCGCGCACTGGCGGCGCAGCCGGCGCAGCACGTGCGCGACGTGGGAGCCGAACACGCCCCGGTAGGTGTGGCACTCGTCGACGACGACGTACGCCAGCCGGCGCAGGAACCCCGACCAGTGCGCGTGCCCGGGGAGGATGCCGTGGTGCAGCATGTCGGGGTTGGTCAGCACGAACCGCGAGTGCCGGCGGATCCACTCCCGCTCGGCGCGCGGGGTGTCCCCGTCGTAGGTGGCGGGGCGTACCCCGTCGAGGTCCAGGCCGGCGACGGCGCGCAACTGGTCGGCGGCGAGCGCCTTGGTCGGCGCGAGGTAGAGCACGGTGGCCCGGGGGTCGGCGAGCAGGGTGGCCAGCGCGGGAAGCTGGTACGCCAGGGACTTGCCGGACGCCGTGCCGGTGGCGACGACGACGTGCGTGCCCGCGTACGCCAGGTCGGCGGCCTCGGCCTGGTGCCGCCAGGGCGCGACGACGCCGCGGCGGGCGAACGCCGCGCGCAGTTCCTCGGGGGCCCACGGCGGCCACGACGCCTGCTCGCCGGGCCGGGCCGGCACCCGCTCGACGTGGGTGACCGGGTCGGCGTCGCCGCCGGTGCGCGCGCGCAGCCGACGCAGCAGCTCGGCCGGGGCCGCGCCGGGCGGGCGGTCGGGGCCGTGGCCTGCGGCTACGGTGGCTGCGGGGGGCATGTCCTGCACTCTCGCACAAGTGTTCGGAGTTGACCGGCGGGGGTGTGGGTAAGGGGGAGCCCTTCGCCGGTGACCTCGCGGACGGCCCCGGCGGGGATGGTTAGATGCCCAGGAGAGTTTACGACTCTTGCGAGGAGGACCGATGGAGCTGTCGCTGGCGACCCGTGCCGTGGGGGAGCACACGGTGCTCGAGGTCGGCGGTGAGGTCGACGTCTACACGGCCCCTCGCCTGCGGGAACGGCTGCTGGAGCTGATCGACGGCGGGGCCCGGCACGTCGTGGTCGACCTGGGGCGGGTCGACTTCCTCGACTCCACGGGCCTGGGCGTGCTGGTGGGCGCGCTGAAGCGGCTGCGCGCGGCCGGCGGCAGCTTCGCGCTGGTCTGTGGCAAGGAGCCGCTGCTCAAGATCTTCCGGATCACGGCCCTGGATCAGGTCTTCCCGTTGTACCCGACCGTCGACGCGGCGATCGGGGCCGATCCGACCGGCTCCGGCGCCTGATGGCGACGGTCCGGCTCTCCTTCTCGCCGGCCCCGGTGCACGTGCGCACCGCCCGGCTGGTCGGTGTCGCGGTGGCCCGCCGCGCCGGCGTCCGTGAGGACCTGCTCGACGAGGTGCGGTTGGCCATCGGCGAGGCGTGCACCCGGGCGGTGGCCCTGCACCGGCAGTACAACGTGCCGGATCCGGTGCTCGTGGAGATGTCCGACAGCGGGGCGTACGCGGTGCGGGTGGTGGACCGGGCGCCGATCGAGGCGAGCATCGGCCTGGCCGCGCTGGACGCCGACCAGCTCGCCAACGAGTCGCTCAACGAGGACGATCTGACCACCGGCGTGGGCTTCGCGCTGCTGGCCGGTTTCGTCGAGGATCTTCAGGTGCGCCCCGTCGAGGAGGGCGTCGGCACGGAGGTCCGCATGGTATGGCCGGTGCATCGCTGACTCTCTGCTCAACCCTCGCTGATTGCATGATCAGTCGTCCGGGCTGACTCCGCGCTCAACTCACTGATTGCCTGCTCAGGGCCGCACTCCCGACCGGGAGGGCGGCCCGTTCGTCGTGGTCGGGGCTTATATCAGAATTCTTCGCGTAACACAGCGACGAAGATCATCCGAACAGGGTGCCCCTCAATGTGACCTCTGGCACTACGGAGGGCTACAGTACGCGGGTTGTCAGCAAGTGATCCTTCCCGCAGCCAGCGGGTATGGGTGTTCATCGCTGGTCCGCTGGAGTGGGTTGGCGCGCTTGCGAGTCCGCATCCAGGCGTCGGTCCGTGCGTCTCCACCGGCCGGCGCGAGTGTTCGGTACAGGAGGACACAGATGTCCGGGACCATGGCCGCCGACGGCGGCGCACTGTCCCTTACCGGAGCCAACCTGACGTACGTCGTCATCGCCGCGGTCATCGCGCTGGTGGCACTCGTCTTCGCCGCCGCCTTGACCAAGGCCGTGCTGGCAGCCGGTAAGGGCACCACCAACATGCAGGAGATCTCCGGAGCGGTGCAGGAGGGGGCGTCGGCCTACCTGCTCCGGCAGTTCAGGACCCTCGCGATCTTCGTGGTGATCGCCGTGGTGCTGCTCTTCCTGTTGCCGGTGCACGACACCGACGGCAGCGAGCTGGCGGTGAAGATCGGCCGGTCCGCCTTCTTCGTGGTGGGCGCCCTGTTCAGCGCGTTCATCGGCGGGGCCGGCATGTGGCTGGCCACCCGCGCGAACCTGCGGGTCGCCGCCGCGGCCCGGGAGGCGACCGGCGGCCGGGAGGGCGCCATGAAGATCGCCTTCCGCACCGGCGGCGTGGTCGGCTTCCTCACCGTCGGCCTCGGCCTGTTCGGCGCGGCGCTGGTCGTCCTGCTGTTCAAGGGCGACGCGCCGACCGTGCTGGAGGGCTTCGGCTTCGGCGCCGCCCTGCTCGCCATGTTCATGCGGGTCGGCGGGGGCATCTTCACCAAGGCCGCCGACGTCGGCGCCGACCTGGTCGGCAAGGTCGAGCAGGGCATCCCCGAGGACGACCCGCGCAACGCCGCCACCATCGCCGACAACGTGGGCGACAACGTCGGCGACTGCGCCGGCATGGCCGCCGACCTCTTCGAGTCGTACGCGGTCACGCTGGTCGCCGCGCTGATCCTCGGCCGGGCCGCGTTCGGCAACGACGGCCTCGTCCTCCCGCTGATCATCTCCACGATCGGCGTGCTGGTGGCGATCGTCGGCGTCTTCATCACCCGGCTGCGCGCCTCCGACCGCAACGGGCTCACCGCGATCAACCGGGCGTTCTACCTCTCCGCCCTGTTCTCGGCGGTGCTGGTGGCGGTCGCCTCCTTCGTCTACCTCAAGCCGACCTGGGCCGACCTGCTCGGTCCCGAGTGGCGGGCCAGCCTCGGCGTCGACGCCGGCGACCCGCCGCTGGGCCCGCGCGGCGTGACCATCGCCGCCGTGATCATCGGCATCGTGCTGGCCGCCGCGATCCAGGCGCTCACCGGCTACTTCACCGAGACCAACCGCCGCCCGGTGCAGGACATCGGCAAGAGCTCGCAGACCGGCCCGGCGACCGTCATCCTCGCCGGCATCAGCGTCGGCCTGGAGTCGGCCGTCTACTCGGCGCTGCTGATCGGCGCGGGCGTCTTCGGCGCGTTCCTGCTGGGCGGCAGCTCCATCACCCTGTCGCTGTTCGCGGTGGCCCTGGCCGGCACCGGCCTGCTCACCACCGTCGGCGTGATCGTCGCGATGGACACCTTCGGCCCGATCTCCGACAACGCGCAGGGCGTGGCCGAGATGTCCGGCGACATCGACGAGAACGGGGCCCGCATCCTCACCGAGCTGGACGCGGTCGGCAACACCACCAAGGCGATCACCAAGGGCATCGCGATCGCCACCGCCGTCCTGGCGGCGACGGCGCTGTTCGGCTCGTACACCGACACGCTGCGCACGGCGTACTCGGACGCGGGCGTCGGCGACGTCGGCGCGGAGATCCTCAACTCGCTGAACGTGGCGAACCCGCGCAACCTCGTCGGCCTGATCATCGGCGCGGCCGTGGTGTTCCTCTTCTCCGGGCTGGCCATCAACGCGGTGTCCCGCTCGGCGGGGGCGGTGGTGATGGAGGTGCGCCGGCAGTTCCGCGAGCTGCCCGGCATCATGGACCGCACCCAGCGCCCCGAGTACGGCAAGGTCGTCGACATCTGCACCCGGGACGCGCAGCGCGAGCTGATGACCCCCGGCCTGCTCGCCATCCTCGCCCCGATCGCCGTCGGCTTCGGCCTCGGGCCGGGCGCGCTGGCCGCGTACCTGGCCGGGGCGATCGGCGCCGGCACCCTGATGGCGGTGTTCCTGTCCAACTCCGGCGGCGCGTGGGACAACGCCAAGAAGCTCGTCGAGGACGGCGCGTACGGCGGCAAGGGCTCCGAGTCGCACGCCGCCACGGTCATCGGCGACACCGTCGGCGACCCGTTCAAGGACACCGCCGGCCCGGCGATCAACCCGCTGATCAAGGTGATGAACCTGGTCTCGCTGCTGATCGCGCCGGCCGTCGTGGCGTGGAGCGTCGGCGACGACCGCAACGTCGGCCTCCGCGTCGGCATCGCGGTGGTGGCCACGCTGATCGTCGTGGCGGCGGTGGTGTTCAGCAAGCGCAAGGGCATCGCGATGGGCGACTCCGACGACAGCGGCACCGGCGCCGGCAGCGCCGACCAGCGGCCGGAGACGGTCAACGCCTGAGCGGTGACACAGCGGGTTCCCGGCCGGTCGACCACCGCCGGCCGGGAGCCCGCACCCCCGTGGCGGGCCCGGGGCGGCAAACCGACCCGTGGCACGACGGCGCGGAGGCCGTACGCTGCAACGCATGCGCACGTGCCGGGCGGCGACCGCCGGAAAGCTGACGGCGGTCCTCGCCACGCTCGTCCTGGCGCTGGCCGCGTGCGGCGGCGGCCCCAGCCCGCGGGCGTGGGCGGCGTCGGTCTGCGAGGCGCTCAGCCCGTGGCGGGCCGAGATCAACAAGCTGACCAGCAGCACCCAGCAGCAGATGACCGCGCAGACCACCCCGGCGCAGGCGAAGGAGAACCTGGTGCGGCTCTTTGCCGGCGCGGCGGACGCCAGCGAGACCGCCCGCCGCAAGATCGACCAGGCCGGCGTCCCCGAGACCGAGCACGGCGAGGAGATCTCGGCCCGCTTCCAGGCGTCCCTGGGCAAGGTGCGCGACGCGTACGGCCGGGCCCGCGACACCATCGACGGGCTGGGCACCGGCGAGGCCACCGCCTTCTACGACGGGGTGCGCGCGGCCGTGGAGACCCTCGACAAGGAGTACGACGCCAGCGCGCTGGACACCAGCCGGCTCGACTCCGAAGAGCTCAGACAGGCCTTCGACGAGGTCCCGGAGTGCCGCTGACGTCCCCCGACCGACCACCCGACCCGGTGCGGCAGCTCTCCCTGTTCGGCGCCGAGGCGGCGGACCCGTCCGTCGCCGACCTGGCCGGGCTGCTCGCCGGGCCAGGGGAGGTGTCCCGAATGGGCGGCACCGCCCGGCTGTCGATCGTGCTGGACGCCGCCTGGCGGGTGCACGTGCTCGTCGCCGAGCTGTCCCGGCGCGGCATCGCCGCGACCTGGGAGGCGACCCCCGACGGCCGGCACCTGGTGCGCACCTCGTACGCGAGCACCCTCGCGCCGCTCGCGCTGGCCTGGCTGCGCGACCCGCCGACGGCGGGTGAGGTGAAACGGCCGCCCGCCGGGTTCCACCTCAACGGCCGCCGGCTGCGGCTCTGGGTGGCCGCCGCCGGGGCGGCCGACCCGCCCGGGTTCCTGCTCCGCCTCGGCGCGGCGGACGAGCACTGCCGGGAACCGGCCGGCGCGGCCCTGGCCGCCGTCGGCCTGCCGGCGGTGCTGCTCGACGCGCAGGCGGGCGGGCCGGCGTACCGGATCACGGGCCGCCGCCGGTTGGCCCGCCTCGCCGACCTCATCGGCGACCGCCCACCCGCCGCGCCCGCCGCCGACTGGCCCGCCGCCCCCTGAGCCGACTGGCCCGCCGCCGGCTGAGCCGGGCGGGGCGGCACGCCCCGAGCCGGCCGGAACGTCGCCGGCCGGGCCTCCCCCGGTGTCCGATCAAGGACACTCCGGCCGTCGGGCGACGACGGCGGAGCGGCTGGTCGGGCGTCCACCGAGAGGCGGCGTCGTCACAGTGGCCCGCCCGAGGGCCTACCCACGGTGTACGGTGGCGCCGTCCGGCAAGACCGTCGCCGGTGCCCCGGGAAGCGGCGTGGGCGGTTTGCCGCCCGCGAAACCCGGAACCCGGACGGCGCGTTACGTTGGACATCCGGACCGCCGGCGGTTCCGGCGGACCGCGGGTGGTCCGCGCCCCGGATCGGCCGGCCACGAGCAGGAGTGAGGTCGCAGGAGACGTGCCGAGCAACGCCAGGACCACCCGTCTGGTCATCGTCGAGTCACCGGCGAAGGCCAAGACGATCTCGGGCTATCTCGGCCCGGGGTACGTCGTGGAGGCCAGCTTCGGTCACGTCCGCGACCTGCCACGCAACGCCGCCGACGTGCCCGCCAAGTACAAGGGCGAGCCGTGGGCCCGGCTCGGGGTGGACGTCGACAACGGCTTCCACGCCCTCTACGTGGTCTCGCCCGACCGCCGCCAGCAGATCAGCAAGCTGGTCAAGCTGGCCAAGGAGGTCGACGAGATCTTCCTGGCCACCGACGAGGACCGCGAGGGCGAGGCGATCGCCTGGCACCTGGTGGAGACGTTGAAGCCCAAGGTGCCGGTCAAGCGGATGGTCTTCCACGAGATCACCAAGCCGGCGATCCAGGCGGCGGTGGCCAACCCCCGCGAGATCGACCGGGACCTGGTCGACGCGCAGGAGGCCCGGCGCATCCTCGACCGGCTCTACGGCTACGAGGTCTCCCCGGTGCTGTGGAAGAAGGTCATGCCGAAGCTCTCGGCGGGCCGGGTGCAGTCCGTGGCGACCCGGATCGTGGTCGAGCGCGAGCGGCAGCGGATGGCCTTCCGCACCGCCGAATACTGGGACATCCTGGCCACCCTCGCTGTGGCGAGGCCGGGCGAGGGGCCGCGCACCTTCAACGCCACCCTCGTCGCGCTGAACGGCGACCGGATCGCCACCGGCAAGGACTTCGAGCCGACCACCGGCAAGGTGCGGCCCGGCGCGGGCGTCGTGCACCTCGACGAGGGCGGCGCGCGTGGGCTGGCGGCCCGCCTCGCGGGGCGGCCGTTCACGGTCACCCGGGTCGAGGAGAAGCCCTACCGCCGCCGCCCGTACGCGCCGTTCATCACCTCCACCCTCCAGCAGGAGGCGGCCCGCAAGCTGCGGTTCTCGTCGCAGCAGACGATGCGCACCGCGCAGCGGCTCTACGAGAACGGCTACATCACCTACATGCGTACCGACTCGGTGAACCTGTCGGAGACCGCCATCGCGGCGGCCCGTCGGCAGATCGTCGAGCTGTACGGCGAGCGCAGCGTGCCGCCGGAGCCGCGCCGCTACACCGGCAAGGTGAAGAACGCGCAGGAGGCGCACGAGGCGATCCGCCCGGCGGGGGACAACTTCCGCACCCCGGGCGAGGTGGCCCGGGAGCTGTCCGGCGAGGAGTTCAAGCTCTACGAGCTGATCTGGCGGCGCACCATCGCCTCGCAGATGACCGACGCCGTCGGCTCCAGCGTCTCGGTGCGGATCCGCGCCGTCTCCTCCGCCAGCGAGGAGGCCGACTTCGGCGCGACCGGCAAGACGATCACCGACCCGGGCTTCCTGCGCGCGTACGTCGAGTCGTCCGACGACGAGAACGCCGAGGCCGAGGACGCCGAGCGCCGGCTGCCCAACCTGGTCAAGGACCAGCCGCTGACCGCCGACGAGCTGGCCGCCCAGGGCCACCACACCCAGCCGCCGTCGCGGTACACGGAGGCGTCGCTGGTCAAGGCCCTGGAGGAGCTGGGCATCGGCCGCCCCTCCACCTACGCGTCGATCATGCAGACGATCCAGGACCGGGGGTACGTCAGCAAGCGCGGCCAGGCGCTCATCCCGTCGTTCCTGGCGTTCGCGGTGATCGGCCTGCTGGAGCGGCACTACCCCCGGCTGGTCGACTACAACTTCACCGCCAGCATGGAGAACGAGCTGGACGAGATCGCCGGTGGCGACCACGCCGCCGTCGACTTCCTCACCGCGTTCTACTTCGGCAGCTCCAACGGGGCGGGTGACCAGGACATCGCGCGCTCCGGCGGGCTGAAGAAGCTGGTCACGGAGAACCTCAGCGAGATCGACGCGCGCAGCGTCAACTCGATCCCCCTGCACACCGACGACGAGGGCCGCGAGGTCGTCGTCCGGGTGGGGCGCTACGGGCCGTACCTCCAGCGGGGCGTGCCCGGCGAGGAGCCGGCGGCCCACGGTGAGGGCGAGGAGGGCGGCGGCCAGGGTGACCGGGCGCCGATCCCCGAGGGGCTGGCCCCCGACGAGCTGACCCCGGAGAAGGTGCACGAGCTGTTCCTCGGCGGGGGCGGCGAGCGCAAGCTCGGCGACGACCCGTCGACCGGTGAGCCGATCCTGCTCAAGTCCGGCCGGTTCGGCCCGTACGTGGCCAGCGGTGAACGCAAGTCGTCGCTGCTGCGCACGCAGTCGCCGGACTCGCTCACCCTCGACGAGGCGTTGAAGCTGCTCAGCCTGCCCCGGCTGGTTGGGGTGGCCCCCGACGGCGCGGAGGTCCTCGCCAACAACGGCCGCTACGGCCCGTACGTCAAGCAGGGCGACGAGTTCCGCTCGCTGGACTCGGAAGACAAGATGTTCACCGTCACGCTGGACGAGGCGCTGGCCCTGCTGGCCGCCCCGAAGACCCGCCAGCGTCGGGCCGCCGCGCCGCCGCTGCGGGAGATGGGCGTCGACCCGCTGACCGAGAAGCCGCTGGTGATCAAGGACGGCCGGTTCGGCCCGTACGTGACCGACGGCGAGTTCAACGCGTCCCTGCGGCGGGGGCAGACCCCGGAGGCGCTGACCGTCGAGGAAGCCTCCGAGATGCTCGCCGAGAAGCGGGCGAAGGGCCCGGCCCCGAAGAAGAAGGCGGCGGCGAAGAAGGCCCCGGCTGCGAAGAAGACGACGGCCACGAAGAAGACCACGGCGGCGAAGAAGACCGCCGCCGCCACGAAGACGACGGCGGCTGCGAAGTCCACGGCGACCAAGAAGGCGACCCCGGCCAAGAAGGCGACACCCCCCAGAAAAGCCACCACCTGAGATCTTGGAAGACTCAGGCCCCCGGAGGGGCCACATTCTTCCAAGATCTCGCCGTTGTCCACAGGGGCAGCGGGGGTGGCGGGCCGTGCGGCAGGGTTTCTGTCGTGGGTCTTCGTGGCGGGCGGGGCTGGGCGGGGTGGCGGCGGGCGCTGCCGGGCGACGACGCCGACGAGCTGACCTGGCTGCTCTTCCACCAGGACGAGGTGATCAGCCTCGGCCAGGCGCTGCGGCACCTATCCCGCAAGGCGATCCGGCACCGGGTCGACAGCCACCGCTGGCGGCAGGTGCACCGGGCGGTGTTCGTGACCCACAACGGTCCGGTGGGCGCTGATCAGCTCCGGTGGATCGGCGTGCTCGCCGCCGGACCGGCGGCGGTGCTCGGTGGGCTGACCGCCGCCCAAGCGGGTGGGTTGCGTGGCTTCCCCGGTCGCCCCGTCCACCTGCTGCTGCCGGCCGACCGTCGGCGAGGGCCGCTGCCGCCGGGAGTCGTGGCACACCGGACGACCTGCCTACCGGACGAGGACGTGTACGCCATCGGGCAGCCCCGCCGCACGATGCCGGCCCGGTCGATCGTCGACGCCGCGCAGTGGGCCGGAAGCGACGACGAGGCCAGGGCGGTGATCGCCGCCGGCTTCCAACAGCGCCTGGTCGGTGGCGACGACCTGCGACGGGTGCTCGACCGGCTGCCCCGGGCCCGCCGGCGGAGGCTGATCCTGGGCACCGCCGCAGACGCGGCCGGCGGCGCGCACTCCCTCGCCGAGTTGGGCTTCCTGGGCCTCGTCCGGCGCGCCGGGCTGCCCGAGCCGACCCGGCAGAAGGTTCGATGCGACGCTACCGGGCGGCGTCGCTACCTCGACGCCTACTTCGACGAGTGGGGGGTGCACGTCGAGGTCGACGGTGGTCAGCACCTCGATCCCCGCGCGGCGTGGGCCGACATGCGCCGGCAGAATGCGCTCTGGATCGACGGCGACCGGGTGCTCCGCTTCCCGTCCTGGGCCGTCCGCGACCGCCCCGAGGAGGTGGTGGACCAGTTGCGCGCCGCCCTGCGTGCCGCCGGCTGGCCCGGCTGACGCCGTCGAGACAATCTTGGAAGATTCCGGCCCCTCCAAGGGCCAGTTTCTTCCAAGATTTGCGAGGGGTGCCTGTCAGGGGCCCAGGAGGGTGGTCAGGTGGGGGGAGTCGAAGACTCCCTGCGGGTCCAGGCGGTGGCGGACGGAGCGGAAGTCGGCGAACTTCGGGTACGCCGGTGCCAGTGACTCCGCGTCGCGCCAGTGCAGCTTGCCCCAGTGGGGGCGGCCGCCCAGCCCGGCGGCGGCCTCCTCGACGGCCCGGAAGTACGGCTCGTAGGGCGCGCCGAGGTACTGGTGGACGGCGATGTACGCCGAGTCGCGCGCGTACCCGTGGGAGAGCCAGATGTCGTCGCCGGCGGTGAAGCGCACCTCGACGGGGAACTGCACCTTGAACGGGAGCCTGTCGACGATGCGGCGCACCTCGGCCAGGGCCTCGGGCAGGGCGGCGCGCGGCAGGCCGTACTCCATCTCCATGAAGCGGACCCGGCGCGGGGTGCAGAAGACCGCGTCGGAGCGGCCGGTGTAGGTGCGTTCGCTGAGCGCCCGGGCGGAGGCCGCGTTGATCGCGGGCACCAGGCGCGGCGCGGCGCGGCCGAGCCGGCAGAGGCCGGCGAAGATGGTGTTGGCGAGGAAGTCGTCGTCGAGCCAGGCCCGCCAGCGGGGCAGCGGCCGGTCGTCGGCGGGCACCCGGTCGTTGGTCTTGAGCTGCACCCGGTCGGTGTAGGGGAACCAGAAGAACTCGGCGTGGTCGTGCGCGGCGACCAGCGTGGGCAGGTCGGCGAGGACGTCGTCGAGGGCGGCGGGGCGTTCGTGGGCGCGCAGCACGAACGCGTCGACGACGCGCAGGGTCACCTCGGTCAGCACGCCGAGGGCGCCGAGGGAGACGCGGGCGGCGGCGAAGACGTCCGGGTGTTCGTCGGCGGAGCAGTGCAGCACCTCCCCGGTGCCGGTGATCAGGGTGAGCGCCTCGACGAAGGTCGACAGGCAGCCGTAGGCCGCGCCGGTGCCGTGGGTGCCGGTGGAGATCGCCCCGGCGACGGTCTGCGCGTCGATGTCGCCGAGGTTGGGCAGCGCCAGCCCGTGCCCGGCGAGCAGGGCGTTGAGTCGGTGCAGGGGCATCCCTGCCGGTACGGTGACCAGGCGTCGGTCGCGGTCGACCCGGGTCTCGGTGTCGAGGTCGGTCAGCTCCATCCGGCGGTCGTCGGCGCACGCCACGGCCGTGAAGGAGTGGCCGCTGCCGACGGGCCGGATCCGCTCGCCGGCAGCGGCGGCGGCCTGGACGGCGGCGGCGACGTCGGCGATCGTACGGGGGCGGAGGATGGTGGTGGCGGTGCTGCGCTGGTTGCCGGCCCAGTTGCGCCAGTGGGGGCTCGGCGGGGTCGTGCTGCCCATGCGCGCTCCTCGACGTGAATGTGAGATGTCTTCATATCAGGAACGTTGTGCCTGGTAAATACCGCAATCCAGGTCCGCTCGTTGTACCGGTAGTCACGTACTCGTGACGTGCAGATATGTTCATCCGTCGAAGGGGGGTGGCGCCGAGTGTCCACACCAGCCGCCACGACCGGGCCGTTGCGCCGGGTGCCGGTCCAGGGTCGAAGCGTCGCGCGGGTCCAGCGGATGCTGGACGCCTGCGCCGAACTCGTCGACGAGGTGGGGTACGAGGGGCTGACCACGACCCTGCTCGCCGAGCGCGCCGAGGTGGCGATCGGGTCGGTCTACCAGTTCTTCCCGGACAAGCGGGCGATCGTGCAGGCGCTGACCCTGCGCACGATGGAATCCTACCTCCAGCGGCTCGACGAGCGGTTCGCCTCGGACGACCTGACGCACTGGTGGGACGGCGTCGACGCGGGGATCGACGAGTACATCACGATGCACCGCACCGTCCCCGGGTTCCGCACCCTGCACTTCGGCGACGTGGTCGACCTGCACCTGCTGGACGAGCAGCGGGACAACAACGGCGTCATCGCCGACCAGCTCGCCCGGGTGCTCACCGAGCGGTTCGGGATGGTCGACGAGCCGCGCCTGCGGTTCTGCCTGGAGATCGCCGTCGAGGCCGCCGACGCCCTGATCAAGCTGGCCTTCCGGCGCAACGCCGAGGGCGACGAGCGGGTGCTCGCCGAGGCCAAGGCGCTCATCCGCGAATACCTGCACCGGCACGTGGAGGCGTCGGCCGCCGCCGCTGCGGGCGTCACCACCCCGGCCCCCGCCCCCACCGCCTGAACGGGCGGCGGCGGGGCTAGAGGAAGGCGTGACCCTCCCCCCGGTAGGTGGGGACGGTCCCGACCATCCGGTCGCCGTCGACCAGGTGCAGCTCGTTGACACGCTCGCAGAGCTCGCCGGCCTTGGCGTGCCGGAACCACACCCGGTCGCCGACGTGTAGGCCGGCCGCCGCCGGGCCGGTCAGCGGGGTCTGCACCTCGCCGGCGCCCTCCGCGCCGAGCAGCTTCAGGCCGGTCGGCAGCCAGGGGGTGGGCAGCCGGTTGCCGGCGGGCGGGCCGGAGGCGATCCAGCCGCCGCCGAGCACGGTCGCCAGCTCCGGCGTCGGCCGGCGGACCACGGCGCAGGCGAAGAACGCGGCCGGGGTGGGCCGCCAGGCCCGGTACGCGTCGAACAGCGTCGGTCCGTACAGACCCGATCCCGCGGTGACCTCGGTGACCGCGGGATCGGCGCTGGTCGCCGCCACGCTGCCCGTGCCGCCGCCGTTGACGAACTCCAGGTCGGCGTGCTCGCGTACCGCCGACACCGCCGCGCCCCGGCGGGCCAGCAACTCGCGGTAGGACCCGCGCTGGGCGGCCCGGATCGCGGCGGCGAGGGCCGCCCGGCCCGGCGGGGCGTCGCCCAGCCCGGCGATCTGCGCCTCGTACGACATGAGGCCGACCAGCCGGAAGCCCGGCCGGGCGGCGATCGCGGCGGCGAGCGCGCCGGCCGCCCGGGCGCTGTGCACCGGCGAGCGGCGCACCCCGACGTGCACCCGCCTGCCCAGGGGCCGCCAGGACGCGTCGAGGTCGACGCAGACCCGGAGCGCGGGGCGGCGGCCCGGCGGGCACACCGCGTCGACGAGGTCGAGCTGGTCGGTCCCGTCGACCATCAGCGTGACCGCCCCGGCCAGCCCCTCGTCGGCGGCCAGCTCGGCGAGCGCCCCCCGGTCGGCCGTGGGGTACGCCACCAGCGCGTCGTCGGTCACGCCGGCGCGGACGAGCCAGTTCGCCTCGGGCAGGGTGAACGCCATCACCCCGCGCCAGCCGGGGCGGCCCAGCACCCGGCGGAGCAGCTCGCGGGACCGGACGGACTTGCTGGCGACCCGGATCGGCTTGCCGCCGGCCCGGGTGGGCAGCGCCGCCGCGTTGGCGTCGAACGCCGCCAGGTCGACCACCGCGTACGGCGGGTCGAGGTGGGCGGTCGCCCGTTCCAGGCGTTCGCGCAGTTTGTCGCCTTCGCTGGTCACGTGTGCACGCTAACTGTCGATCGGTCAATTGTGAAAGAGCCTCGCGTCTGCCGGGGCGTGCTTCCGCCCGGCGGCCCGGGGACACCGGCGGCGACGGGTGGCGGCTGCGGCCTAGGCTCGGCGAGCAGGCACTGTCACGGGCGGGAAGTCCTCCGGCCGGGACTAGAGTGTTGCACCGGGATGCCCAACGTTGGGCCGGCACGTGGAGGTACGGCCATCGAAAGCCAGAACAGCGGCGAGTCGCCCGGCGAGTCGCCGTCGGCCGGCCCGCCCGGCGCCGAGGACACCGGCCGCACCGGCACCCAGGCGGGCGCCCCGCCGGCCGGGACGCAGCCGGCCGACCGGTCCGGGGCCGCCGCGATCCGCTCCGTGCTGCGCATCCGACCGTTCCGCCGACTCTGGATCGTGCTCGGCGCCGCCTCCTTCGGCGACTGGCTCGGCCTGCTCGCCACCTCGGTCTTCGCCGCCGCCCAGGTCTCCGGCAGCACCGCCCAGGGCGCCGCGTTCGGCACCCTGATCGCGATCCGGCTGCTGCCCGCGCTGATTCTCGGCCCGGTGGCCGGCGTCCTCGCCGACCGGTTCGACCGGCGCTGGACCATGGTCATCTGCGACGTGCTGCGCTTCCTGCTGTTCGCCTCCATCCCGCTGTTCGCGCTCACCGGGGCCAGCGGCGGGCTGGTGGTCGGCTGGGCGGCAGTCGCCACCTTCCTGATCGAGACGATCACCCTGCTCTGGATCCCGGCCAAGGAGGCCGCGGTCCCCAACCTCATCCCGCGCGCCCGGCTGGAGGCGGCCAACCAGCTCACCCTGATCACCACGTACGGGCTGACCCCGATCGCCGCCGCGCTCGGCCTGGCCCTGCTCGACCGCAGCGTCCGGGGGGCCACCGGCGGGGAGATGCCGTCCTGGGCCGAGCCGGCGCAGCTCGCGCTCTGGTTCAACGCGTTCTCCCGGCTCGCCACCGCCCTGGTCGTCGCCTTCGGGATCAAGGAGATCAGCCAGGCGCAGGCCGGCGAGGCCGAGCGCACCGAACAGGGCGTCATGCGCCAGTTCACCGAGGGCTGGAAATACATCGGCCAGACCCCGCTGGTCCGTGGCCTGGTGCTCGGCATCTTCGGCGCGTTCGCCGGCGGCGGCATCGTGATCGGCACGGCCAAGTTCTTCGCCGCGTCCCTCGGCGCCGGTGACGCCGCCTTCTACCTGCTCTTCGGCGCGATGTTCATCGGCCTCGCCCTGGGCATCGGGCTCGGCCCGATGATCGTCCGGGAGATGTCCAGGCGGCGCTGGTTCGGCATGAGCATCGTGCTGGCCAGCGCGTCGGTGGTGGTGCTCGCGTTCGCCGTGCACCTGTCCATGGCGATGCTCGGCGCGATCCTGGTCGGGGCGGGCGCGGGCATGGCCTTCCTCGCCGGCACCACGCTGCTCGGCGGCGAGGTCGCCGACGAGGTGCGCGGCCGGGTCTTCGCGGTGGTGCAGATCGGCACCCGGCTGGTGCTGATCCTCGCCATCGCGCTGAGCAGCCTCCTCGTCGGCGTCGGCGGCTCCCGCAAGCTGACCATCGCCGACCTCGGCATCTCCGTCTCCTCCACCCGGCTGCTGCTGCTCGCCGCCGGCGCGGCCGGCATCTTCGCCGGGATCAGCGCGTTCGGCCAGATGGACGACAAGAAGGGCGTGCCGGTCCTCGCCGACCTGTGGGGGTCGATCCGGGGCCGCCCGCTGATGCCGGCCGAGCACTTCGTCTCCAGCGGGCTCTTCGTGGTCTTCGAGGGCGGCGAGGGGGCCGGCAAGTCCACGCAGCTCGCCGCGCTCGCCGAGCGGCTGCGCGGGCAGGGGCGCGAGGTGGTGGTCACCCGGGAGCCGGGCGCGACCGAGGTCGGCGCGCGGATCCGCGCGCTGCTGCTCGACGCGACCGCCGAGGGCCCGTCCCCGCGCGCCGAGGCGCTGCTCTACGCCGCCGACCGGGCGCACCACGTCGCCACCGTCGTCCGGCCGGCGCTGGTCCGGGGCGCGGTGGTGATCAGCGACCGGTACGTCGACTCGTCCCTGGCCTACCAGGGGGCCGGGCGGACCCTGCCCGTCGACGAGGTCTCCTGGCTCTCCTCCTGGGCCACCGGCGGCCTCAAGCCCGACCTGGTGGTGCTGCTCGACGTGGACCCGCACACCGGCCTGTCCCGGGTGGCCGCCCGCAACGAGGGGGCCGACCGGCTGGAGGCCGAGTCCGTCGCCTTCCACGAGCGGGTCCGGTACGCCTTCCTCGACCTCGCCGCGAACGACCCGAAGCGCTACCTGGTGCTGGACGCGTCCCGCCCGGTCGAGGAGACCGCCGGTCTGGTCGCCCGCCGGGTGGAGGAGTTCCTGGTCGACCCGGCGGGGATCGTGCACCCCCGGCCCGCCCAGGGGCCCGACACCTCGGTGCAGCCCGAGTTATCCGACTCGGAGCTGGTGACGATGGAGCACCGCACCTGATGCCGGACGTCTCCGCAGCCGCCGCCCCGGAAGCCGCGCCGCCGGAAGCCGCCGCCGCTGGCGGCCCGCCGGGCGTCTTCGCCGACCTGGTCGGCCAGGACGAGGCGGTCGCCACGCTGCGCCGGGCCGCCGCGGCGGCCGCCGCCCAGCTCCGGCAGGCCGCCCCCGGCGCGGAGCCCACCGCCGACCCCGGGGCCGGGATGACCCACGCGTGGATCTTCACCGGGCCGCCCGGCTCGGGCCGCTCGGTGGCCGCCCGCGCCTTCGCCGCGGCCCTCCAGTGCGCCTCCGGCACCGGGTGCGGCACCTGCCCCGGCTGCCACACCACGATGGCCGGCACCCACGCCGACGTGCGGCTCGTCGCGCCCGAGGGGCTCAGCATCGGCGTCGGCGAGATGCGCGCGCTGGTGCTGCGGGCGGCCAGCACCCCGTCCGGCGGGCGCTGGCAGGTGGTGATCATCTCCGACGCCGACCGGCTCACCGAGGCGGCCGGCAACGCGCTGCTCAAGGCCGTCGAGGAGCCGCCGCCGCGCACGGTGTTCCTGCTCTGCGCCCCGTCCACCCACCCCGACGACGTGTCGGTGACCATCCGGTCGCGCTGCCGGGTCGTACCGCTGCGGCAGCCCGCGCCCGAGGCGGTGGCCGAGGTGCTGGTCCGCCGGGACGGGATCGCGCCGGACGTGGCGCGCTGGGCGGCGGCGGCCGCGCAGGGGCACGTGGGCCGGGCCCGGCGGCTCGCCGGCGACCCGCAGGCCCGCAGCCGGCGCGACGCCGTGCTCGCCGTGCCGCGCCGGCTCACCGGGGTGGGCGCCGCCTTCGACGCGGCGTCCGCGCTGATCGAGTCCGCCGAGGCGGAGGCCGCCGCGTCCGTCGCCGAACTCGACGAGGCGGAGAAGGCCGCGTTGCAGACGGCGCTCGGCGCGGGCGGCACCGGCCGGGGCGCGGCCGGCGCGCTGCGCGGCGCCCAGGGCCAGCTCAAGGACCTGGAGAAACGGCAGAAGTCGCGCGCCACGCGCGCCCAGCGCGACGCCCTGGACCGGGCCCTGGTCGACCTCGCCGGCTTCTACCGCGACGCCCTCGTCGCGGCGCTGCGTGCGCCCGTCGCCCCCGTGCACACCGACACCGCCGCGCTGGCCGAGGCGGGCGGGCAGAAGTGGCACGCCGAGGGGGCGCTGCGCCGGCTGGAGGCCGTGCTGGAGTGCCGCGCCGCCATCGAGGCCAACGTCAAGCCGCGCATCGCCGTGGAGGCGATGATGCTCGCCCTCTGGAAGGGCTGACCGCCCACCCCTGCTCCGTCCACAGGGCATCGACAGGCCCGATTGGTGTGCGGTACGGTCCGGTGATGCCGTGGTGACCGTGGCGGCACACTCAGTGAGTGCACTGCCGGGAGGAGTCCGCGATGCCTCGGGGGGAGATCGACGAGGCCTGGATCGAGGAGGCGGTGCGGCGCTACCGCCGCATCGAGGCGTTGCAGGCCGAGTTCGACCAGGCGGTGTCGACCGTGGAGGTCACCGTGCGTTCCCCGGACGGGCTGGTCGAGGTCGCGGTCACCGCCGACGGCCGGATCACCGACGTGCGCTTCCTCGGCCCCCTGCACCAGCGCCACCACCGCGACGTGGCCGCCTCCGTGCGCGCCGCCGTGGCGGCCGCCGCCGACGCGGCCCAGTGGGCGCGGGAGAAGCTGCACAACGAGACGTTCGCCGCCTACCGGCCCCTCGCGGGGGCCTGACGTGGACGAGCTGCGCGCCCTCGCCGCCCGGCTGGACGAGGCGAGCGCCACCCTGGAGACGCTGGCCCGCGCCGTGACCGCCACCGACCCGCCGCACCCGGCGTTCGGCGCGCAGGTCCCCGGCCGGCCCGGCGAGATCGGCCGGGCCCTGCACCGGCGGTGGACCGACGCCACCGGCGACCGGGCCCGCGAGGCGACCGTCGCCGCGTCCCGGCTCGCCGCCGCCGCGTCCGCGGTGCGCAGCGCCGCCGACCGCTACACCGGGGTCGACGACGCCGTCCGTCGCCGGCTCGGCCGGGAGCGGTGATGGACGCCCTCGACCGCCTGGCCGAGCCGGGGCTCGACCTGCTCGACCGCGTCGACACGCTGCTCGCCGGCGGTGCGCCCGAGGGGCACCGGCTCTGGCCGCTGCTGCGCCGCATGCAGGTGCTCCCCGGCGACGCCGTGCGGGGCTTCCTCGACCTGCACCCCGCCCCGCTGACCGACGCCGGCCACGCGGTGCGCGGGCTCGTCCGGGCGTACGACGAGGTGTGCCGCACCCTCACCGACCCCGCCGCCTGGTCCGGGCCGGCCGCCTCGGCCTACGACCAGGCCCGCGCCGCCCTGCTGCGCCACCTCGACGAGGGGCCGGAGAGCCTGGTGGGCCGGCTGGAGGCCACGGCCGGCTACGCCGACGCCCTCGCCGACTGGGTCGAGGGCAGCCGCCTCGCGCTCGCCCGCACGCTCGCCGACGTGCTCGGCTCCGCCGAGGCGGTCCGGGTGCGGGCCGCCACCGCACCCGCCACTGCCGGCGACACCGGGCCGGGCGCGGCGGGGCTGCTCGCGGCGGCCGACATCGCCCACCGCGTGCTGGCCGTGCTCGGCGTGGCCTACGACGGGGCGGAGACGCTGCTACGCCAGTGGTCGCCGAGCCTCGCGGAGACCACCTGGCGCGGGTCGACGGTCGGTGGCCCCTACCACGGCTCCCCGCTGCGGGTCCGGTGACCGCGTGGTGACGCGGGGCTGGGTGCCGGGCCGCACCGCGTCGTAGGGTGAAGGCATGGGCATGCTCTGCGCGGTCAGCTTCAACCGGTACGGGCGCCTCTACTACCTCGACCCGGGCGAGTTCCGCCCGCAGGTGGGCGACCGGGTGCTGGTCCCCACCGACGACGGCCCCGAGGTGGCGGAGTGCGTCTGGGCCGCGCAGTGGGTCGGTGAGGACACCGACGGCTTCCCCCGGCTCGCCGGCCTCGCCACCGACGACGACCTGCGCCGCGACGAGCTGCTGCGGCGGCGCAAGGCCGAGGCGAAGGTGGCCGCGAAGCGGCTGATCCGCGAGCACGGCCTACCGATGAAGGTCGTCGCCGTCGACCACGTGCTCGCCACCGCCGACGGCGGCGGGGACCGCACCACCGTCTACTTCACCGCCCCGCACCGGGTCGACTTCCGGTCCCTCGTGCGCGACCTGGGTGCCACCCTGCACTGCCGGGTCGAGCTGCGCCAGCTCTCCGCCCGCGACTCCGCGCGGGTGCAGGGCGGCATCGGCTCCTGCGGGCGCGACCTGTGCTGCGCCACCTTCCTCACCGACTTCGAGCCGGTGACGATCCGGATGGCGAAGGACCAGGACCTGCCGCTCAACCCGCTGCGCATCTCCGGGGCCTGCGGCCGGCTGATGTGCTGCCTGAAGTACGAGCACCCGCTCTACCAGAAGTTCCAGGAGTCCGCCCCGCCCGTCGGCAGCCGGGTGTCGACCCCCGAGGGCGACGGCCGGGTCGTGGGCCACAGCGTCCCCCGCGACGCGGTCACGGTCCGGCTCGACGCCGACGGCTCGCGCTCCATGTGCTCCCGCGCCGCCGTCTGCGGCTCCCGCCAGGCCCACGACCAGCGCTACGACGCCTGAGCCGGCTCAGGGCGCCAGCACGACCGGCGGCTCGGCCAGGCGCGGGGTCAGCGGATCCTTCGGGGCCAGCCAGGAGGCGGTCGGGGCGTCGTCGGGGTTCAGCCGCCAGCCGCGGGAGACCCGGTCCACGGCGATCGGATAGATGGTGAGCGTGCCGTCCGGGTCGATGCGCATCCGCAGGAACGCCTTGGCGTCCTCGATGCCCTGACCGGCGAACAGCTCGTTCACGTTCACCCCGAACGCCCCCGCCACCAGCAGGTAGGCCGCCACCAGCTCGCTGGCGAGGAGGCCGATCAGCGGGCCGTACACCACCGCCGCGGCGGCCACCGGCAGCGGCCACGGCCAGTCGTGCAGGGGCACCGCCAGCCAGGCCCAGGTGCCGGCGGCGGCGAGCGCCACCTGCGCCAGCCCGTGCGCGACGCCGAGGATCCAGTGCCGTACGTGCCGCTTGCCGCCGGCGCTCGGCGGCTTCGCGAAGAAGACCGCGCCGAGCATCGTCACCAGCAGCATCGCCACCAGCGGGACGCTCAGCAGCCGCTGCTCGGTGCCACCGGCCCGGCCCGCCGCCACCCCGGCCATGGCCAGCATGAGCAGGGTGTGCACCGTGCCGAGCAGGGTGCCGAAACCCGGGTTGCGTCTCGGCAGCCGGGCGAAGACGCCCCAGCCGTACCGGCGGGAGCGGGCCCGGTCGGGGAAGGTGGCCGCGAGGTCGTACGGGAGGCTGCGGCTGGCCCGCCGGGACAGGGTGTCGCGCGGGGGCACCTCGATCCGCTCCGGCAGGTGGTGGGTCGGGTACAGGTAGGCCCCGCCGCCGCCGCAGGTGACGAGCTGCCGGTCCGGGCCGGCGTACCGGGCGTAGTGGTGCAGGTCCCCGGAGACCAGCAGCCGCACCCGCGCCCCGGTCGGCGCGACGATGGTGCGGACGAAGTAGTCGATCGAGTCGTACGCCGTGGGGTGGTCGACGGCCTTGACCCACGTCGGCGCGGGCACGGCCAGGATGACCCGGCTGTCCGGCCCCAGCCGTTGCGCGACGGCGTCGAAGTAGGTGAGCTGCGGGTCGTCCAGGTACGAGCCGGACTGGTCGTCGAGGCCCAGCAGCCACCAGCCGGCGGGCAGCTCGGCGGCGAAGTACGAGCGGGACTGGCCGGTGCCCCAGCCGCCGAAGTGCCGGTCCCGGGAGCGGACGAACAGCCGCAGGAAGGCGGTCAGCCCGTCGTACCAGTCGTGGTTGCCGGGGACCGCGAACAGGGTGGGCCGCTCGGGCGGCGTGACCGGCAGCGCGGCCTGGTACGGCCCCTTGCAGCGGTCCTCGTAGGCCTCGTAGGACGCCGACGGGTAGACCTGGTCGCCCCCCATCACCAGGGTCTGCGCCCGGGGCAGCCGGTGCCCGTCGACGGTCAGCTCCGGCTGGGCGAGCAGGTACGCCACCGAGTAGGTGGCGTCGAAGCCGTCGCCCAGGTCGGCCACGTAGTCGAGCCACAGCCCGCCGTCCGGCCCGACCTGGCGCTCGATGCGGGCCTCCAGCGAGTTCTGCAACTCCCGCTTGTCCAGGTACGCCCCGAACAGCATCGCCAGCAGCGTCCGCAGGCCGGTGCTGATCAGCAGGAGCGGCGCGAGCCACGGCACCGGCCTGCGCGGGGTGAAGCCCAGCTCCGGCGGGTCGATGCTGCGCGGCCGGCGGGCCGTGCGGGCGAAGGCCCGCTCGTCGTCGGGATCATCGAGAGGGGCCGGGCCGTCGACGGGGGTGCGATCGTCGGTCACCAGCCGCAGCGTAGTCCGGGCGGGGCCGATCCGCTGTCGGGTGTGGGCAGGGACGGGCCGGATGTCCGGGATGCCGGTGCCCGGGGCGGGGCGCGGTGCCGTCGCTGTCGCGGGTCCCGGTGCTGCGTTGCCGCTCCCGTTGCGGGCGGCATCCCGCTGTGGCGGCGGCCGGGGCGTGCCGTACACTTGGCGGTCGTTGCCGCCTTAGCTCAGTCGGCTAGAGCGACGCACTCGTAATGCGTAGGTCGACGGTTCGATTCCGTCAGGCGGCTCCAGAAGGCCCTGGCCAGCTCAGCGCTGGTCAGGGCCTTGTTTTTCGGGCCTCCCGTGCGTGGGAGGGCCCGGTCGGTGCGACGGCGACGAGGTGAGGTCAGCGGCCGCGCGCCATCATCCGCAGCGCGAGCATGGTCATGAATCGTGGCGGCACCATGCGGATCACGAGGGCCGTCACCGTGTTGCGCTGCCCGTCGACCACGGCAGGTCCGGTTCCCTCCAGCGCGGCGAGCGCGGTGCGGGCGACCTGGGCCGGCTGGCGCTTCCCGCCGCCCGGCCGGGGGTTCATCGGTGTCCGGGTCGGCCCCGGGCTCACCGCCACCACCCGGACGCCGCTGGCCCTGGTCTCGGCCCACAGTGCCTGGGTGAACGAGAGGACGTAGGCCTTCGACGCCGCGTAGGCGGCCAGGACGGGTGCCGGCGTGTAGGCCCCGGTGCTGGCGACGTTGATGACCGAACCGTGCCCCCGCTGAACCATCCCGGTCACCACGAGCGTGGTCAACTCGGTCAGAGCGCCGACGTTGAGGTCCACCAGTCGACGCAGCGTGGCGGGGTCGCTGTCCGCCACCGTGGCCAGCGAACTCATGCCGGCGTTGTTGACTAGCAGCTCCACCTCGATGCCGGCCTCCTGCACGGTCTTCATCAGGCGGACGGGAGCGTCGTGTTCGTCGAGGGCGAGGGGGACGCTCAGCACGGCGACGCCGTGTCGCTCGCGCAGGCCGGCGGCAGTCTTCGCCAACCGCTCGGCGTCGCGGGCCACCAGCACCAGGTCTGCCCCGTGCCCGGCGAGCTCCTCCGCGATCGCCGCGCCGATGCCGCTCGATCCGCCGGTGACGAGGGCGGAGCGGCCCTTCATGTCGGATGCCGTGGTCATGCGGCTAACCTAGACGTTGACGTCAGCGTGAAGGTCAAGTCGGCGTCGGTGGCCGGAGGGGGCGACGAACCGGTGCGCATCGGAGAGCTCAGCCACGCTACCGGGGCCAGCACCCGGGCCCTGCGCTACTACGAGGAGCAGGGGCTCATCCGCAGCGAGCGCCTCCCCAACGGATACCGCGACTACGGGCCCGAGGCGATCGAGAAGGTGGAGTTCATCCAGGACCTCCTCGCCGCGGGGCTCTCCTCGCAGATCCTGCGCGACGTCATGCCCTGCGTCACCGCCGACGGCGGCCAGACCCCCTGCGCCGACGTGCTTCGCCAGGCCCAACGGGTCCGCGACGACCTGCTGGAGCAGGAGCGACGCATTCGCGCCCGCCGGGAGACCCTGGAGCAGTACCTCGCCGGCCAGCGCAGCCCACGGGGCAACCACAGCCACCCCCACCCGTGAGGGCCGGGCTGTGGGAGTCTGGCGCGATGTCGCGTGCGCGCCTGGCCCTGTCGGTCGGGATTCTCCTGCTCCTCGCCGCCTGCCTGCTGCCGTGCCTGCCCCTGTTCCAGGTGGCCGGGATGTCGCTGCCCTACCAGGACCCGACGCCCGAGCTGCTGCGCCAGCACGCGGCGAACGTCGCGGCGGCCGAACGCCGGCTCGCCGTGTGCGTGGCCGTCGCGGGCGCTCTCGCCCTCCTGGGCCTGGTCGCCCTCGCCCTCGCTTACGCCTGGAGGCGGCGGCGTCCGCCGGCGACGTCGGCCTAGGGGCGGCGTCCCGGCCGCCGGGACGACGGCTCCGACGAGATCGTCTACGACAAGATCTCCAAGCGGGTCCGGCTGATGCCGCCCTGTCGCCGACACGGGCGGTGACCGGGCGTCCGGGCGGTCGGCTTGGGTCGCACTATCCGAAGGTGGGGCGTTTGCCCTGGTGAAAGCGTGATGACCTAGTTACTCTTGGGTCGAATGCCCGCCGTTGTGCACCACTTGGTCGGGCTTGTGCCTAACGGAGGGTATCGCACTCGGTAGTCATCTGGCCCGGCTCCCCATCACCCGAAGGGAGCGCCCATGACCCGGGCCCCGGCGAACCTGATGGCTGTCCGCAGCCTGCTCCTGGCCCACCTGGACCTCGACCCCGATACCTCACGCCCACAGGATCTGGAACCTGCCGAGGTCGGCATCGTGGGCGACGCCTCCCACCGGGGCGGCTACCACTGCGGCTCCGACGGCGTGGTGCCCGGTGACTATTCCGTGGTGGAGTCCACCCGGGACAGTTCGGGGCTGACCCTCGACGCGTCCGGTCTGGACGTCGGAGGCTTCAGCGTGAAGTCCGGCGGGAGCACCCACGACCTGCGTTCGTTCTCGGTCTGGTGCGTGCGGCAGTGCACCGCCGGCACGGCCGACACGCGGGACCTCAGAGAGATCATCTATTCCCCCGACGGCAAGACGGTCAAGCGGTGGGACCGGCTGGGCAAGCGCAGCACCGGAGACAGTTCCCACCTCTGGCACACCCACTTCAGCTTCTTCCGCGACTCGACCAAGGCGGGCCGGGACCAGACCCCGCTGTTCCGCCGCTACCTGACCGAAATCGGACTGATCACCCCACCTGCACCGGAGGATGACATGAGCGAGAAGGCCGAGAACGAGATCCACCAGGTCTACCTAGGCACGTTCTACGGCGGGAGCAGCATGGGCCGGGCCGTCGACCCGGACGGCGCCGGACCGGCGGCGGCCAGCAACAGCGTCGTCGCCAAGCTCGACTACCTGATGGCCCGCCTCGACGGCGTCGTCGCCGGGGTCACCACCCTGCAGGGCAAGGACTGGACGGACGAGCCCGCCATCATCGCCGGGGTGCTCGCCGGCCTGTCCCCGCAGCGGCTCGCCGAGGCGCTGGCGACCGCCGGGCTCACCCCGGCGGCCATCGCGGCGGCGGTGCCGCAGGACATGGCCCGCAAGGTCGTCGACGAGTTGACCGCCCGGCTGTCGAGCTGACGTCGTGTGGACCTGGCGACTCTCGTCCCGCCCGGTGGTCTCGGCGCGGTCGGAGCCGGCGGGTTGCTCGTCATGGTCGTCCTGTACCTCCTCAACGCGAACCGGGCCGACCGCAGGGAGTACCAGGAGGCCATCGACCGGGCCGAGCGGCGCGCCGACGAGGCGGAGG
Organism: Micromonospora carbonacea; assembly: GCF_014205165.1. NCBI lineage: Bacteria > Bacillati > Actinomycetota > Actinomycetes > Micromonosporales > Micromonosporaceae > Micromonospora > Micromonospora carbonacea. The sequence continues at coordinate 6,575,987 of NZ_JACHMZ010000001.1, read as the reverse complement.
TGCGCCGCTCGGCCGCCGAGGCCCGGCTCGACACCCTCCAGCAGGCCGTGGACGAGGCGCGGTCCGCCCGGCGGGCGGCCGAGGACCATGCCGACTCCCTGCTGCGGGAACTGACGAGACTGCGTCCGCACGAGCCAGGCGGTGATGCGTGACCGACGAGACCCTTCAGCTACGACTACGGATGAACCGCCTCGGCCGCCGCCGCGCGGTGGTCGCCGTGGCGGCCACCGCCCTCATCGCCGCCACGATCGGCTGGTGGGCGGCGTCGATGGGACGGCAGACCGTGCAGCAGCAGCACCGCGCGGCCACCGCCCTGTCCGGCGCCGAGCAACTGTGCCAGCAGGTCCGCCAGCTCGGCGGGACGTGCGTCGTCGACCCGGAGGACCTGAAGGGCGTACCCGGGGATCCCGGCCCGGCCGGTCCGCCGGGGCCACCGGGGGTCCCCGGCCTCGACGGCGCCGGCGGTCCCACCGGCCCGCCGGGGCCACGCGGTGACCAGGGCCCGCCGGGGCCGTCCGGCCCCGCCGGCCCGAGCGGCCCGGTCGGTCCGGCTGGTCCGGTCGGTCCGAGCGGCCCGGGTGGTCCGGCCGGCCCACCGGGGGCGTCCGGCCCGGAGGGGCCCAGGGGCGAGGCGGGCCCGCCGGGGGAGCGGGGGCCGCAGGGCGAGGCCGGGCCGGTCGGCCCGAGCGGCCCGCCGGGGCCCTGGTGCCCCGAGGGTACGACGGTGCAGGTCGTCACAGTCGTCACCGCCGGAGGCGCGCAGCGCATCGTCGCCTGCGTGACCGAATGAACGATCGACACTGTCCGCGACGGAGCCCGCAGGAGGCCCGCCATGCCCGAATCCGTTCCCGTCCCCGTTCCCGCGCACGCGTCGGCGGCCTCCGAGCCGCTGCTGACCGTCGGCGGGGTCACCGCCGCCGGCGCCGCCGTGCTCAGCCTGCTGGTCGCCTTCGGGCTGCCGGTGTCGGCCGACCAGCAGACCGCGCTGCTCGGCCTGGTCGCGGTGCTCGCCCCGCTGGTCGTGGCGGTGCTCGCCCGCGGCCGGGTGTACTCGCCGGCCACCGTGGCCGACCTGCTGGCCCGCCGCCGGTGACCGCTCTGCCGCCGGTGACCGCCCCGTCGCCGGTGGCCGGACAGGATGTCGGGGCCTACCGCTAGCCTGCGGCCCATGAGTGTTTCGGTGGACGGCGCCGCGAAGCTGCCAGGTGTCGAGGACGAGGCCCGGTTCTGGGCCATGGTGGAGGCCGCGTGGGAGCGGCTGGGCCCCGAGCCGGCGGCGCTGCGCCGGGCCCTGCGGGAGCGGGACCCGGCGGCCGACGACGTCGACCCGGACGCCCTCGACGAGTGGTTGAGCCCGTTCGTCGAACAGCTCTGTGCCCTCGCCGCCGACCTGTCGAGCGAGGAGCTGACCGCCCTGGACCGGGTGGTCGAGCGGAAGCTCTACGACCTCGACCGCGCCGACGTCCACGCCGTCACCGACGGCTCCGACGACGGCTTCCTCTACGCCCGGGGCCACATCGTCGCCCTCGGCCGCGAGTTCTACGAGGCGGTGCGGGCCAACCCCGCCCTGGCGGTCACCGACGCCGAGTGCGAGAGCCTCTGCTACCTTTTCGCGCACCTGCACGACAAGCGGTTCGGCGACTGGCCGCGCACCGGGTCGGGCATCTCCCGGGAGTCGTTCAACAACCCCGACGGCTGGCGGGAATAGTCAGAACGCGCAGTACATGACGTGCAGGCCGACCCGGCCCAGGGCCGGGTGCGCGAACGCGCCGGGCACGGTGCCGACCACCTCGAAGCCGAGCCGGCGGTAGATCCCGACCGCCGCACGGTTGCTTTCGGCCACCGCGTTGAACTGCATCCCGGCGTAGCCGCGCCCGCGCGCCCAGTCCAGCGCGTGCCGGCACAGGGCCGTGCCGACCCCGCGCCCCCGCGCGTCGGCCGCCACCATGAAGCTCGCGGTGGCCACGTGCGATCCCGGCCCCGGCCGGTTGGTGCCCATCTTGGCCGTGCCGAGCACCCGGTCGCCGTCGACCGCCACGACGGTCCGCCCGGGCGGGCGTTCCACCCAGACGTCGTACGCCTGTTCCCTGGTCATCGCCGGGTCGTAGGTGAAGGTGTCCCCGGCCCGGACGACCCCGGCGACGATCTCCCACACCCGGGGCCAGTCGGTGTCGGTGAACTCCCGGATCAGCACGCCGCGACGCTACCGGAAGCGGGGCTGGTGGTGCTGGCACCACCATGGGCGGTGGTGTGCCCTGGACGACGGTCGGGCAGTGGGCGGCAATGACCCGGCCCGGAAAGGTCGACATGCTCGAATGCATGACGACGACGCGGAGAACCACCCCCAAGCAGTCCCGCCTGGTGCGCGCCACCGCGATCCTGGCGACCGCCGCAGCCGTGCTGGCCGCCCCCGGGGTCGCCACGGCCGGGGCCGACGAGCGCCCGGTGGCGTCCACCGCCGCCCGGCCGGGCGGCGACGCCGTGCTGGAGGACGTCGCCCGCCGGATGCTGGCGGTCGGCCCGCCCGGGTACGCGGCCCGGATCGGCGACGGCCACCGGGTGACCCGGACGGCCGCCGGCCTCGCCGACATCGCCACCGGGCGACGCATGTCCGCCAGCGACCAGTTCGAGGCGGGCAGCAACACGAAGACGTTCACGGCGGTGCTCGCCCTGCAACTGGTGGACCGTGGGCAGCTCAAGCTGGACGCGCCGGTCTCCCGGTATCTGCCGGGCGTCGTGCCGAACGGCCGGAACGTCACCGTCCGGATGCTGCTCAACCACACCAGCGGCCTGTTCAGCTACACCGGCGACGAGGCTTTCATGGCCGGCCTGGCGAGCGACCCGCAGCGGGTGTGGACCCCTCGGGAGCTGCTCGCCGTGGCGTTCGCGCACGAGCCGAACTTCGCCCCGGGCGCGGGCTGGTCCTACTCCAACACCAACTACACGCTGCTCGGGATGATCATCGAGAAGCTGACAGGCAAGGGCCTGCCGGAGCTGGTGCGGCAGCGCATCGCCGCGCCGCTGGGCCTGCGGCACACCTACTTCGCCGACCCGCGCGCGGTCCACACCGGCCCCGGCTACGCCCACGGCTACGGGGTGAAGCTCGCCGGCCCGCAGCCCGGCTACGTCGACACGGCCACCTGGCCGATCGGCGGCTGGGGCGGCGCCGCCGGGGCCGTCATCTCCACCACCGACGACCTCGCCCGGTTCTTCTCCGCCGTGCTGCGGGGCGAGCTGTTCTCGGCCGCGCAGCTCAGGCAGATGACGACCACGGTCGAACTGCCGGCGGACTTCCCCATGAAGGGCGGCTACGGCCTCGGGCTGATCAGGCTCGACTCGGCGTGCGGCACGGTGTGGGGCCACGGCGGCGACACCCTCGGCCACCACAGCATCGCCCTGGCGACCGCCGACGGCCGGCGCACCGTGGTCAGCGTCGCCAACGCCGAGCCGTTCGACGCCGAGCCCAACGCCGGCTGGGACCGCTACTACACCGTGGCCATGGCCGCCACCGACGCGTCCGTCTGCGCCATGCTCGGCAAGCCGGTGCCGGCCTCCGTGCTCAAGGACCTGCACAGCGTGGCCGGGTAACCCGGTCGGGTCGGGGAGGTGGCGGCATCCGGAAACGGGGATGCCGCCACCTCCCCGTCGCTCGCGTCAGCCGTAGATCTTGCGCTCGTAGGCCGGGCCGTAGTAGGCCTCCAGGTCGGCCAGGCTCTCCGTCGGGACCTCGAGCTCCTTGGCCAGCCGGGCCCGCGACGGCACCGCGTCGGGCTGCCAGGTCTCCGGCCGCCACAGCTCCGAGCGGAGGAACGCCTTCCCGCAGTGGAAGAAGATCTGCTCGATCTCCACGACGATCGCCAGGACGGGCCGGTGGCCCCGGACCACCATGTCGTCGAAGAACGGGGCGTCGCGCACCAGGCGGGCCCGGCCGTTGATCCGCAGCGTGTCCGTCCGGCCGGGGATCATGAAGATCAACCCGACGTGCGGGTTCGCCACGATGTTGTGGTAGCCGTCCGCCCGCCGGTTGCCCGGGCGCTCCGGGATCGCGATCGTCGTGTCGTCCAGGACCAGGGCGAAGCCGGGCGGGTCGCCCTTCGGCGAGACGTCGCAGGCCCCGTCCGCGCCGGCCGTGGCGACCAGGCAGAACGGCGAGGCCGCCAGCCACTGCCGGTCCCGCTCGTGCAGGGCCCGCCGCTCCTTGGTCACCGCCCGGGGCAGCGGCGCGCCCAGCAGCTCGCGCAGTTCCTCGTGCGAGGTGATCTCCACCGTCACGTCAGCCTCCCCGTAACCGTTGATCCCGGTGGCGGCCCCGGCGGCGCTGCCCGGCCGTCGGGTCGAGCCTAGCGAGTGCCGCGAGCGCGAGGTTTGTCACCGGCCGTCCCGGGTACGGCCCCACGCAGCGCAGCCGAGCCGGAACAGCAGTCCAGCCGAGAACCAGCAGCCCAGCCCGCAACCGTGCACGGACGACCAACGGAGGCCGCGATGGAGAGCCGACTCAAGGTGCTCGGGCACCCCGTGCACCCGATGCTGATCACGTTTCCGGTCGGCCTGCTGGTCACCGCCGTGATCTTCGACGTCGTCGACACCGTCGGCGGCCCGGCCTTCCTCGGCGAGGTGGCGTACTGGAACATCACCGTCGGCCTGATCGGCGGTCTGCTGGCCGCGGCGGCCGGCGCGTTCGACCTGCTGGCCATCCCCACCGGCACCCGCGCCAAGCGGGTGGGCCTCACCCACGCCGCCGCCAACCTCGCGGTGATCCTCCTCTTCGCCGCCGTCTGGGTGGTCCGGCTCAACGCCGAGTCGCGGGCCGCCGGCGGCGCGCTGATCGCCATCGAGGTCGTCGCGCTGGCCATCCTCGGCGCGAGCGCCTGGCTCGGCGGCGAGCTGGTCGACCGGCTCGGCGTCGGCGTCGACACCGACGCCGGCCTCGACGCGCCCAGCTCGCTGCGGCCCCAGGCCGCCGGCCAGCGGATCGGAGACGTGCGATGAGCCAGCAGCCCGACGGCCGTGGCTGGCGCGGCCGGCAGCAGAGCTGGGACCCGATGGGCGAGCTCCAGTCGCTGCGCGCCGAGCTGAGCCGCCTCGTCGGCGGCGGCCGGTCCGGCCCGCCCGAGGTGGAGCTGGGCGAGACCGCCGACGGCTGGGAGGTCGTCGTCCGGCTGCCCGGCGTGGCCCCCGAGGAGGTGGCCGTCGAGCTGGACGACCGGGAGCTGTGCGTCCGGGCCCGGTCGGAGGCCGAGGTCAACGCCGACCAGGGCATCCCCGGCGGCTTCGAGACCCGGGGCTTCGAGTACCGCGTCGGCCTCCCGGCCCGGGTCGACCCCGACCGCATCGACGCCGTGATGGACCACGGGCTGCTCCGGGTCCGGCTGCCCCGGGCCGCCCGGCCCACCCCGCGCACCATCACCGTCGGCCGCACCGGCTACCGGGGGGCGGGCCGGCAGGGGAGCACCGGCGGTCACGCCGGCACGGGCGCACCCGCCCCCGTCGACCCGGCCGCCGACCGGGAGCTGCACCACCCGGACGCGGCCGTCGACGAGATCGACCGGCCGTAGCGGGTCGGGCAGGGATGGGCACCCCGTCGACGTCCGGCCCGCTGGGCGGCGCCGCCGCACCGGCCGCGCCCGGCGGGCGCGTCCCCGGCGTCGCGCGGATCGCCGTGCTGCGCGCCAACGCGCTCGGCGACTTCATCTTCATCCTGCCCGCGCTGGAGGCGCTGCGCGCCGCGTACCCGGAGGCGGAGATCGTGCTGCTCGGCGCGCCGTGGCACGCGCAGCTCTGGCGCGACCGGCCCGGCCCGGTGGACCGGGTCCTGGTGGTCCCGCCCGCGCCCGGCATCCGCGAGCCCGTCGCGGGCGAGCCGCAGACGCCGATGGGCGACTTCCTGGCCGCCGCCCGCGCCGAACGCTTCGACCTGGCGCTGCAACTGCACGGCGGCGGGGGCAACTCCAACCCGATCGTCGGCGCGCTCGGCGCGCGGGTCACCGCCGGGCTGCGCGCCGAGGACGCCCCGCCGCTGGACCGGTGGATCCGCTACGTCTACTACCAGCACGAGGTGCTGCGCTACCTGGAGGTGGTCGGCCTGGTCGGCGCGCCGCCCGCCGGGATCGTCCCCACGCTGGCGGTCACCGCCGCCGACCGGGCCGAGGCCGACGGGGTGCTCGGCCCGCCGGGGCGGCCCCGGGTGGCCCTGCACCCGGGGGCCACCGACACGCGGCGACGCTGGCCGGCCGAACGGTTCGCCGAGGTCGCCCGTGCCTTGGCCGGCGACGGCTTCGAGGTGCTGGTCACCGGCACCCCCGCCGAACGGGACGTGGTGGACCGGGTGGTCGCGGCGGCCGGCGTGCCGGTGCGTCCGCTCGTCGGCGCGCTCGGCCTCGGCGGGCTCGCCGCCTGCTACGCCGGCTGCGCGCTGGTGGTCTCCAACGACACCGGCCCGCTGCACCTGGCCGCCGCCGTCGGCACCCCCACGGTGGGGGTCTACTGGATCGGCAACCTGATCAACGGGGGGCACCTGCTGCGCGGCCGGCACCGCCCGATCGCCTCCTGGACGGTGCGCTGCCC